>NZ_CP059297.1:1603637-1962275 GCF_017795885.1 Brevundimonas sp. AJA228-03 | reverse complement strand
GACCGCGACGTGCGCGAGCCGATCGGATGTCAGCGGACCGGCAGGCCGTAGATCAGACCGGCCGGTCGAGCGTTCCATTGTGCATTGAGACCACGCGCCAGGTCGAGGGCCGATTGCGAACCCAGGTTTCTGTCGAAGACTTCACCGTAGTTTCCGACGCTGCTGATGGCGTCCCTGGCCCAGTCATCGGACAGACCCATCCGGGACCCGAACGCGCCTTCGGCCCCCAACAGGCGTCGCACCCGGGGATCACGCGACTCCCCGGCCTGGGCCTCGACATTGGCCTGGGTCACGCCCAGCTCCTCGGCCATGATCAGGGCGTTCTGCGTCCAGCGCACGATCGCCGTCCACTGCTCGTCGCCACGGCGGACGACAGGACCCAGCGGTTCCTTCGAGATGATGTCGGGCAGGATCACATGCTGGCCCGGGTCGGCCAGCGTCGTCCGTGCCGCCGCCAGCGCCGACACATCCGCTGACAAGGCGTCGCAGGCCTCGCGGCCATAGGCCTGCCGCGCAGCCGCTTCACTCGGCAGGACGACCGCGCGATATTCGATGCCCCGGCTCCTGAAATAGTCTTCGACGTTCAGTGCGCTGGTCGAGCCTGACTGCACGCAGATACGCGCGCCGGTCAGTTCGGTGGCGCTGTTCAGGTTCAGGGCGCGCCGAACCAGAAAACCCTGGCCGTCGTAATAGTTGATGCCGGCGAAGCTCAGATTGCCCGCCGTGTCTCTTTCCATCGTCCAGGACGTATTGCGCCAGAGGACGTCGATCCGACCGTCCGCCAGGGCCTGAAACCGGTTCTCCGCCGTCAGCGGCACGAAACGGACGGCGTCCGCGTCCCCCAGCACCGCAGCCGCCAGAGCGCGACAGAAGTCCACGTCGAACCCGCGCCACTCGCCGCGATTGTCCGTATAGGCGAAGCCGACGAGGCCCTGATTGACCCCGCAGTTCAGACGCCCCCGCCGCTTCACGGCCGTCAGGGTCGCGCTCTCGGCAACGGCGGCCGATCCGGCCCGGGCGGCCACGGTGGTCGTCGAAGGGGTTTCCGGGGCCTGGGCATCCGGCTTTCCGCAGGCGACCAGCAGCGCCAGGGCGGCAGCGGCCGCTGTCCAGATGCCAAAACCCGTGGCTCGCCGGCCCATGTTTCGTCCTGCATTGCGCATGCGCGACTCCCGTCGCCCGCGGCACCCCGCTGCTTTAGAAGACTTTGACGATCCCTCCGCAACCCTGGAGATGCCGATGGCACCGCTTTCCGATCGCACGCGACTGATTGCGACCGCCACACGACGCGGCGGCGGTCGTCGGCCGGTCAATCCGCCCATCGAACGGGCGTCCACCCTCCTGTCCGACTCCGTCGGCGATATGCGCGACGGGTCGCTGGGACCACTCTACGGGATCGAGGGCACGGCCTCGCAGGTCGCGCTGCGACGGGCGATCGCCGACCTTGAAGGTGCGACCGACTGCTGGCTTGCACCGTCGGGTCTGATGGCCGTCACCCTGCCACTCCTGGCTCTGACGCGTCCGGGGGACGAAATCCTGACGACGGATGCTGTCTATGGCCCGGTCCGACGGTTCCTGAACCGTCACCTGGCCGCCCGGGGCATCAACACACGGTTCCATCCCGCCGAAGCCTCCGCCGCCGAAATCGTCGCTGCCATCGGGGAACGCACCCGGCTGATCCTGATCGAGTCCCCTTCATCGCTGACGTTCGAGATGATCGATGTCCCCGCCCTGGCCGCCGAAGCCCGCGCCCGGGGCATCGTGACGGTGACCGACAACACCTGGGCGGCGGGACTCGGGTTCAAGCCCCTCGCGCACGCGGTGGACGTCAGTGTGCAGGCCCTGACCAAATATGTCGGTGGTCACTCCGACCTGATGCTGGGCGCGGTATCGGCTATCCGGCCCGAGGTCTGCAGGGCCTTGGCCGAGGCGGTGGAGGATATCGGCGTGTGCGTTTCACCCGACGACGCCTGGCTGGCGCTCAGGGGCCTGCGAACCCTGCCCTTGAGATATGCCGAACAGGCCCGGTCTGCGCTGGAGATCGCGAGGTGGCTGGCTGTGCGACCAGAGGTTTCCCGTGTGCTCTATCCTGCCCTGCCGGGTGACCCGAACCACGCCATCTGGTCTCGTGATCATGTCGGCGCGGCCTCCCTGTTCGGGGTGGTCATGAACGGCGGCGACGCGGCGGCGGCCCATGCTCTGCTCGACCGGCTGACCCTCTTCGGCCTCGGCTATTCCTGGGGCGGGTTCGAGAGTCTCATTACCTGCGAGACGCCGCAGATGGCCTGGAGGACATCGCCGCCCCGCCTTGAGGGGCCGCTGCTGCGGCTGCACATCGGACTGGAAGACCCGGCCGAACTGATCGCCGATCTGGACGCCGCCCTCGAAGGCTGGCGGAGCGTCTGACCGTCGATTTCGGGCATCGCTCTGTTTCAGGGAAATGGCGCACCCAGCAGGACTCGAACCTGCAACATCCCGCTTAGAAGGCGGGTGCTCTATCCGGTTGAGCTATGGGTGCTCCTGGCGCGGGACAAACCATGGCCCACAGAGGGTGCGTTAGCCGCAAACCCTGTCGCGGCTCAAGTCGCGACCGACCGTGTCGGGCGCGATAGCCGCCCTGAACACCGCGGCTCAAGTCGCGACCGACCGTGTCGGGAGCGACAGCCGCCCTTTCTAATGCGTCCAGGGCTGCTTGCGGTTGGTGGCGAAGTTGTCGGCATAGGCCTTCAGGATGACGGGCGGCTCCTGCGGCTCGTGCAGCCGGAATGGAATGCCGTGCCGCTCTGCATAGGCGACGGCCTCCTCGCGGGTCTCGAACGAAAGCCGCACCTGGCCGTTCATGTCCGAGGAACTGGTCCAGCCCATCAGCGGATCGATCGTGCGCGCAGACGCGGGTTCGAAGTCCAGCCGCCAGTCCTTCGACCTGGCCTTGCCCGACTGCATTGCGGTCTTGGCGGGGCGATAGATGCGCGCCAGCATGATGGTATCTCCACTAAAGGTCGCTCAACCGGCTGAGCGCCGCGTGCGAAGCGATGGCCACCCTTACCAATACCGGGCTCAAGCAGCGAGCGACCGCGTCGCGAGCGGTAGCCACCCTTACCAATAATGGGCTCAAGCAGCGAGCGACCGCGTCGCGAGCGGTAGCCCTCGTCAAGAAGGCCTGGTCGGAGTGAGAGGATTCGAACCTCCGACCCTCTGGTCCCAAACCAGATGCGCTACCAGGCTGCGCTACACTCCGGCGGAGGGGTCTGCCAGCATCCGGCCTTCACCGCAACGGGAAGATGGCCTCACGGTTTGAAAAAGGGGTGCCTGACGGTCGACCCTGGCACGGCCCCGATTTCCTCTGCGCGGCCCGCACGCAACTCCAGGACGCCATTGGCGGCACCGTTCGACGGCAATGGCACCTCGGAATACGGCGTGGCATGGCTCGCGATCGAGATGATGCGGCCGGTCGGATCGATGTAGATGATATCCAGCGAGCTGGGCGTGTTCTTCATCCAGAAGGCCTGCTCTTCGGCGACGGGGAACTGGAACAGCATGCCGCGATCCTCATCCAGCGGCGGGCGGAACATCAGCCCGCGCTGACGCTCGGCCTCATCGTCGGCGATCTCGACGAGGAACGGGTGCTCGCCGCTTGCGGTGACGATGGTGAGCGGCTCAAGCGGTCGACCTGCCGAATCGACTGGCCCGGTGTCCCCGGCACAGGCCCCCGTCAGAAGCGCCAGGCCCAGCCCGGCGGCGATCAGCAAACGTCTCGACAGCATATCCGCCCTTTCGGGGCGGGATCAGCCGCCCGGCTTGATTTCGGCAACCACCAGGCCCTTGGGCCCCGATGCGAAGCGTACCGCAACCGTCTCGCCCGGGACCAGATCGTCCAGCCCGCAGCGACGCAAGGTCTCGATATGGACGAAGATATCGCCCGGATCGGTTTCACGCACCACGAAACCGTATCCCTTGGTACGGTTGAACCATTTCACGACGGCCGGTTCCAGATTGCCCGTTGCGGTCGGGGGCGCCGACAGGCCGCGGGCATCGGACTTCAGTCCGTCGTAGCCCGCGCGACGGGGCGCGACCATCTCCGGCTCGCCGACTCCGAGGTCGTGAACCCTCACGACCTGCCAGCCCTTGGCGCGCCGGGCGCAGTCGCAATCGATCGCAGCGCCCTCGTCCGCCAGGTCCAGACCGGCATCCCGCAGGCTGGAAATATGCAGGAGAACGTCCTTGCGATCGGTCCGATCCGGGTCGTCGGGCACGATAAAGCCATAGCCCTTTCCCGGATCGAACCACTTTACGCGTCCGGCGACACGGACCACATCGGTCGTCTCCAGACTCTCAAATTCGGACACGTCAAGCCCCCCGCCTGCATGTCACGCAGACCTGCTTCCATTTAACACAGTTCCATGAACGCTGGAAAAGCGAAAAACACACGTTTCCAGCCTGGGGTGCGGCGGTCACTGGTCGAATGATGCGCAAAAGCGCCCATACTCTCGACAGCAAGGCGCGCACCGTCATCGGCGAAAGCGGCGCGATAGCGATGTCGGGGGCAAATCCCGCGTGGCAGTCCCTAGGGGAGTCGAACCCCTCTTTTCAGGTTGAAAACCTGACGTCCTAACCGATAGACGAAGGGACCGCTGCGCGAGAGCGGGCGATATAGCGGGCGATTCCGGGGGGCGCAAGCGCCGTTTCGACCTAAACCGCCATGCGGGGATCGGCGATGTCCTCGATCTCCAGCTGAACGCCCTTGCGCCCGTTCCAGTCGTCCGCCTTCAGACGACCGACGATGCTCAGACCGCCCTGCCCGGCCAGCAGGGCCTTGCCTGTCGGCAGGTCCGCACACCGCCAGGCGATCGCCTTGATCGACGATCCGTCCGCTCCGACGAGGCGGCATCGCACATGGCCGCCATTCATCTGCACCGGCTCGCGGGCCTGAACGCCGCTGAGGGCGAACAGCGGCTCGGGGTTGGCGGGGCCGAAGGGGGCCAGACGTTCGAACCCCTCGAACAGCGCGCGCGTCGCGGCACCCGGATCGATCAAGGCATCCACCTCGACCCAGTCCAGCGCATCGGCGTCGGCCTGTTCTCCGGCGAGCACCGTGTTCAGAAATCCCCGCAGGGCGTCGATACCGTCCGGCCGGACGGTCAGGCCGGCCGCCATGGCATGGCCCCCGCCGGCCATCAGAAGACCCTCGCGCCACGCGGCCTGGATCGCACGGCCCAGATTCATGCCCGGCTGCGATCTGCCCGACCCCTTTCCGACGCCCGCGACGGCGTCCACGCCGATCACCACGACGGGCTTGCGCCACCGCTCGCGCAGTCGCCCGGCCACGATCCCGACCACCCCCGGATGCCAGTCCTCGCCCGAGACGACGACCACCGCCGATCCGTCCGCATGATGACCCGCGGCTTCGACCCGGCGTGTCGCCGTCTCTGTGACCTCGCGCTCCACCTCGCGGCGGGCGATGTTCAGCGCGTCCAGTTCCTCGGCCAGGGCGCGCGCCTCGTCCGGATCGTCGGTGGACAGCAGACGCGCGCCCAGATCCGCCCGACCGATCCGGCCGCCCGCATTGATGCGCGGGCCAAGAACAAAGCCGGCGTGGCTCGACTTGGCCGGTCCGGGCTCGCTACCCGCAACGGCCAGCAGCGCCCTCAGCCCGGGATTGCCCCAGTTCGACATGACTTTCAGGCCAAGCCCCGTCAGCGCGCGGTTGAACCCGGTCAGTCCGGTGACGTCGCAGATGGCTCCCAGGGCCGCGAGGTCCAGCCACTGGCGAATATCGGGCTCCGGCGTCTCCGCAAAAAGGCCCCGCTTGCGCGCCTCGCGGTTCAGCGCCGCCAGCAGGACGAAGACGACACCCGCCGCCGCCAGATTGCCCTGACCGGAGGTGTCTCCCGGACGGTTCGGATTGACCACGGCAATGCAGGCCGGCGGTTCCTCGCGCATCATGTGGTGGTCGATCACCACGACGCGCAGACCGATCGCGCCGGCATGGGCGATAGCCTCGTTCGCCGCGGCCCCACAGTCGACCGTGATGACCAGATCGGCCCCGGAAGCCTTCAGCCGGTCGAACGCCATCGGACTGGGGCCATAGCCCTCGGTCAGGCGATCGGGGACATAAAGGGGCAGATCGTGGCCCAGCGCCCGGAACCAGCGGACCAGCAAGGCCGCGCTGGAGGCGCCGTCGACGTCGTAGTCGGCGAAAACGTGGATGCGCTCGCCGGCCTCGATCGCGGACACGATGGCCTCCGCCGCGACGTCCATATCCATGAAGCTGGACGGGTTGGGAAACAGCGCCTTCAGCGTCGGCTCCAGAAAGTCGGCTCCCTCCTCCGCCTTCACGCCGCGAGCCGCCAGGGCGCGCGCCAGCGGTTCCTCCAGACCCAGCCCCTGCATGAGAGCGCGGATGACGGATGCCTCCGCCGGCCGCTGTCTCCAGGCACGCCCGGACAGGGAGCGCGCGACATCGAGGAACCCCGGCGTCAGCAGCGCGGCCGGCGGTCCATCGGCCATCAGAGGGGACGGGTCGTGCGAATGCGGCGCACGGTCCGGGTCGAGGAATCCATCACCAGCGTGTGGGTCGTGACGAAGTGGGCACCCATCTGAACCCCATCCAGCATGGCCCCCTTGGTCACGCCGGTGGCGGCGAAGACGGCATCCTTCGAGACCAGTTCATGCAGGTCGTATTTGCGATCGAAATCCGTGACGCCCGTCCGCTGGGCCCGCGCGCGCTCATCGTCGTTGCGGAACAGCAGCCGTCCCTGGAAATGCCCGCCGACACACTTCAGCGCCGAGGCTGCCAGAACGCCCTCGGGCGCGCCGCCCGATCCCAGGTACAGGTCGATGCCGGTCTCTGGCTCGGCCGTGTGGATCACCCCCGCGACGTCGCCGTCGGTGATCAGCATGACCCTGGCACCGACCTCGCGCAGGGCGGCGATCAGGGCTTCGTGGCGGGGGCGGTCCATGACGCAGACCGTGATCTGGTCCGGTCTCACGCCCTTGGCCGAGGCCAGGGAGCGGACATTGTCGCCCGGCGTCATGTCCAGATCGACGGTGCCCGGCGCATAGCCCGGCCCGATCGCGATCTTGTCCATATAGGTGTCGGGCGCGTGCAGCATGCCGCCGCCGGCCGACATCGACAGGACCGTCAGGGCATTGGCCATGGCCTTGGCCGTCAGGGTGGTGCCTTCCAGCGGATCAAGGGCGATGTCGATGACCGGGCCTTTGCCGGTGCCGACCTTCTCGCCGATATAGAGCATCGGGGCCTCGTCGCGCTCGCCCTCGCCGATCACGATCTTGCCGTCGATGTCCAGGCTGTTCAGCGCGGTGCGCATGGCGTCGACCGCCAGCTGATCGGCGTGCTTTTCATCTCCGCGCCCGATCTGGGCCCAGGAGGCGATGGCCGCCAGTTCAGTGACCATGGCGGCATCGGCCGCGAGGGTCGAGGCGAAGGGGGCCGTATCAGCCATGTGAAATACTCCTGAGCGGGATGATCCCCGGATTCTCTCGGCCGGGCGATGGATTTCGCGGATCAGCGCGGCGCGGGTGCCCGATCGATCGGCGGCGGGGCGGTACCGCGGCGGCGCTGCTCGGCGGCGAAAGCCTCCACATCGGCCTGTGTCTGCGCGGTGGCCGGCGCGATCTGCCGGGCGTCGATGCGCACCCGGGTCTCGGCAGCAAACACCAGGGGATCGCCCAGGGTCCATTCGATTCGCGAGGCCTCGCCGGCCAGGGCGCCTGCGGAGGCCTTCAAGGTATTGACACGCGCTGCGACCTCGAGCGGCTGTGGCGTATCGGTCGCCGTTGCCGGGAAGTCCGCCCAGCGCGGATACTGGCGATTGGCATCGACGAGCGCCTGGACGCGCGGTGCCACCGGCGAGGAGGCATCGGTCGTCGGGTCAAACGCCGCAGCGCATCCGGACGTCCCCGCCAGGAGCAGCAGCAGACCCGCTATCTTTTTCGCCTGATGCGCGTTCATGTCGGGGCTGGTCATATGCCATGATGATGACAGGCGGAAGGGCGGAGCAGGCCCGGACCGATCAGGAAGCGCAGAGAGGACCCCATGGCCCGTACCCCGACCCCACCGCCTCCCACGCTCGCCGCCGCCAAGGCTCCACGCAAGGCGGGTCGCCCGACGTCCGCCAAACCGCGCGCCTCCAAACCCAAACCCGCCGCCAGGCCTGAGCTGGAAGCCATCCCGGAACCTGTTCGCGGCCCGGACCCGCAAACGGCATCGCCCTTCGCCCTGCCTGATATGGCCGCCGATCAGCGCCAGATGATCGAGACCCTGTCGCTGAATCTGGCCCGCGCGGCCATGACGGCCCAGTCCGCCATCGCCGAGGCTGCCCTCAGCCAGGCCGACCGGCCGGCCGCCCTGTCACCCGACCCGTTCAACGTCGGCCCGGCGATGAACTCGGTGATGACCAGCCTGGCCGCCCGCCCGGACAAGCTGTTCGCCGCCCAGGCCGACCTGTTCAATCGCTATATGGACCTGTGGGCCTCAACCACCCGCCGCGCGGCGGGCGAGGAGCCGCCCCAGCCATCGAAGGACAAGCGATTCAAGGATCCGGCCTGGTCCGAGAACCCCATGTTCGACATGATGCGCCAGTCCTATCTGGTCACCTCGGACTGGATGAACGGGCTGGTCTCGTCGGTAGAGGACGTCGATCCGATCACCAAACGCCGTGCCGAGTTTTTCACAAAGCTGCTGACCGACGCCTTCTCCCCGTCCAACTTCCTGGCCTCCAACCCCGCCGCGCTGAAGGCCATGGCGGAGACCAACGGCGAGTCGCTGGTCAAGGGGATGCAGAATTTCGCCGCCGACCTGGAACGCGGCATGGGCAAGCTCAAGATCAGCCAGGCGGACTACGGCAAGTTCGTCGTCGGCGAGAACGTCGCCACCGCGCCCGGCCAGGTCGTCTGGCGCGACGAACTGTTCGAACTGATCCAGTTCGACGCCGCCACCGACAAACAGCGCGCCATACCGCTGCTGATCTTCCCGCCCTGGATCAACAAATTCTACATCATGGATCTCCAGCCGGAGAACTCCATGATCCGCTGGCTGTCGGCCCAGGGGTTCACGGTCTTTGTCTGTTCATGGGTGAACCCGGACATCGACAAGGCCGACTTTGGCTTCGACGATTATCTGGAAAAAGGGATCTACCGCGCGGTCGAAAAGGCGCTGGAGCAGTCCGGATCCAAGACGCTGAACACCGTCGGCTACTGCATCGGCGGGACGCTGATGGGGGCGGCCCTGGCCCATATGGCGGCCCGGAAGGACACACGCATCGGCGCGACCACCTTTTTCGCCGCCCAGCACGATTTCGCCGAGGCCGGCGATCTGCTGCTGTTCACAGACGAACACTGGCTGGCCCAGATCGAGGAACAGATGGACGCGGCGGGCGGCGTCCTGCCCGGCGCGGCCATGGCCGAGACCTTCAACGCCCTGCGCGCCAACGACCTGATCTGGTCGTTCTTCGTGTCCAACTATCTGATGGGCAAGTCACCGGCGGCGTTCGACCTGCTGTTCTGGAACGCAGATCAGACGCGGATGCCGAAAAAGCTGCACATGGACTATCTGCGCTCGATGTACGGCCAGAACCTTCTGTCGAAGGGCGAGTTCAGCATCGGCGGCATCACGGTCGATCTGTCGAACGTGAAGATCCCGCTGTATTTCCAGGCCAGCCGCGAGGACCATATCGCGCCGATGAACTCGGTCTATCGCTCGGCCAGAGCCTTCTCGAACGCTGACGTGACCCTGACCCTGGCGGGGTCGGGCCATATCGCAGGCGTCATCAATCCGCCGTCGGCGAAGAAATACCAGCATTGGACCAATGCCGCCCTGCCCCCGTCTCTGGCGGAATGGCAGGCAGGGGCGGTCGAACATCCGGGCAGCTGGTGGAACCACTGGGCCACCTGGCTGCATGACAGGTCCGGTGAGTGGATCGATGCGCGCGATCCGAAGACGGGGCCGCTGAAGCCCATCGAGCCGGCCCCCGGCAGCTATGTGAAGGTCAAGTCTTGAAGGTCGAGCCCAATCTGCTGCTGGCCGTCGCCACCGGCACCGCCCTGGTCCTTCTTGTCCTCACCGCCGGGACCTTCGGCCGCCCCGACTATCTGTTTCGCTATTCGGTCATCGCGATCGGCTTTTCGGCCTGCTACGTCGTGCTCAACACCCTGATCGAAAGCCGCGCGGTCGCCCCGCCCCGGCCCATGGTGTCGCGCGAGGTCCGCGCCCTGCCCTGGGCGGCCTTCATCCCGGCCTTCGTGCTGCTGTCGGCGGCGGTGCCCGTGATCCTGACAGGCCGCGACTTTGCCCTGCTGGTCATCGTCTGCACCGTCCTGTTCGGGCTGACCGTGCGCTCTGCCATGCGCGTCAGGCCGGCTGGAACGTAAGCGCCACGCCATTGTTGCAATAGCGCTTGCCCGTCGGACGCGGACCGTCATCGAAGACGTGGCCCTGATGCCCCAGGCAGCGGGCGCAATGGTATTCGGTCCGCGGAATGCCGATGGCGAGATCGGTCTTGAACCCCAGCGACCTCGGGATGAAGTCATAGAAGCTGGGCCAGCCGGTGCCCGAATCGAACTTGGTCTGCGACCGGAACAGCGGCAGTTCGCAGCCCCGGCAGACGAAGGTTCCGGCCCGGTGCTCGTCGTTCAGCGGGCTGGTGCCCGGCCGCTCGGTCGCCTCGTGACGCAGCACATTGTAGCTGGCGGCCGGCAGCCGCGCGCGCCACTGGGCATCGGTGATCCGGCGGAACGGCGAGTTCGCATACTGCGCCTCCGACGCATCCGCCTCTCCGGGCGAGGAACAGGCCGCAAGCCCGGTGGCGGCGGCACCGAGCAACAGGGTGCGGCGCGAGGTCGTGAAGGTCTGGGTCATGATCTCACATACGTCGGGAAGACGCGCGAGGTTTCAAGGTGCCGGATGGCCTCTCCCCTCTTTCGTCATCCTCCGGCGAGCGCAGCGAGACCGGGGGACCCAGCGGCGCCGAAGGCGAACTGTTCAGGCAGGATGCTTGGAGCGACGCACTCCGCGACAGGTTCGCGCTCTCGCGCGCCGCTGCGTCCCCCGGTCTGCGCCGCTGGTGCGGCTTGCCGGAGGATGACGAAAACACAGATCAGACCAGCCCCGTCGTCTCGTCCAGTCCCAGCATCAGATTGAGGTTCTGCACCGCCGCCCCGGACGCGCCCTTGCCCAGGTTGTCCAGCAGGGCCACCAGCCGCGCCTGCGAGCCGTCGCGGTCGCCGAACACGTGCAGGCGCATCCGGTTGGTGCCGTTCAGGCCCTCGGGATCCAGGCCGGTCATGGCGTCCGTCTCGTCCAGCCCGGCCACCTCGACGAAGCGCGCCGCGTCATAGGCCTCGACCAGGGCCCCATGCAGCCGGTCGATCGAGGGCGTCTCGGGCAGGGCTGCCAGTTGCAGCGGTACCTCGACCAGCATCCCCTGACGCCAGGCCCCCACAGCCGGGGCAAACAGCACGTCATGCTGCAGGCCGCTGTGCCGGGTCATCTCGGGCACATGCTTGTGGTGCAGCGACAGGCCATAGGCCCGGAACGCCGGTCCGGACCCGCCCTGTTCATAGTCGGCAATCATAGATTTTCCACCACCGGAATACCCCGACACCGCATTCACCGTGACCCTCCAGTCGGCAGGCACCAGCCCGGCCTTCACCAGCGGCCGCATCAGGCCGATGAAGCCGGTCGGATAGCAGCCGGGGTTCGACACCCGCCGCGAGCCGATGATCTCGCCCCTCTGGACCGCGTCCATCTCTGGAAAGCCATAGGTCCAGCCCGTGGCGACGCGGAAGGCGGTGGAGGCGTCGATGACCCGCACGTCCGGGTTCTCGATCATGGCGACGGCTTCCTTCGCCGCCTCGTCGGGCAGGCACAGGATCACCGCATCCGCCGCATTCAGCGCCTCGGCCCGCGCAGCCGGATCCTTGCGCCGGTCGCCGGTCAGGGAGATGAACGCCAGATCGGCCCGCCCCTCCAGCCGCTGCCGGATCTCCAGCCCCGTGGTCCCGGCCTCGCCGTCGATGAAGATCGTCGCCATCGTCGTTCCCCGATCCCTCTCCCGGAGGGAGAGGGCTTGAGCGCACGGCGGGCGAACGCCCGTCGTTCTTGCGCGAAAGGGTGAGGGGTTTCGCCCTCACCGGTTGGCACATTAACCCCTCACCCTTTCGCCTGACCAATCGCTTCGCTCCTGGAGGCTCAAGCCCTCTCCCACCGGGAGAGGGAAGGGACAAAGAAAAAGGCGCTCCGGGTTCCCCCGAAGCGCCCCTTCGTAATCCCGCTGCCGGGATCGGCAGTTAGCGCTTCGAGAACTGGAAGGACTTGCGGGCCTTGGCGCGGCCGTACTTCTTGCGCTCGACGACGCGGCTGTCGCGGGTCAGGAAGCCGTGCGGCTTCAGGACCGGGCGCAGCGCCGGCTCATAGTGGGTCAGGGCGTGCGACAGGCCATGGCGGATGGCGCCGGCCTGGCCGGACAGGCCCGAGCCCTCGACCGTGCAGACCACGTCGAACTCGGTCTCGCGACCGCAGACGACCAGCGGCTGGGCGATCATCATGCGCAGGATTTCGCGGGCGAAATACTGCATCTGATCCTTGCCGTTGATCGTGAACTTGCCGGTGCCGGGCATGACCCAGACGCGGGCGATAGCGTTCTTGCGCTTGCCGGTCGAATAGGCGCGACCCTGGGCGTCGACCTTCTTCTCATAGACGGGCGCCGAGTTGTCGTAGCCGTTGTCCGAGGTGGTCGCGAGGCCCTTCAGGGCGTCGAAGCCGCCCATCTTTTCCGGGGAGGCCGCTTCTTGCGTGACGTCGGTCATGGCTTAGAGGCTCCGGGTGTTCTTGGCCGAACGGCCGGCGAAATCGATGGTCTCGGGCTGCTGGGCTTCGTGGCTGTGCGTGGCGCCGGCGAACAGGCGCAGGTGCGTCATCTGCTTGCGGGCCAGCGGGCTTTCCTTGGGCAGCATGCGCTCGACGGCCTTTTCGAGCACGCGCTCGGGGAAGCGGCCGCCCAGCACCTTCTGCGGGGTCGTCGACTTGACGCCGCCCGGGTGACCGGTGTGCCGATAGTAGACCTTGTCGGTATTCTTCTTGCCGGTGAACACCACCTTGTCCACGTTGGTCACGACGACATAGTCGCCCGAGTCCACGTGGGGGGTGTAGGTCGGCAGGTGCTTGCCACGCAGGCGCATGGCGATGAAGGTCGCAAGACGGCCCACCACGACGCCTTCGGCATCGATGTGGATCCACTTCTTCTCGACCTCGGACGGCTTCAACGCAGCCGTGGTGCTCTTCAGCATGAGGTGTTTCCTGAAACAGGGGCGAAACGGGGTCGCCACGGTCAGGCCGCAGCGAGCGAAGGCGCGCTAGTAGAGGAAGGGTCGTCGGTCGTCAATGGCACCCGCACGCACCGGGAAGACATAACACATGGTTTTAGAGGTGTTTTCTGACAACGGTATTAAAATACCGCATTTCATTCAGGCGCTAGAAGCGCGGTCCCGACATGAAAAGTCGCGGTTGGGACCGCCGGACCATCCACAGATTGGCCGTGGCCAGGGCCAGTACGACCGCCGCCCCCGCCTGGTGCAGACCGCCCAACCACAGCGGCACGACGCTGACCAGGGTCACGATGCCCAGAAGCGCCTGCATCCACAGCGCCCCGCCGAGGACGAAGGCCGATGCGCCCAACCCCTCGGCCAGCTTCCAGCGCCAGGCCTGGACCGCATAGAGGGTCCCGCCGATCAGCAGGCCATAGGCCCAGATCCTGTGATTGAACTGCACCAGCGCCTGATCGTGCAGGAAGGCCCAGCCCCCCTTGCCCCAGTCGACCGGGGCCAGCAGCGCCCCGTTCATCAGCGGCCAGTCGGTGTAGATGAAGCCCGCCTTGGCCCCGGCGACCAGTCCGCCCAGCAGGCACTGGATGAAGACCGCCGCCAGCAGGATTGCGGCACCCCGGCTCCAGCCCTGCGGCGCGCGGTTATGCGCCTCTCCGTTCCAGGCCTCCAGACCGGTCCAGATCAGGCCGGCGAAGATCAGCAGCGCCAGGCCCAGGTGGGTGGTCAGCCGCTCCGGCGCGACATCGACCCGCTCCGACAGTCCGGACGACACCATCCACCAGCCGATGACGCCCTGCATCCCGCCCATGACCAGCAGCAGGGCACAGCGCCAGATCAGCCGCGTCGGCATGGCCAGCCGCCCGGGCAGAGACCGCGCCGGGAACAGCCGGCAGATCAGGAAGAAGAAGAACGGCAGGGCGAACACGGCCCCGATCAACCGCCCGAACAGCCTGTGCGCCCACTCCCACCAGAAGATGGACTGGAAGTCGGCCATGCTCATCCCCGCATTGACCTGGGCGTACTGGGGGATGGCCTTGTACTTCTCGAACGCCTCGGACCAGTCTGCTGCGGTCATGGGTGGCAGGGCCCCCATGATCGGCTTCCATTCCGTGATCGACAGGCCTGACCCCGTCAGCCGCGTGATGCCCCCGATCACCACCATGGCGAAGACCAGGGCCGCGCAGGCGAAAAGCCACATAGCCACCGGACGGGATTGGCTGGAACTTGCGAAACGCTTCATTCGACGCCTGTCGATTGGACGGATACAGTGACGCCTCATCGGGCGACCGGCGCGGTATGCTCCCGCCCGGTGGCAAGATCGAGTCGGGTTTGATGACGCAGGCGTGACCGGTTGGCGCGCTTCAGGAGATGGCCTTGGATTATGCCGATATCGTCGTGGCCGTGGTGGGCGTGTTCGCCGTGGCCTGGATCGCCGACCTGCTGACCGGTCGGCGTGGCCTGTTCGCGGCCTCGCTGGTCGCCGCGACCGGGGCGGCCTGCGGCTGGTTCCTGGCCGTGCGCGTGTTCGGCGTGGCGACGATGGATGATTTTCTCTGGACGGCCTGGGCCATCGGCGGGTCGGTTCTGGCCCTGATCGCCTTCTATCTGTTCCGGAATACGCGCTGATGGGCCTTCGCACCCGCAGGGCCGTGGCCTCACTCGGCATCGTCGCCTTCCTGACCTTCTACGTCTGGCTGGTCATCGCCATCGGTGCCCATGTGCCGGATCATCCGCTGGTACATCTGCTGTTCTACGGCATCGCCGGCACGGCCTGGGGCATTCCCCTGCTGCCCCTGCTGAGCTGGGCGGAAGGTCGCCCGTTCGGATCTGGACGCTCGAAGTCGGACTGAAGCCCGCTGGCCCAGGGTGAGCCCTCATGCCGCGCGCGACAGGCCAAAAAGGACCGGGTCAAGGGAAGATGGTCGGAGCGACAGGATTCGAACCTGCGACCCCTTGACCCCCAGTCAAGTGCGCTACCAGGCTGCGCCACGCTCCGAGAGGCCGGTCCTATAGCGGGGGGTGCGCATCCCCGCAAACCCTAAAAGTCGCAATCGCGTTCAGGCGGTCAGAACGGCGTCGAGACGGGCCCTGGCCTGTTCCAGGTCGGCGAGAACAGCGCGCAGACGGTCGCTCCGGTCACTGGAAGTCGCCGACGGTTCGCTGCCGGTTCTTTCGACACCGGCACCGGGTTCGGCATCCATGCTGAAGGCGGCATCGGGGTCGCCATAGGCGGCCAGGCGGGCGAGCCCCTGGTCCTTGTGCAGCCGCTGCACGCCCCTGATGGTCAGGCCCTCGTCGTGAAGCAGTCGGCGGATCGCCTTCAGCACCACGACATCCTGGGGCCGATAGAAGCGCCGGCCACCGGCCCGCTTTACCGGCGTGACGAAGGCGAACTTCGTTTCCCAGAACCGCAAAACGTGCTGTGGCGCGCCGACTTCCTCGGCGGCCTCGGAGATCGACCGAAAGGCGTTGGGGCTCTTGGCCATCAGCCGCCGTTCACCGCGCCGTGCACGCGTGACTTCATGATCTGGCTCGCGCGGAAGCTGATCACGCGGCGCGGATTGATCGCAGCCGGTTCGCCGGTCTTCGGATTGCGACCCATGCGGGCGCGCTTTTCGCGGACCTGGAACACGCCAAATCCGGACAGCTTGACGGTCTCGCCCTGCTCCAGGCTTTCGACGATCAGTTCCAGCGTACGTTCGACCAGGGTCGAGCACTCCTGCCGCGACAGGCCGACTTCGTCGACCACAGCCTCGCACAGATCCGCGCGGGTCAAGGTCTGCAGTTCACCCAAGGCCTGATCCCCTCAATCCGATGCCCAGCCCGGCATCGATCCCATGCATCATAAAGGGGGAAAACGCCGCGAAGTCAAAGCACGCAGAGACCGTTACAGTCGAAAGGCGCAGGCCCCCCAGGTCAGACCGCCGCCCATGGCTTCCAGCAGGACCAGATCGCCGCGCTTGATGCGCCCGTCACGGATCGCCGTATCCAGAGCCAGCGGGATGGACGCGGCCGAGGTGTTGGCATGCAGGGCCACGGTAGAGATCACCTTCTGCTCGTCCAGACCCAGCCGGTCGCCGACGCCCTTGATGATGCGCTGATTGGCCTGGTGCGGCACAAACCAGTCGACCTCGGGTACGGTGATGCCGGAGGCGGCACAGGCCGCCGTGATGGCCTCGGCGATATTGACGACCGCGTGGCGGAAGACCTGATTGCCCGCCATCCGCAAATGCCCGACCGTTCCGGTGCTGGACGGTCCCCCGTCGACATAGAGCAGGTCGGTCTTGCTGCCGTCTGCGCGCAGGGCGAACCCCAGCAGCCCCTGATCGGCGGACGTCCCCTGCCCCTCCCTCGGCTCGACCACGATGGCTCCCGCTCCGTCGCCGAACAGGACGCAGGTCGTCCGGTCGGTCCAGTCCATCAGGCGCGTCATCTCTTCCGCCCCGATGACCAGAGCGCATTTCGACAACCCGCGCGCCACGAAGCCGTCAGCGACGCTCAGCGCATAGACGAAGCCCGAACAGACCGCCTGGACGTCGAACGCGATGCAGACCGGCGCGCCCAGCTTGCGCTGCACGATCGCGGCCGTGGCGGGAAAGGTCATGTCGGGCGTGGTCGTCGCCACGATGATCATGTCGACATCGGCCGCCGTCCGCCCCGCATCGGCCAGGGCGCGTCGCGCGGCCTCGGTGGCCAGGTCGCTCGTCGGCTCGTCATCTCGCGCCTTGTGGCGCTGGCGGATACCGGTCCGCTCGATGATCCATTCATCAGAGGTGTCGACGGTCTTCGACAATTCGTCGTTGGTGACGACCTGTTCCGGCAGATAGGAGCCGACGCCGGTCACGGCGCTGCGGATGACGCTCACGATACAGTCTCTTCTCGCGGGGAGGCGGAAACGGGGGGAAGATTGTCCAGCACGGAGCCGAGGCGGCCGAGATTGGCCCCCACAGTCTTCATATAGTCGCTGCGCGCCAGGTCGACCGCGATGCGGATAGCGTTGCCGAACCCCTTGGCATCGGCCCCCCCGTGGCTTTTCACCACGATGCCATTCAAACCCAGCAGGGGTCCGCCGTTGATCGCGCTGGGGTCGATCTTGCGCCCCATGGCTTTCAGCGCCGGCATGGCGATCAGGGCTCCTGCCCTGGCCTGCAGACTGGAGGTCAGCGCCTCCTTCAGCAGGGCCGAGATGAATCGCGCGACGCCCTCGGCGGTCTTCAGGGCGATGTTGCCGGTGAAGCCGTCGGTCACGACCACGTCCACCGTGCCCCGGGCGATGTCGTCGCCCTCGACGAACCCGTGGTAGTTCAGGCCCAGACCGCCCTCGCGCAGGATACGCGATGCCTCACGGACCTCCTCATGGCCCTTGATGTCTTCTGAACCGACATTGAGGATCCCGACCGTCGGGCGGTCCACCCCGTGAACCGCGCGATGGAAGGCCTCGCCCATGATGGCGAACTCGATCAGCTGCTCGGCATCGCTCTCGATATTGGCCCCCACGTCCAGCACGGCTGTGACGCCGCGCAGCGTCGGCCAGCTGGCGACGATGGCGGGACGTTCCAGACCCGAAGCCGCCATGCGCAGGATCAGCTTGGAGATCGCCATCAATGCCCCGGTGTTTCCCGCCGAAACAATGGCCCCGGCCTCACCCGACTTCACCGCCTCGATCGCGTTCCACAGGCTGGAGCCCTTGCCGCGCCGCATGGCCTGGGCCGGCTTTTCATCGGAGGCGATCTTCTTGTCGGTGTGCCGCACATCGCAGACGTCTGCGGAGACGTTGAGACGGGTCATCTCGGCCCGGATCGCGGTCTCATCACCGTGCAACAGGAACCGCACTCCCTCGCCACCATGACGACGGATGTAATCCCGGATTCCGCCGACGACGACGGGTGGGCCATGGTCGCCGCCCATGGCGTCCAGAGAGATCAGCGTGGGGGCTGGCAAGGGCTCGTTCGCTCCGGGCGCGCGTCAGGGCGGCGCTCATCTTGTGGCGTTCAGGATACCGTCACGCCGCCGGGATGCAACGGGGACGACGCAGGGTCAGCTTTTTCCCGGATCGTCCGGCCGCTTGAAGGTCTTCAGCACCGCGAAAGGCGAGATTTCAGCCGGTTCCTCGGGCTGCACGAACTCGGCGCCGGGCTTTCTGGGAAAGGGATCGAGCGCCAGGGCGAACTGTTCCACCGCATACTGGCCCAGATCGATTCGCCCATCCTCGATGACGTCGGGCGCATCGTCGTCCAGAGAGACCTCCACCTCGACCGCGTCCGGCTCGCGCGTGCTCGCTTCGACCAGGTCGATGGAGAATCGTTCGTCGATCCGGACCGGCAGGGGCTCCAGCGTGATGCCACACACCTGCTCGGCGACTGCCGTCACGCGCCCCGACAGGGTCCATCCGCCTCTGGAAGGCATGACACTGAGCTCGGAGTCGAAGCTGGAGAGGGTCGCCAGGTCCAGCGCCTTCACGATCCGCGCCCGCGCCGCCTCGTCCGGCACCAGGTGCCGCGTCAGCCCCGTGCCGATCTCGTTGACCCGCACGACCTCGCTGAAGGGCAGGATGCGCTCCGGGTTCATGCTGCGATCTCCGGCCACTGCGGAGCCGTCAGCACGGTCTCCATCGGCTGCGCGGCCAGACGCGCACGGGCTGACAGCGCATAGGCGGCCAGCCCCCGGGCGACCCCGGCCTCGGAGCTCTCATAGACATTGCGGGCCAGGCCGGCAGCCAGGGTGGCGGCGTCCTCCTCGCGGATCGCCGGTTCATAGGCGGTCATGCGGCCGTACAGGGCTTCGCCCAGCTTGCGCATCTTCTTGGCCATGGTGACGTCGTGAACGCCCAGCTCGCGCAGGGAGTTGTCCAGCGCCGACACATAGACGTCGAACAGGTCCTGCCCCGCCTCCGCTCCCGCCAGGGTGTTCGGCGCGGGTTCCTCGCGCAGCCGCATGACCAGCAGGAGGACATGCAGCGTATACAGCTCGAACCGCGCGTCGATCTGGTCGGTGACGCCGAGGTCGCGATAGAACCCGGGTTGCCGCGCCTGCGCGACGGCGGCCTCATACAGGGCCAGACCGGGACGGGTGCGCTCGCGCGATCGGAACAGGTTCTTCAGCATGGTCAGCGGCCCCTTTTCTGCCGCGCCGTTGAACTAGGACGCGGGTCCGGTTAGGTCAAAGACCTTGTTTCGTCGCAGGCGCCCGCTCCATGCATAAAATCGTCGCTCGTCTGGCTGTCGTTTCGGCCCTCGCGGCCCTCGCCGGGGCCTGTGCGCCCGTCATCGGCCTGCAGGGATTTCAGGTGGTGGACGTCAAGCCCGCGGACATAAAGGTCGGCGAGGACACCAAGGAAACCGTCGTCGCCCAGCTCGGTTCGCCCTCGGCCGTGTCCACCTTTGAAGACAACATCTGGTACTACATCTCCCAGACGACCGAGCGTTACACCTACAACATCCCGCAGGTGTCGCAGCGCACGGTGACGGCGATCACCTTCAACGAGACGGACGACAAGGTCGCAGAAGTCCGCAACCTCGGTCTGGAAGACGGCCAGCAGATCGCCATGGCCCGCCGCGAGACCCCGACCCGCGGCCGCCAGCTGACAGTGCTGGAACAGCTCCTCGGGAACGTCGGCCGCGGCCAGCTCCCGCGCACGGAAGAAAACGTCCCCGGCCAGCGCCGCCCGGACTGACCGCTTCACCCTCAAACAGAAAAAGGCCCCGGAGAGCGATCTCCGGGGCCTTTTCCTTTGTCTCCTCTCCGCGCCAGAGGCGTGGAGAGGAGAAACGATGATCAGCCGATGCTTCCGCTCGCCAGCACCGCCAGCAGCAGCAGGGCCACGATGTTGGTGATCTTGATCATCGGGTTCACCGCCGGGCCGGACGTGTCCTTGTAGGGATCGCCAACCGTGTCGCCGGTCACTGCGGCCTTGTGGGCCTCGGAACCCTTGCCGTGGACGACACCGTTCTTGTCGGTGAAGCCCTCCTCGATCACCTTCTTGGCGTTGTCCCAGGCCCCGCCGCCCGAGGTCATCGAGATGGCGACGAACAGGCCGGTCACGATCACGCCCATCAGCATGGCCCCCAGTGAGGCGAACGCATTGGCCTTGTCCGAGATGAACAGGATGGCCACGAACAGCGCGATCGGCGACAGCACCGGAAGCAGTGACGGCACGATCATCTCGCGGATCGCCGCCTTGGTCAGGATGTCGACGGCCCGGCCGTACTCCGGCTTGACCTGATAGGTCATGATCCCGGGGTTCTCACGGAACTGGCGACGCACCTCCTCGACGACCGATTCGGCCGCGCGGCCCACCGCCATCATGGACATCCCGCCGAACAGGAAGGGCAGAAGCCCCCCGAACAACAGGCCGACGACGACATAGGGATTGGTCAGGTCGAAGGTGACCGCGCCCATATTGGCAAAAAACGGATAGTCCGCCGGATTGGCCGCGAAATACTGCAGGTCCGACGTATAGGCCGCGAACAGCACCAGGGCGCCGAGGCCCGCCGATCCGATCGCATAGCCCTTGGTCACCGCCTTGGTGGTATTGCCCACCGCATCAAGGGCGTCGGTCACGTGACGCACATCGGCCGGCAGACCCGCCATCTCGGCGATGCCGCCGGCATTGTCGGTGACGGGACCAAAGGCGTCCAGCGCCACGATCATGCCTGCCACGCCCAGCATGGTCGTGGTGGCGATGGCGATGCCGAACAGGCCCGCCAGCTGGAAGCTGACGATGATGCCGACGATGATCGTCAGGGCCGGAAGCGCGGTCGCCTCCAGCGAGACGGCCAGACCCTGGATCACATTGGTGCCATGGCCCGACACCGAGGCGTTGGCCACCGACCGAACGGGCCGGAAGTTCGAGCCTGTGTAGTATTCCGTCACCACCACGATCGCGGCGGTCACGGCCAGACCGACCAGCCCCGACAGGAACAGGTTCATCGGCTCGATCTGCAGCCCGCCCGTGGTCACGACCGGCCCGGTCACCAGGGTGTTGATGACCCAGTACACGGCACCGATGGACAGCACGCCGGTCACGATCAGACCCTGATACAGGGCTCCCATGATGTTCTGGCTCTTGCCCAGACGCACGAAGAACGACCCGATGATCGAGGTCACGATACAGATGCCGCAGATGGCGAGCGGCAGTAGCATCATCACGTCCACATAGGGCTGGCCGCGGAAGAAGATGGCCGCCAGCACCATGGTGGCGACTGTCGTCACCGCATAGGTCTCGAACAGGTCGGCGGCCATGCCGGCGCAGTCGCCGACGTTGTCGCCCACGTTGTCGGCGATGGTTGCGGCATTGCGGGGATCATCCTCGGGGATGCCGGCCTCGACCTTGCCCACCATGTCGCCGCCGACGTCCGCACCCTTGGTGAAGATACCGCCGCCCAGACGCGCGAAGATGGAGATCAGCGACGCACCGAAGCCGAGTGCCACCAGACCGTCGATGACCTCGCGCCCCGTCGCCTCGAGACCCAGACCCTGGGTAAGCACGGCGTAATAGCCTGCGACGCCCAGCAGGGCCCCTCCGGCGACGAACATGCCGGTGATGGCTCCGGACCGGAACGCCAGGTCCAGACCCTTGGAAAGGCTCTGTGACGCGGCATGTGCCGTCCTCACATTGGCCCGTACCGAGATCAACATTCCGGCGAACCCGGCCAGGCCCGACAGCAAGGCCCCGATCACAAAGCCGATGGCAGCATATTGACCAATCAGCAGCCAGGCGGCGATCAGGATGACCACCCCGACCATGGCGATGGTCGTGTATTGCCGGTTCAGATAGGCGGAGGCGCCTTCCTGAATGGCGGCGGCGATTTCTCGCATCTTGTCGTTGCCGGTTTCGGCCTTCATCAGACTGGCGGTCTGGACGAGCCCGTAAAGGACCCCCAGCGCGCCGGCGGCTATCACTAGCCACAGATAGTTCGTCATGGGCGTTTCCATACCTAATGCATTGGGCGCGCGGCCCTTGGCGCGGTGGGCGTTTGCCGCCTCTGTCCGCCTTCCGGTTCCCCCGTGCGCAGTGTGGACGCATGATCGCGCCCTTCGGGAAGTGCCCCGAAAGCTTACAACTGCGACGGACCGAAGCAACCGGCCATTTCAGTGAAATTCAGCGATCAGGCCCGATGCATGCCCGTGCGGCGGCGGGGCATCTGCGTTGCCACCTCGGCCCGGACGATCGCCCCGGGGCCCGCGATGCGTGGCGCGACCCGCATCAGCATGGCGCAGACCGCCGCCGTATCGATGACGGTCCAGTCGCTCTGAACGACGAACGGAGTCACATGCGCGGCCTTGACCAGGGCGTCGCGAAAATGGGGCTCCTTGGCCCGCAACTGGTCGGGCATCTGACCTGCGCCCAGTGTCAGACGGATAGTGACAAAGACATAGTTGCGAATCCGCCCGTCGATGATGATCGGCAGACCGACCCCGGCGATGTCCAGCGACTGGTCTCCCGCGGGCGCGTCCTCGGAGGCAGCCGCCGATCCCGCAGCCGCCGCCGCGATGGCCAGGGTCCCGAGTGCGAAGATATCTCTGCGAAGCATGGCCCTCACATGCGCACGGATCGATTAGGATTCCGTTTCAGTCATGGGTCCAACCGGCCCGGTCGATCATGACCGGCTGCCCCAGATAGCGCACCGTGACACCGCTGCCCGCGACCACCTCTCCGATCCGGGTCAGGCGCAGATGGAGACGATCCGCCTCCTTCTTGAGTTTCGCCCCATCCCGTGGATGGACGCTCAGCGCGATCTCATAGTCATCGCCGCCCGTCACCAGATCTGCCAGCGCGGCCTGGGGATCGATGCGCGCATCCAGCCAGATTCGCCCGGCGGCCGACACCGGCGTGGCCTCCAGATCGAGCATGATCCCGACGCCGCTCGCCTCCGCGATGTGCCCCAGATCAGCAATCAGTCCGTCCGAAACGTCCACGGCAGCCGTCGGAAAACCTCGCACCGCCTGGCCGAAATCGAGGCGCGGCATCGGTCGGCGGTAATGCTCCGCCAGGTCCGCGACCCGCTCGGGCCCCAGCGACAACCGCCCCTGAGCCGCCTTCAGGCCCAGCCAGCCATCTCCGATCGTGCCGGTGACATAGATCGCGTGTCCGGGCCTGGCACCCGATCGCGCGACGGCCTGCCCCCTGGGCACCCAACCCAGCATCGTCACCGAAAACGAGGCCGGACCCGGCGTCGCCACCGTGTCGCCACCCAGCAGGAAAATGCCGAACCCGGCCTGATCCTGCTTCAGCCCGGCCGCGAACGCCTCGCGCTCCGGCCATCCGCAGCGCGGGGACCAGTGACAGGCCAGGAGGTAACCGAACGGCTCCGCCCCCTTGGCCGCCAGGTCCGACAGGTTCACCCGCAGCAGCTTCTGCGCCACCTGGTCCAGCGGATCGTCGGGCAGGAAATGCACGCCTTCGACGATCGCGTCCTTGGTCAGGACCAGATCGAACCCGGCACGCGAGGGCAGCACCGCCACATCGTCCATCAGGCCGCGCGCATGGTCTGGGTGGGCCAGGGGAGCCAGCAGCCTGCGGATCGTCTCGAACTCGCCGACGGCGTCGAGTCCGGTCATGGGCCTAGGCCCTGGGCCGCACGTCGCGGGCCACGCCATCCAGCGCCGCATTGACGAACCTGGCCTCCGCCTCGTCGAAGAAGGCCTTGGCCAGCTCGACATATTCGTCGATCACGATCTCTTTCGGCACGTCGGTCTTGTGCGCCAGCTCCCAGGCCCCGCAGCGCAGCAGGGCCCGCAACGTCGCGTCCAGCCGTTCCATCCGCCAGTTGGACGCCAGCCTCGCCTTGACCGACGCATCGATCTCGCGCTGGCTGTGGATCACGCCACGCACGACGTCGGCGAAATAGGCCTCGTCCGCCTCGGCCAGCGGCTCGCCCTCGATGTCGGCGTCGAAGCGGTGGTTGGAGAATTCGGTGATGACCGTCTCGACCCCCTCCCCGGCCAGTTCCATCTGATACAGGGCCTGGACCGCCGCCAGACGGGCCACCGTGCGCGCGCGGCGCTGGCGGCTGGTCAGCTGCGGTTCGGCCTGGGCCCGTTCGGTCTCGGCCAGTTGCGCCAGCACGGCCTGGATGGAGTTGGGTTCGGTCATGCGCCGAGCCCTAGGCGCAATCGCTTCTTCAAGGCAATCAGGTCCAGGCACGCCCGCGCCGCCCCGCCGCCCTTGTCGCCCTCGGACGCACGCGCGCGCGCCCAGGCCTGGGCCTCGTCCTCGACGGTCAGGATGCCGTTGCCGATAATCAGGCCCCTGATCCCGAGGTCCATGATGCCGGCGGCCGACTGATCGGACACGATCTCGAAATGATAGGTCTCGCCGCGGATCACGCAGCCCAGGGCGACATACCCGTCATAGCGCGGTGCCGTCGGGTATTTCCCGGCCTCCTGCGCCAGGGCGATCGCTGGCGGGATCTCCAGCGCGCCGGGCACGGTGATGACGTCGAACGCCACACCCTGCGCCGTCAGCGCATCCCTGGCCCCCTCCAGCAGGGCATCGGCCAGCTCGTCGTAAAAGCGCGCCTCGACGATCAGGACGCGGGTGGGTTCGCTCAGGATTGGTCTTCTCCGTCCATGTCACGCCAGCCGACGATGCGCAGGCCATAGCCTTCGATGGCGGCGGGCTCGGGGCGTGTGGAGGACATGACGATCATGTCCCTGACGCCCAGGTCCAGCAGGATCTGCGCCCCCACCCCATAGTTCCGCAATGACCGGTCCAGGGCCGTCGGTCTGTCCACCCCCGCCAGCCGCTCGGCCAGACCCTGCAGCGTCGGATCGCGCAGGAACACGACCACGCCGGGGCCGTCATGCCGGGTGATCGTCTTCAGCGCGTCCGGGATGTAGCTTTGCCGTTCCTCGACATGACCCAGCAGGTCGGCGGCGAAATCCACCTGGTGCATCCGGACCAGGGTCGGCCTGTCCGGGTCGATGTGCCCGTGGACCAGGGCGACATGCTCCGCACCCTCGATCGTGTTCCGGTACAGCATCAGGCGGAAGGGTCCGCCGTGGACGCTCTCGAACGGCTGATCCATGACCCGCTCGACGAACCGCTCGGTGCGGCGGCGATAGGCGATCAGGTCGGCGATGGTGCCGATCTTCAGTCCATGCAGCTGGGCGAACTCGATCAGGTCCGGCAGCCGCGCCATGGTCCCGTCTTCGTTCATGATCTCGCAGATCACGCCCGCCGGGGTCAGGCCCGCCATCCGGCTGATATCCACGGCCGCCTCGGTATGGCCGGTGCGGACCAGCACCCCGCCGTCCCGCGCCACCAGCGGAAACACGTGGCCGGGGGACACGATGTCGTCGGCGGTCTTGGTCGGATCGGACGCCACCTGCACCGTCCGGGCCCGGTCGGCCGCGCTGATGCCGGTCGTCACGCCTTCCGCCGCCTCGATCGAGACGGTGAAGGCGGTCGTCATGCTCTCGCGATTCTCGGCGGCCATGGGCGGCAGACGCAGCTGCTTCGCCCTCTCTGCCGTGATGGCCAGGCAGATCAGGCCGCGCGCGTGGCGGGCCATGAAGTTGATCTGGTCCGGCGTGGCGAACTGGGCCGGGATGATGACGTCGCCCTCGTTCTCCCGGTCCTCGGCATCCACCAGGATGTAGGGCCGTCCGTTGCGGGCATCCTCCAGGATGTCCTCGATCGGGCTGATCGGGCTGTCGGGGTTGCTGGCGGCCAGGTGCATCATGCCGTCTCCTGCCACCGCGCGAGGTATCGCGCCAGCATGTCGATCTCCAGGTTCACCCGGTCGCCGACCTGCAGCCGCCCCAGCGTCGTCGCCTCCCAGGTGTGCGGGATGATGTTCACGCCGAACCGCTGCCCGTCCACGCTGTTCACCGTCAGCGACACACCGTCCACGGTGATCGATCCCTTGGCCGCGATGAACCGGTGCAGCGGCGCGGGGGCTTCGATCGTCACACGATGCGAGCCGCCCTCCGGCGTGACTTCTATGACGGTTCCCAGCCCGTCGACGTGGCCCGAAACGATATGCCCGCCCAGTTCGTCGCCGACCTTCGTCGCCCGCTCCAGATTGACCGGCGTGCCGGCGACCCAGCACCCGAGAGTCGTCCTGTCCAGGGTCTCGCCCGACACCTCGACCGCAAACCAGCCCTCTCCCTTCTCGACCACGGTCAGACAGCAGCCCGCATGACTGATCGAGGCACCGAGGTCGATGCCGGACACGTCCCAGGCCGTCTCGACCTCGTAGCGACGATCGCGCGCCGTCGGGGCGACCGAGCGGACCCGGCCGATGTCGGTGATGATGCCTGTGAACACGGTTCAAGCCTTCTCGTAACGTTCCCACAGGTCGTCACCCATGGGCTCCGCCGCAAGGCGTCGATAGCGCGGCGCATGCGCCAGTCGTGCCAGGGCCAGGGCCGCCACGCCCGGACGACCGTCGCCGCCCAGCAGGATCGGGGCCCGGAACCATTCGATGGCATCGACCACGCCAGCGGTGACGAAACAGGCCGCGACCCGGCCTCCGCCCTCGATCATCAGCGACGTCACCCCGCGCGCCGCCAGGGTCTGCAGCACGGCATCGACCGTGGGCCGTCCCTGGCTGTCGCCCGCCACCCGGACGATTTCAGCCTCGCCGATCACGACAGGCTCGCGCGTCGTCAGGATGAGGGTTCCTGCCCGGGCCAGCCGGGCGAACGGCGGCGTCCGCAGCCGGCTGTCCAGCACAACGCGCAGCGGATCGGTGCCCGTTTCCCCGTCCGGCAGTCGAACGGTCAGCCTGGGATCATCGGCCAGGACCGTCTCCACCCCGACCAGGACCGCGTCATGCGCGGCCCTCAGCCGATGGCCCTGCTCGCGCGCCTGCGGGCCGGTGATCCACTGGCTTTCGCCCGTCGATGTGCCGATGCGCCCGTCCAGCGACGTGGCGACCTTCCAGGTGATCCGGGGCCGCATCAGGTCCTCGATGGTCCCTGATCGTCGTCCAGCCCCTCGTCGCCGAGGAACCGCGCGAAATCGCCCGTCGCCCGGAAGTCCTTGTAGACCGACGCATAGCGGACATAGGCCACCTCATCGACGCCCTTCAGCGCCTTCATGATGAAGTCCCCCACGACACTGGACGGGATCTCGGTCTCGCCGAGACTCTCCAGCTGGCGCACGATCCGCGAGACCATCTGCTCGACCTGTTCGGGCTGGATCGGCCGCTTCCGCAGCGCGATGGCCAGCGATCGCTCCAGCTTGTCCCGGTCGAACGGCGTCCGTCGACCGTTTCGCTTCAGGATCACCAGTTCGCGCAGCTGCACCCGCTCGAAGGTGGTAAAACGCCCGTTGCAGTTCGGACAGGACCGGCGGCGCCGGATGGCCGCGCCGTCGTCCGACGGGCGGCTGTCCTTCACCTGGCTGTCCATATTGCCGCAGAACGGGCACTTCATGCGAAAACCCTATCCGTAGATCGGGAAGCGGCCGGTCAGCGCGCGCACCTTGCCCGCCACCTCGGCGATCACGGCCGGATCGGCCTCGTCCCCGCCGTTCATCGAGGAGACGACGTCGGCGATCCAGTGACCGACCTTCTGGAACTCGGCCACGCCAAACCCGCGTGTCGTTCCCGCCGGCGTCCCCAGCCGCACGCCCGAGGTCACGGTGAAGGGCGCGGTGTCGAACGGCACGCCGTTCTTGTTGCAGGTCATCAGGGCGTGTTCCAGCTGCAGCTCGGTCGCCTTGCCCGTCACGCCCTTGGGCCGCAGATCGACCAGCATCAGGTGGCTGTCGGTGCCGCCCGACACGATCGCCAGACCCCGCTCGACCAGCACGGCCGCCAGGGCCTGGGCATTCAGCACGACCTGTTTCGCATAGGCCTTGAACTCGGGCTTCAGCGCCTCGCCGAAGGCCACGGCCTTGGCGGCGATCACATGCTCCAGCGGTCCGCCCTGAAGGCCGGGGAAGACGGCCGAGTTGATCTTCTTGCCGATCTCCACATCGTTGGACAGGATCAGGCCACCGCGCGGCCCCCTCAGGGTCTTGTGCGTCGTCGTCGTCACGATATGGGCGTGCGGCACCGGGTTCGGATAGACGCCACCGGCCACCAGACCCGCATAGTGGGCCATGTCGACCATCAGGTATGCACCCACGCTGTCGGCGATCTCGCGGAACCGCACGAAGTCGATGTGACGGCTGTAGGCCGAGGCGCCCGCCACGATCAGCTTGGGCTTTTCCTTCAGCGCCATCTCGGCGACATGGTCATAGTCGATCAGGTGGGTGTCCTCGGTCACCTTGTAGGTCACCGGCCGGAACCACTTGCCCGACTGGTTGGCCGGGCTGCCGTGCGTCAGGTGCCCGCCGGCGGCCAGATCCATGCCCAGGAAGGTATCGCCGGGCTGCAGCAGGGCAAAGAACACCGCCTGGTTCGCCTGCGCCCCCGAGTGCGGCTGGACATTGGCGAAGGCCGCGCCGAACAGTTCTTTGGCCCGCTCGCGCGCCAGATCCTCGGTCACATCGACGAATTCGCAGCCGCCATAGTAGCGACGGCCCGGATAGCCCTCGGCGTATTTGTTGGTCAGAACGCTGCCTTGCGCCTCCAGCACTGCCTTGGAGACGATATTTTCCGACGCAATCAGCTCGATCTGTTCCTGCTGGCGGTGCAGCTCGCCGGTGACGGCGTCGAAGACATCCGGATCGCTCTGCGCCAGACCGCGCGAGAAATAGGCGTCATGGATGAAATGAGCGGTCACGGGCGGCATCCGGGGCTGGCGAAACGGGAGGCGTCCTATCTAGTCCCGACCGCCGTTAGCCACAACATCTTGTGTCAGGACGCGGCGATCAGACGCCTGAGCTTGGCTATGGCCAGCCGCTCGACCGCCTTGGGCTCGGCGGCCGGACCCACGGCGGTCGCCTCGATACCCGTGGCGACGTGAACGGCCGTGACCTTCAGATAGACGCCATTGCGGGTGGACTCGACAATGACCTCTCCGAGGTCGTCGTCCATCAGGCCGCGACCGGCATCCGGGCGACGTTGCAGTGGGTCCACAGCCGGTCCATGGCCGTGACCAGGGCGTCCATCATGGCGTCGTCGTGATTGGGCGAGGGGGTGAAGCGCAGGCGCTCGGTGCCCTTGGGCACAGTCGGATAGTTGATCGGCTGGACATAGATGCCGTGGTCTTCCAGCAGCATGTCCGAGATCATCTTGGCATGGACCGGATCGCCGACGAAGACCGGCACGATATGGCTCTCGGACGGCATGACCGGGATGCCCGCCTCGGCGAAGCGGCGCTTCAGGGTCGCGGCCCGTTCCTGATGGGCGTCGCGCAGTTCGGGGTGGGTCTTCAGGTGACGGACCGAGGCCAGGGCTCCCGCCGTCAGGCTTACGGCAGGAGGTGGTGAAGATGAAGCCCGAGGCCCAGCTGCGGACCGCGTCCACGATCACGGCGTCGGCGGCGATATAGCCGCCCATCACGCCGATGGCCTTGCCCAGGGTGCATTCGACGATGTCGATGCCGTCCAGCACCCCGTCCCGCTCGGCCACGCCCGCCCCGGTCGCGCCGTACAGGCCGACGGCGTGGACCTCGTCCAGATAGGTCAGGGCCCCGTATTTCCGGCCAGGGCGATGGTGCCTGCCAGGTCGGCGATGTCGCCGTCCATCGAATAGACGCTCGAACGCCACCAGCCTGGGCGCATCGGCCGAGCCGCCGCCAGCAGGGTCTCCAGATGCACCAGGTCGTTGTGCCGGAAGACATGCCGCTCGCAGCCGCCGTTCCGGATGCCCGCGATCATCGAGGCATGGTTCAGGCTGTCGGAGAAGATGATCAGACCCGGCAGGATCTTCTGCAGCGTCGTCAACGTCGCCTCATTGGCCACATAGCCCGAGGTGAACAGAAGCGCCGCTTCTTTCCGGTGCCAGGCTGCCAGCTCGGCCTCCAGATCGACCGCCGAGCGCGTCGTGCCACTGATGTTGCGCGTGCCCCCGGCCCCGGCGCCCACGGCGTCCAGCTCGGCCGACATGGCCTCCAGCACGGCCGGGTGTTGGCCCATGCCGAGATAGTCGTTGGAGCACCAGATCACGCAGTCCTGCTCGGTCCCGTCCGCGCGACGCCGCACGGCCCGGGGGAACTGACCCCGCACCCGCTTCAGATCGGCAAAGACCCGATAACGACCCTCGTCCCTGACCTGATCGACGGCGGACTGGAATGCGGCGGTGTAGTCGAACACGGGGACGGCTTTCGGCTGCGTCGGAAACGGCAACGGGTTGCGCCGATGACACTCCAAAGTCCACCTGCAGAGCAAGGCGAAATCGTCGCAAGCCCTTAATCGATAACGGTTCTCAACTAAGCCTTCGGCAGGTCTTCCAGCTTCCCGCGCAGCATCTGCAGAATGCCCGAGAAGTCCCGTCCGCCGTAACCCAGCCGGTCGAACAGCTGGAACAACGCCTCCGACTGCGCCCCCAGCGGCGTCGCCGCCCCCGCCTTTGCCGCCGCGTCCTGGGCCAGCTTCAGGTCCTTCAGCATCATGGCCGTGGCGAACCCGCCGTCGTAGTTGCGGTTCGACGGCGCGGTCGGCACCGGTCCGGGCCATGGATAGTAGGTGGTCACCGACCAGCTCTGCCCCGACGACTTGGCCGCAATGTCGAAGAACTTGACCGGGTCCAGCCCCAGCTTCTCGGCCAGGGCGATCGCCTCGCAGGTCCCCAGCATGGTGATACCCAGGATCATGTTGTTGCAGATCTTGGCCGCCTGCCCGGCCCCGTGGTCGCCGGCCCGGAAGGTCGCCCGGCTCATCGGCTCCAGTGCGGCCTCGACGCGCCCGAAATCCGCCTCGTCGCACCCGACCATGAAGGCCAGGGTCCCCGCATCCGCCGCCATGGTTCCGCCCGAGACCGGGGCATCAGCGAAGGCATAGCCGCCGTCCCGCGCCAGACCGGCGACCTTGCGCGCCGTGTCCACGTCGATGGTCGAACAGTCCAGCAGCAGGGCGGACGACGGGGCCACGCCGATGATCTGCTCCGAATAGACCTTCAGCACATGCGGCCCGGCCGGCAGCATGGTGATGACCACATCGGCGTCGCGGACCGCATCGGCCACCGACGTGACCGGCGAACACCCCGCCGCGCCCGCGCGCTCCAGTGCGGCGGCCGACAGGTCGAACGCGGCGACGGCATGACCGGCTTTGGCCTGGTTGGCGGCCATGCCGCCGCCCATATTGCCCAGTCCGATGAAGGCGACCTTGCTGGTCATGACGTCTCTCCCGAAAGCGATTTTTCTTTCGGGTTAGCCCCTCGTCCCGCTGCCCGCCAGACCGTCAGGCCGGTTTTCTGAACCGCAGCATGAACTGGTCGGTGTGACCCCGGATCGCCGGGTCGAAGACATTGGCCGTGTGCGGATCAGCCGGATTGGCCAGCACATCGCTGTCGGCCTCCAGCACGAAGCCCGCCGCCTCGACCTCCCGCTTCACGTCGGCCACGTCGATCCGGTGCAGACTGTCCGCCGCCTCCAGCCCCGCGCCCGGCAGGGCCGCGTGGTCGACGATGACATAGAGCCCGCCCGGCTTCAGTGCCGCGAACACCGCCGCATTGACCCTGGCTGCCGTGTCCGCCGGGAAGGGTTTCAGATGCAGGTCGTGATAGTTCTGGGCCGTGAAGATCAGGTCCATCCCCGACGGAAACTCCGGAGCCCCGATCGGCGAGCGGATGGCCGAGACATTGTCCATGGCATCGGCCGCCGCCAGGGCCTCGCCATAGCTGGCCTGAAACGCGACGAACTCCGCCGGCTGCCACGCGACCACCTCGCCCCCGGCTCCGACCGCGCTGGCGAACACGCGGGTGAAGAAGCCGCCGCCGATGATCATGTCGCCGACCTTTTCGCCGGGTTCGACCTCTGCGAACGCCAGGGTCTCGGCCGTCTTGCGGGTCGCGTCGCGGGCGCGGTCCGCCTCGGGCCGGGCGGTGTCGGACAGCACGGAGGCATAGGCTCCGGCGTCCTGCGACAGGGGTGCCATCGCCCCGGTCGTCAGCAGGATCGTGGCCGAAACGGCCCCGGTGAGCAGAAAGGCGAGCGAACGACGCATCAGGACCTCCTCGAACGCCGGGCTGGCGCGAGGACCAGTCTAGCGCGTGGCCGCAGGGCCGTCAGCCCGGCTTCCTGAACCGCAGCACGAATTGATCGGTCCGGCCCCGGATCGCCTCGTCGAAGACCGACAGGCTGTGGTCGTCGGCGGGGTTGCGGACCGCGTCCGTCTCGCCGTCGAAGACGAAGCCCGCCGCCTCGACCTGGGCCCGCAAGGCGGAGGCCTCGATCCGGTGCAGCGTCCCGACGACCGTCGTCCCGGCCCCCGGCGCGGCTTCGTGGTCGAGGATGACATACAGGCCGCCGGGCTTCAGGGCCTTGAAGACCGCCGCGTTCATCCGGGTCACATCGACGCCGAACCGGTCGATCACGAAGTCATGATACTCCTGGCCCATGAAGACCACGTCCAGTGGCTCGGGGAACGTCAGGTCCTCCAGCGCGCCCGTGATCCGCGTCACGTTCGGATAGTCGGCCGCCAGGGTGTCGCCATAGGCGTTCTCGCGTGCCGAGGTCTGGTTCGGCACAAAGGCATAGACCCGCCCCTCGGGTCCCACGGCCCGCGCGAACAGACGGCTGAAATAGCCCTCCTCCGGACGCACGTCGGCGATCCGCTCTCCGCCCCCGATTTGTGCAAAGGCCAGCATCTCGGCGGGCTTCCTCAGCGGGTCGCGGGCGACTTCGGACGCGGGCCGCAGCGGGTCGGCGATGGCCAGAGCATAGTCCTGAACGACCGCCGACGGCCGCTCGTCAGGATCGGCCGCCGTCTGGCCGGCACAGACCGGGGTCGCGGCCAGCAGGGCCAGGGCGGAGACGGCGATCAGGGTCGACTTCAGCATGGGAGGATCCTCGAACATCGGTTGATCCACTTACGCGCGGGACCGCGCCCGGATGCAAGCCGCATCAGGCCAGCGGCGTCCATTCCTCGCCCTCCGGCAGGGGCGCGAACAGGGCCTCGATCGCCACATCGTCGACCTCGGCCAGGGTCGCCGGCGACCACTGCGGCGCATTGTCCTTGTCGACGATGACGGCGCGCACGCCCTCCTGGAAATCGTGGGTCCGCACGATCCGCCCGCCCAGCCGGTATTCCATAGCCATATTGTCTGCGAACGAAGTCATCCTCGCGCTCTCGCGCAACTGGCGCAGCGTGACCTTGAGCGACTGCGGCGACCGCGACGTCAGGATCGCCCGCTGCGCCAGCGGCCAGTCGCCGCCGTCGGCTTCCAGCGCCGCAAGCACCCCCTCGACCGTGTCATGCCCGAACAGCGGGATCAGGATGCCCGGCACCGGCACGATCGGATCGCCATCAGTCGCCAGCCCGTCCAGCGCCGACAGCCCGTCCGCGACCAGGGCCGTCTTCAGGGCCTCGACCCCGTCGCTCCCGACGAAATGCGTCGCCACAGCCGCTGCCACCGTGTCGCGCCCCTTCAACCGTGCGCCCGTCAGGGCCAGCCAGGTCCCAAGCTCCGGCTCGGGCAGGCGCGGCAGGAACCACCCGCCGCCCACATCGGGAAACAGGCCGATGCCCGTCTCCGGCATGGCGAAGGTCGTCCGCTCGGTGGCGATCCGCACATCGGCGGGCATCGAAATCCCGACCCCGCCGCCCATCACGATCCCGTCCATCACCGCGACGACGGTCTTCGGATAGCGGAACAGAAGGTCGTTCAGCCGATATTCCGCATGAAAGAAGGCCCTGGCCTCGACGGCATCGGTCGCCCCGCTCGCGGCGATCATCCGGATGTCGCCCCCCGCACAGAACCCGCGCTCGCCCGCATGGTCGATCAGCACCGACCGGACCACGTCGTCGTCGCGCCAGTCCAGCAGAGCCGTCGTCATGATCTCGCACATGCCCAGGTTCAGGGCGTGCAGGGCCTTTGGCCGGTTCAGGGTAATGCGCCCGACGCCGTTCTCGACGCGGGTCAGGACCTCGGCCTCGCTCATGCCGCTACCGGGTCCATCGCCCACATCCCATGGCTCTTCAGGTAGGCCTCATGCGTCGGCAGGGCCTCGGCCGTCGCCGCCCAGCCGCGTCGCAATTGCTCCAGCCCCGCTGCGACCTGTTCCGGGTTCTGGTAGTCATAGAGCGGGTTGTGGGTCCGGGGCACGATCCCCTGCCCGTACATGACGGCCAGCCAGGACGTCGGCTGGAAATACTCGTCGGCCCCGACCTGGAACATCAGGCCCCGGTCGCGGAACAGCTCGACCCGTTCGGCCAGGCTGTCGGGGATCGGCATGTCCCGCACATACCGCCAGAACGGCGTGTCGTCCCTGTCGGTCGCGTGATAGTGCAGGATCACGAAATCCCGGACCATCTCGATCTCGCGCACCAGCCTGCGGTTATAGGCCTTTGTGTTCGTCTGGCTGAACGCCAGGTCCGGCCAGTGCTGCAACAGGCGGAAGATCCCGACCTGCACCAGATGGATGCTGGTGGACTCCAGCGGCTCGATGAAGCCCGACGACAGGCCCAGCGACACGACGTTCTTGTCCCACAGCGCCTTGCGCCGGCCGGTGACGAATCGCAGTGGCCGGGGCTCGGCCAGCGCCTCTCCGTCCAGATTGGCCAGCAGGGTCTCGCGCGCCGCATCGTCGTCGACATAGTCGCTGCAGTAGACATGGCCGTTGCCGGTCCGGTGCTGCAGCGCGATGCGCCACTGCCAGCCCGCATCGCGCGCCGTGGACGAGGTATAGGGATCGACCGCCCGCACCTTCGCGCACGGCACCGCCCAGGCCCGGTTCATGGGCAGCCAGTGGGACCAGTCCTCATACCCGGCCTTCAGCGCGCCCTCGATCAGCAGGCCGCGGAACCCCGTGCAATCGATGAACAGGTCGGCCTTCAGCGTCCGACCGTCCTTCAGCACCACGTGGTCGATGAAGCCGTCCTCGGGCCGCTGGACCACCTCGACGATCTCGCCCTCGATCCGCTCGATGTCCCGCCGGGCGCAGACCTTCCTCAGATACTGGCCGTAAAGGACCGAGTCGAAATGATAGGCGGTATGCAGCCCGCTGAGCGGCGACCGGGGATCCGGCGAGCGCGCCCCGACCCTGCCCCGCCGTGCGGCATGGGCACAGATCGAATAGGCCTCCAGACTCAGCGCCCGCCCCTGTTCGCGCATGGCGAAATACGACCCCGGAAAGTCCCCCAGCGTCGACCCGCCGCCATAGGTGCCGAACGGGTGGAAATAGGCGCTGTCCTTCCTGCCCCAACCATTGAATTCAATCCCCAGCTTCAGCGTCGCCCGGGTCTCGCGCATGAATTCGGCCTCATCGAGGTCGATCAGGGCGTTGAAGTCCTTGATCGTCGGCACGGTCGCCTCGCCGACCCCGACGACGCCGATATCCGCGCTCTCGACCAGCCGCACCTCCGCGTTCGGCCCCACCGACCGCTTGATCGCCGCTGCCGCCATCCAGCCGGCCGTGCCGCCGCCGACGATCAGGATGGATTTGATGGGGGTGTTGCTCATTGCCGCATCATCTCCCGCGCGGTGATGACGCGCATGATCTCGTTCGTCCCTTCCAGGATGCGATGCACCCGCAGGTCACGCACGATCCGCTCCAGCGGATAGTCCTTCAGATAGCCATAGCCGCCATGCAGCTGCAGCGCCTCGTCGGCGATGTCGAAACAGGCGTCGGTGGCCATCCGCTTGGCCATGGCGCACCACTTGGTCGCTTCCGGGTGCCGGGTGTCCAGCGCCCAGGCCCCGCGCAGCACCATCAGCCGCGCCGCCTCCAGCGCCGTGGCCATGTCGGCCAGCTTGAACTGGGTGTTCTGGAACTCCGCCAGCGCCTTGCCGAACTGTTTACGCGTCGCGACGTAGGCCTGGGCCGTCTCCAGCGCCAGCCGCGCCCCGCCGATCGAACAGGCCGCGATGTTCAGCCGTCCGCCGTCCAGCCCCATCATCGCATAGCGGAATCCGTCGCCTTCCTGGCCCAGCATGTTGGCGGCCGGCACGCGACAGTCGTCGAACTGGACGATGGCGGTGGGCTGGCTGTTCCAGCCCATCTTCTTTTCCTGCGCGCCAAAGCTGAGCCCCGGCGTGCCCTTTTCGACCACGAAGGCGGAGATCCCCTTCGGCCCCGGCTCGCCCGTCCGCGCCATCACGACATAGAGATCGGACGTCCCCGCGCCCGAGATGAAGGCCTTGGACCCGTTCAGCACCCAGTCGTCGCCGTCCCGGGTCGCCGAGCTCCGCATCGCCGCCGCGTCCGATCCCGAGCCGGGCTCGGTCAGGCAGTAGGAGGCGATCAGCGCCATCGTCGTCAGGCGCGGCACATAGCGGCTGCGCAGATCATCCGACCCGAACCGGTCGATCATCCAGGTCGCCATATTGTGGATCGAGATGAAGGCCGCCGTCGACACATCGCCGCGCGACAGCTCCTCGAAGATCACCGCCGCCTCGACCCGGCCCAGCGCCATGCCGCCATGTTCCTCGCCGGTGTAGATGGCGGCGAACCCGGTCTCGGCCGCCCGGCGCATGACGTCGACCGGAAAATGTTTGGTCTCGTCCCACTCAGCCGAATACGGGGCCAGCTCGGCCTCGGCAAAGGCCCGCGCCGCATCCTGGATGGCGCGCTGGTCGTCGGTGAGGGCGAAATCCATGGGGTCTCCCGTGTGTGTTTTGTTGGGCTTTTAGCGATCCTGAGGTGCGACGTCACCAAACCCCTTTTCGTCATCCTCCGGCGAAGCGCAGCGAAGACCGGGGGACGCAGCGGCGCCGAAGGCGACCTGTTCACGCGCGATGTCCAACGACCTGGTCCGCGACAGGGTCGCGCTCGCGCGCGCCGCTGGGTCCCCCGGTCGCTTCGCGCCGGAGGATGACGAAAGGTGGTGCCTGCGCTAAGCCCATCGCCATGACCCTGCCCTTCGCGCCCGCCCCCTATCCGCTCGCCCGCCCGCGTCGCCTGCGAAGCCAGCCCTGGATCCGCCGTCTGGTCGCCGAGACGACGCTGACGCCGTCTGACCTCGTCTGGCCCCTAATCGTCCACGATGGTGCCGAGGACCGCATTCCCGTCGACTCCATGCCCGGCGTCTTCCGCCTGTCGCCGAGGGCCGCGGCCGCCGCCGCCGTCGAGGCCCGCGATCTGGGCATTCCCATGGTCGCCCTGTTTCCCAACGTCGATCCTTCGCTGAAGGACACGGTGGGCACACGCGCGACCGACCCCGACGGTCTGGTTCCCGACTGCATCCGCGCCATCAAGGATGCGGCCCCGGAGGTGGGCGTCATGACCGACGTGGCGCTGGACTGCTACACCGACCACGGCCACGACGGGGTGCTGGAGGACGGCCGGATCGTCAACGACACCACGCTGGAGCGCCTCGCCGAACAGGCCTTCATCCATGCCCACGCCGGGGCCGACGTGGTGGCCCCCTCCGACATGATGGACGGCCGGGTCCAGGCCATCCGCGAGGCGCTGGAGGCCAACGGCTTCCAAGACACCCTGATCCTGTCCTATGCGGCCAAATTCGCCTCGGCCTTCTATGGCCCGTATCGCGATGCGGTCGGCTCGGCCAGGCAGCTCAGTGGCGACAAGAAGACCTATCAGATGGATTACGCCAACGCCGACGAGGCGCTGAAAGAGGTCGCCATGGACATCGCCGAGGGGGCCGACATGGTCATGGTCAAGCCGGGCATGCCCTATCTCGACATCGTCCGCGCGGTCTCCGAAACCTTCAGACTGCCGACCTTCGCCTATCAGGTCAGCGGCGAGTACGCGATGATGCAGGCCTCCATCGCCAACGGCTGGCTGGACGAGGACCGCGCCATCCTGGAGACCCTGCACGGTTTCAAGCGCGCCGGCTGCGCCGGGGTGCTCAGCTATTTCGCGCCCAAGGCTGCGCGGCTGCTGGCTCGGTGATTTGCTACTGACCGACGGGTGCCCAATAGAGCCCGCAAGAACTGTTGGGCAACAGGCCGTTCAACGGCGACACCGCCTCAAGCAATCTTCACGTATTCTTTGGTCCACAGCAGGATTTAAGTCCTGTAGAGGTTGGCAGCGTTCCCAGCAGGCTTCGGCTTCCCTTCGGTCCTGGCTATAGGAAGATGAACTTCCTTGACTAGAATTCCCTCGCGGACAGAAAAGTATGCAAAGAATACCTCCGACAACCACAGCAGTGCCAGCGGCATAACCGTCGCTTTGCTGGCGCGATCTGTAAGGTGTATAATATTCTCTCGCATTTCCCCAGCCGGATTGACCCGAGGAAGTCTGCCATAAGATTTGCTGGTTATACGTACTGACATTCAATACTGTAACGTCGATGACCTGACCGTTTCCACGGTAAACAAGAGTTTGTCCGATAAGATTGCTATTTAACAAACCGTCATCAACGATGTTGCATCCATAACTACAATTGCTTTGCGGCGCGGCAGAAACATTTAACGGGAAGAAGGCAACAAGAAACGCAGAAAATATAACCGCCAGCGCGCGCATGCTTTATCCTCCTTTTTTCGGTTAACTTGTGTTAACAAACATCTTGGTTGCAGTCAACTCCCTGAGCCTGTCTGAAACGCCCTGGTTACTGGTATGATCTTGGCCCAGACCATGAATTCATCCGTCGGCAGACTGAACCTGAGGCCTCGCGGCCAGATTCTGGAACCTTGCGCGGTCATCAGCCAGGCATTGCACGAACCGGGCGAGCCATCCCACGTTCACGTCGCGTCCGGAAGGCAGACGGCCAAGGTGTGGCTGCAACCGGTCGCCCTGGCTCGGAGCACGGGTTTTCCTGCGCATGATCTTGGCGCTATCATCCGTCTCGTAAGGGACCATCGCGAAGCGTTCCTGGAGGCTTGGCATGACCATTTCAGCGCGAACTGAGGCTGGCATCCCCATGATCCGCAACGTGTCCTTCGATGATGCGCGGATCACCGTGGAGTTTCAGGATGGACGCGCCGTCGCCTTGCCGCTCGCCTGGTATCCTCGCCTTCTGGATGCGACGCCCGCTCAACGCGATGCCTCGGCGTTCATTGGTGACGGTGAAGGCCTTCACTGGGAAGAGATAGACGAGGACCTCAGTGCCGAAGGCCTGTTGCGCGGCGCGCCCGCTCCCAACTGGAAAGCCGCTTGAGCGTCCCGTGCTGAGACACACCCTCCTCGCCCTCGTCACCGCCTTCCTCTGGCCTGCCCTCGCCACCGCACAGGACGCTTCGGCTCCCCTGCCCCGCGTGCAGATGGAGACCTCTGCGGGCCGCATCGTCATCGAGGTCGAGGTCGTCAAGGCACCGGTCACCGCCGCCAACTTCCTGCGCTATGTGGACGAGCACCGACTGGACGGCACCACCTTCTACCGCGCCATGCAGGCGGCACCCGGGGCCGGTCTGGTCCAGGGCGGGGTGAACAATGACCCCGACCGCGTCCTGCCGCCCATCGCCCACGAGCCGACGACCGTCACGGGCCTCAGCCACATCGACGGCGCAATCTCTATGGCCCGCTACGGGCCGGGCACGGCAACCGGCGATTTCTTCATCTCCGTCGGACCCACGCTGTCCTACGATGCAGGCCGGCCCTTCTCGGTCGATCCGGATGGCTTCGCCGTGTTCGGCCGGGTGGTCGAAGGCATGGACGTCGTCCGCACCATCCTCGCGTCGCCCACCTCGCCGACCGAGGGCGAAGGCTTCCTGCGCGGCCAGATGCTGGACCCGAAGATCGTCATCGCCCGGGCCTGGCGCGAGACCCAGCCCTGAGCGTTCACGACACTGTCGGGAATATATTCCTGACACCCCCTTGCAACTTCACGGGCAGGATCCCACCTCGCCGACGGGTCTTTGACAATGGAATCCGCGACGGCGCATTGCACCCGGTTTGCACGCGAGTCCACTGAGGATATTGCGCTAACCTGTTGATCTCGTGTCAATCGTACTTCGATTGCACGTTTTGCACCCGGTTTTTTTGGAGTCCAGGCCGGGACAGGGTGCGCGTCCCTATTTCGCGGGCGGGGTTTGCAGCCGCGCCGCCAGGCTGGAGGTGTCCCATCGATTCCCGCCCATGGCCTGGACCTCGGCGTAGAACTGATCGACCAGGGCCGTCAGGGCAAGCCGCGCGCCGTTGTCCCGAGCCTCGTCCAGCACCAGCCCCAGATCCTTGCGCATCCAGTCGACGGCGAAGCCGAACGCGAACTCGCCCCTGGCCGCCGTCTTCCAGCGATTGTCCATCTGCCAGGACTGGGCCGCACCCTTCGAGATGGCGTCATAGGCCGCGTCGGTGTCCAGGCCCGCGACCTGGGCGAAATGCACCGCCTCGGCCAGACCCTGGACCACGCCCGCGATGGCGATCTGGTTGACCATCTTGGTCAGCTGCCCCGCCCCCGACGGCCCCATGTGCTGGATGGCTTTCGAATAGGCCATGACCGTCGGGCGCGCCGTCTCCAGCGCCGAAGCGTCTCCGCCCGCCATGACGCTCAGCTGGCCGTTCTCGGCGCCCGCCTGACCGCCGGACACAGGCGCATCGATGAAGGCCAGACCGTGCGCGTCGCACAGCGCCGCCATCTCGCGCGCGATCTTCGCCGAGGTCGTGGTGTGATCCATGACCACCGCGCCCCGGGGCAGGACCGCGACCGCCTCGGTCACGACCTGACGCACATCATCGTCCCTGCCGACGCACAGGATCAGCAGCTCGGCCCCTTCGGCGGCCTCGGCCACGGTCGGGGCGAACCGGCCGCCGTTCGCACTGGCCCAGGCCTGCGCCTTGCCGGTCGAGCGGTTGTATCCCGCCACGTCGTGGCCGGCCGCCACCAGATGACGCGCCATCGGGCCACCCATGACGCCCAGGCCGACAAAACCGATCTTCATGCGTCCTCCGCCGTGCCGTACCGGCCCCGGAAATAGGTCAGGGTCGGGCCGTCGCTGGCCTCGAAGCCTTCGACTTCTCCGACGATGGTCATGTGGTCGCCCATCTGGACCCGCTGATAGGTCCGGCAGTCGAACCGCGCGACAGCCCCGGACAGGCGTGGCGGGGCGTTTCCGACCCTCAGAAACTCACCGTCGGACAGCAGGCCTACGCCCCTGGCGAAGCGGTTGGACAGGGCTTGCGACCCGGCATCCAGCACATGGATCGAGAAGGCCTCGGCGGCCGAGAACGGGGCCCACCGCTCTGATCTCTCGTCCAGACACCACAGCACCAGCCGCGGGGTCAGCGAGACGGAGGTGAAGGAGTTGATCGTGATCCCCAGCGGTCCCGCCTCGCTGTCGGCCGTCACGACGCAGACGCCGGTCGCGAACGCACCGAGCGCGCGGCGATACGCGGACGCGTCCGCCTGGCGGACCGCTTCTTCGGACAGGGGTTCAAGGCTCACCTCCCGGACCTAGGCGAGCCTCGCCCGCGAGGCAACCGGGCCGTCGCCGGCACGGTATACATTTCGTCGCACGCCGACTGGGTCTAGGCTGACGGCATGACCCCCTCCGAACTCCACGCCATGATCCTGACCTTCCCGGAAACCCAAAGCGGGACGTCCTACGGCATGCCGTCCTACAAGGCGGCCGGAAAGTTCTTTACGCGCCTGCGGGCCGAGGACGACAGCGTCGTCGTCTATGTCGACAGCCTCGACCACCGCGACCTGCTGATGGAGGCCGAGCCTGAGACCTTCCACATCACCGATCACTATCGCGGCTATCCGGTCGTTCTCGCCCGTCTGGCGACCGTCGATCCCGTCTGGCTGCGCAAGACGCTGGAGAAGCGCTGGCTGAAGGTCGTGCCGAAGCGGGTCTCGCGGGCCTATGACCCGGCCTCTTGACCTTCCGCTACGTCACCATGCCAGCTTCGTTTCCATAAAGGACGGACCCTGGAGACGGCCGTGTCGGAAATCAGCGTGCAAGACGTCGTCGCGGTCGCCGGAGACGGTTACCGTTTGTCGGCGCGGCTGTTCGCGGGCGCGGCGCCGACCCATGCGGTGCTGGTGACCTCCGGCACAGGTTTCCCAAAAGGCTTCTACGAGCGGTTCGCCCGCCACCTCGCCTCCCGGGGTGCCATCGTGCTGACCCATGACATGCGGGGCATCGGGGCGTCCCGACCCGACGATCTCGCCGCCCTGCAGATGACCTATGAGGATTGGGGTCGTCTCGACATGCCCGCCGCGCTTGACGCCCTGATCGCGGCCGCACCGGGGCTGCCCGTGGTCCATGTCGGCCACAGCGTCGGCGGCCACTTCGCCGGCTTCATGCCGAACCATGCGAAGATCGCCCGCCACGCCTTTGTCGCCGTGGGCTCGGGCTACTGGCGGAAGCACCCCGTGAGCTACAATCCGACCGAGCTGTTCTTCTGGTGGATCTACGGCCCCCTCAGCCTCGCCCGGCACGGCTACATCAAGGGCGGAACGCTGTGGCGCGGCGCTGATCTGCCACGCGGCGTCTTCATCCCATGGCGTCGCTGGTGCCATGACCCGGACTATTTCGGCACGCGCCTGTCGGGCGAGTTGCAGCCCAACCATTTCGGCGATGTCACGGCCCCGATCCGCTCGTGGATCTTCACCGACGACCCGATTGCCAACCCCGTGACGGGGGCCGACATGCTGAAGGTCTATCCCCATGCCCCGTCCGATCTGATCGTGCGCTCGCCCACCGGGCAGGGCGTCCCCCGCATCGGCCACGAGGGCGCGTTCCGCCGCGGCATGGAGCCCCTGTGGAACGAAATCTACGACTGGTTGACGCAGCCCTGACTGGAGAACCGCGTCCCTCGCCCCATATCGGGCCTTCACGCCTTGTCGCCGGAGCGTCCCATGCCGAACCCCCCGCTGTCCCTGACCATCGATGGCCTGACCATCCCGCAACTCGGCTTCGGCACCTGGCAGCTGGAGCCCGCAGACGCCCGCCGCATGGTCGCCGAAGCCCTCCGCATCGGCTATCGCCACATCGATACGGCCTGGATCTACAGGAACGAGGCGGCCGTGGGGGACGGCATCCGCGATTCCGGCGTGGCCCGGCAGGACATCTGGCTGACCACCAAGATCTGGACCGCCCATTTCGAGCGCGACGCCCTGCTGCGCCAGGCCGAGGAATCGGCCCGGAACCTGGGGTTCACGCCCGATCTGCTGTTGCTTCACTGGCCCAGGGCGAAGCCGACCTTCGCCGAGACCATCGGGGCCCTGAATGAGGCCAAGGATCAGGGCCTGACCCGCGCCATCGGCCTGTCCAACTTCCCGTCCGGCCAGTTCCGCGAGGCCCGGCGTCTGTCGAAGGCCCCCCTGGTCACCAACCAGGTCGAATACCACCCCTATCTGTCGCTGCAGACGCTCCGCGACACGGCGGCCGAACTGGGGTCCTCGATCACGGCCTGGTCGCCGCTCGCCCAGGGCAAGATCGCCGACGATACGGTCATCGGCGAAATCGCCCGCGCCCACGGCAAGACGGCCGGTCAGATCACGCTTCGCTGGTTGATCCAGCAAGGCGTCATCGCCATTCCCCGCACCCTGAAGCCGGAACGCGCCGCCGAACACTTCGACATCCGGGATTTCGAGCTTTCCGACGAGGACATGGCCCGCATCCATGCGCTGAATCGCGCCGACGGGCGGCTGGGCGACTGGCTCGACAAGGACTTCCAGTGGGATAAGGTCTGACCTGAAAAGCAGGCCGAATGGCCGCATTCAGGAAGCGACCATGGGTTCTGTTCACGGATTTCCCGGCATCGATCCACACGACGCAGCGATCGGTGCCCGCCTGAAACGCTGGCGGGAAGAGCGGGGCATGGATGTCGACACCGTCGCCGCCGCCCTGAAGATCACCCCGGAAGAAGAACGCCGGGCCGAGGCCGGACGCGCCCATCTGACCTCGCTGCAGCTGGCGGCGGCGACCCATCGCCTTCGCCTGCCGGTCTGGGCGCTCGTTTCAGACACCCGCGCCTACTGACATGACCAGACCGCTCGCAGACCTGGTCAGGGGCTTCAGGGCCGGACTGCGCTCTGGCCAGGGCCTTAAGGCTGTAGTGCTGGCAGGGGCCGGTGCGGGCATCCTTGCTGGTTTCGCCGGATGCCTGTTTCTGGCGCTGAATTGATCCCGCGACCGAGCGCGGCGCTTGACCGCGCCCGGATGCGGTCGGTCATGGGTGACAGCCCGCGCCCGGCGGCCTAATCCGACGCCATGGCCTATAAATCCCTGCGCGACTTCATGGCCCAGCTGGAGGCCTCGGGCGAATTGGTCCGGGTCCGGGAGCCCGTGTCCACCGTGCTGGAGATGACCGAGATCCAGACCCGACTGCTGCGGAACGGCGGCCCCGCGGTCCTGTTCGAAAAGCCCGTCATGCCGGACGGTTCGATCAGCCCGATCCCGGCGCTGGCCAACCTGTTCGGCACGGTCAAACGCGTCGCCATGGGCGTGACCCTGGACAAGAAATCCCGCACCACCGCCGGCGAACTGCGCGAGGTCGGCGAGTTGCTGGCCTTCCTCAAGAACCCGACGCCGCCTCGCGGCCTGTCCGACGCCATGGACATGCTGCCTCTGGCCCAGTCCGTCCTGGCCATGCGGCCCAGGGTCGTGAAATCCGCTCCGGTGCAGGACATCGTTCTGAAAGGCGACCGGATCGACCTCGGCAAGCTGCCCATCCAGACCTGCTGGCCCGGCGAGCCCGCGCCCCTGATCACCTGGGGGCTGGTCGTGACGAAGGGTCCGTCGGACGACCGCGAGGACGACTTCAACCTCGGCATCTACCGCATGCAGGTGCTCGGCAAGGACCGGGCCATCATGCGCTGGCTGGCCCACCGCGGCGGGGCCCAGCACTATGCCCGCCACAGGAAGAAGAAGACCGGCCCCCTGCCCTGCGCCGTCGTCCTCGGGGCCGATCCCGGTACCATCCTGGCCGCCGTGACCCCGGTGCCCGATACCCTCAGCGAATACCAGTTCGCCGGCCTGATGCGCGGCGCCAAGGCCGAGCTCGTGGCCTGCAGGACCGTGCCCCTGATGGTCCCCGCCCAGGCCGAGATCGTCCTGGAGGGCCATGTCCTGCTGGACGAGCACGCGCCCGAGGGGCCCTACGGCGATCACACCGGCTACTACAATTCGGTCGAGACCTTCCCGGTGTTTCAGGTCAGCGCCATCACCATGCGCCGCGACCCCGTCTATCTGACCACCTTCACCGGCCGCCCGCCCGACGAACCCAGCGTGCTGGGCGAGGCGCTGAACGAGGTCTTCATCCCCCTGCTGCGCGCCCAGTTTCCGGAGATCACGGACTTCTGGCTCCCGCCCGAGGGGTGCAGCTACCGGATCGCCGTCGTGTCGATGAAGAAGGCCTATCCGGGCCATGCCAAGCGGGTGATGCTGGGCGTCTGGAGCTATCTGCGCCAGTTCATGTACACCAAATGGGTCATCGTCGTGGACGACGACATCGACGCCCGCGACTGGAAACAGGTCATGTGGGCCATGGCCACCAAGATGGATCCCGCCCGCGACATCACCCTGATCGAGAACACCCCGATCGACTATCTGGACTTCGCCAGCCCCGAGAGCGGTCTGGGCTCCAAGATCGGGCTGGACGCCACCGACAAATGGCTGCCCGAGACGAAGCGCGAATGGGGTGAGGAAATCCGCATGGACCGCGCGGTCGTCGACCGCGTCTCGGCCATGTGGGACCGCCTCGGTTTGCCGGGTGACGGCGCGCCGATCTGGAAGTAGCTTCACCGTTCAGGCTGCGGTCGGGGGGCCGGTTGAGCGCGTTCGAATTCGTCTTCACCTTCTACAGCGTCATGCTGGGCCTGGCGGCCGCCAATGTCGCCACCGGCTTTGCCGACATGTGGCGGGAACGTCAGGTGGTGGCCGTGGGGTTCTGCACGCCCCTGATTGCCGGCATCGTTCTGCTGGGCGTTATGAATACCTGGCTCAGGTTCTGGGGCTATCAGGACACTGAGGTCCTGACGCCTTGGCAGTTGATCGGCATCGTCGCCCTCGCCACGCCCTACATCTTTATCAGCCGGGCAATGTTCCCCGTCGGAGGTGCAGGAATCGGTCTCGAGGACCACTATCTGGCGCATCGCCGAACGATCCTGCTGGTCCTCGCCCTGCCCCCTGCGGTGGCGATGATCCGAACCGCGACCCTGCTCGGCGGTCTGGCGCCCGATTGGGACCTGGCCTGGACCGCTTTCCGCTTCCTTGGGCCGCTCGCCTTGATGCTGTTTCCGGGGCGGTCAGCCAACCGACTGGGACTGGCGTTCATCCTTGTCTGGATGATCGTGGGCCTGTTCCGATGAGCGCGTTCGAATTCTTCTTCACCCTCTACGGGCTGGTTCTGGGCCTGTCAGTGGTTGAGGTCGTGGCGGGGATTTCCCGTCTGGTCCACGACTCCCGGGGCGTCCGGATCGGCGTGCTGACGCCCCTGCTGGCCCTTGTGCTGCTCACGGACCTGTGCGGTTTCTGGCTGGCCGCCTACAGACTCTACAGTGATCGTCCGCTGGACTATGACGTCATCGTCCTGAGCCTCGGTGCGGCGTCGCTCTATTACGTCGCCGCCTCGGTCGTGTTCCCCCGGGACCTGTCGCGCGAGCCCGATCTGGATGCGGTCTATTTGCGCCACCGCCGGTTCGTCATGATCGGCATTGCGGTCGCGGGGCTGGTGATGTTCGAAGCGATCCCCGCCCTGACGCCGGCAGGGCGCGCCGAACGCCTCGCCTTCTGGCTGGACCTGTCGCAAAGCTGGCAACCGTTGGGCTTCTTCGCCTGTGTCGCGGCCATTTCGCTGACCCGGAACAAGCCGGCCAATATCGGCCTGCTGCTGCTCCTGATGGCCGTCAATGTCGCCTCTTTCCTGAGATGGCCGCCCCTGTGAGCGCGTTCGAGTTCTTCTTCACCCTGTTCGGCCTGATTCTCGGGCTGGCGGTGGCGGTGGTGATCGGCGGGCTGAGCGACCTGTTGCGCGCCCGGAACCACATCCCCATCGGGCGCCTGACGCCCATGCTCGCCGTCGTGGTGCTGTTCGACGTGGCGGCCGCCTGGATCAGCACCTGGACCGGCCTGTCCGATGTGCGCGTGGCCCACGGACCCTTCTTTGCCGCCCTGGTCGTGGCGGGGCTCTATTTCTTCGCGGCCTCGATGGTCTTTCCCAAGGATGACGGCGAGTGGGCCTCGCTCGACGACTACTATATGGGCCATCGGCGCGCGGTCCTCGGGTCGCTGCTGGCCGCAAACATCGGAGTCGTGGCCATCGAGGCGGCGACGGCCGGGCGCTGGATGGCGATCATCGACCATTTTGCCCGGACAGGACCGGCATCGGCCCTGTGGTGGCTGATCCTGACCCTACTCGTTGTCATTCCGGGTCGACGTTTTCAGCGAGTCGGCCTTGGCCTGCTGCTTCTGATCGACGCCTATGCGGCCGTTGCCCTGTGGAATCCGCAATGAGTGCCTTCGAATTCTTCTTCAGCTTCTACGGCCTGTTGCTGGGCCTGTCGGTCGCCGCCATCGCCACCGGTCTGGCGCTTGCGATCCAGAACCGCAGGACCATGCGGATCGGCTATCTCACGCCGTTGCTGGCAACCTTTGTCGCTCTGGATATCGCCAGCTTCTGGGACTTCGCCTGGACGGTCCTGAGGGACGCTCCGTTCAGCTACGGCCTGCTGGTCATGGGGCTGATCGTCGCCCTGGTTTATTTCGTCGCCGCATCCCTGGTGTTTCCCTATGCGGCCACCGAGGGGCAGTCGCTGGACGACCATTTCTGGGCCAACAAGCGCACGGTGCTGTTGCTGACCACCGTGGCCAATACCCTGGCTCTTTGCCTCGCCCTGCCCTTCGTGCTCGCCGCGCCGGACGGTGCCGTGCTGGCGTTTGGCTATGGCTTCAACCTCCTCCTCTATGTCCTGCTGATTCTGCCGGCAGCCCTGGCCAAAAGGCCGCGCCTGTTCGTCATTCTGACCACGCTCCATATCGGCCTCTATCTGGCGATCGCTGTGACGTCCGTTCTCGCGCCGTCCCTGATGACGATGCCCGAAAGCACGCCGCCTGCTGCGGCAGGCTGACCCTTGTTGTTCACGGTCAATCGCGCGACGACGGTCCCCATGCGCCCCCTGCTTTTCGCCGCGGCCCTTGCGGCCCTGTCCCCGAGTCCCGTGATGTCCCAGTCCGTCTCCAACACCGCCCCCTGGGACCAGCCTTTCCTGCCCCCGGCCCTGGAATGGGACGGAGCCAGTCGCACCTTGCTGGTGGACGCCACCAACCCCTGGATCACGGATTTCGAGCGCGACCCGGCGCATGATTTCAGCCCCGACTACGCGACGACCCGCGCCTGGTTCGACCGCCTCGACGCCGCCTCGGACCTGATCCGTATCGAGCCGTTCGGCACCTCTCCCGAGGGCCGCCCGCTCTATGCCGTCATCGCGTCCCGCGACGGCGCGACCCTCGATCCCGCCAAGCCGGTCCTTCTGGCCCAGGCCGGCATCCATCCCGGCGAGATCGACGGCAAGGACGCAGGCATGATGCTGCTGCGCGACATCGCCTTCGGCGATAAAGGCGACCTGATCGACCATGCCAACCTGGTCCTGATCCCGATCCTGTCGGTCGATGGCCACGAGCGGGCCTCCCCCTACAGCCGTCCGAACCAGAGGGGCCCGCGCATCCAGGGCTGGCGCAACACCGGCACCAACCAGAACCTGAACCGCGACTTCATGAAGCTGGACCAGCCCGAGATGCGGGCCCTGCGGACCTTTATCAACAGGTTGAATCCTGACCTCTACCTCGACATCCACGTCACCGACGGCATGGATTACCAGTACGACGTCACCTATGGCTTCAATGGCGAGTTCGATGCCTACAGCCGCTCGCCCGCCTCGTCCGCCTGGCTGGACGATGTCTTCAAGCCCGCGATCAACGACGCGCTGGAAGCCGCCGGTCACATTCCGGGACCGCTGGTGTTCGGCATCGATGACCAGAACCCGAGGGCCGGCCTGAACGATGGCGGACTGGGCGAACGGTTCTCCAATGGTTGGGGCTCGGCCGCCCATATCCCGACCGTCCTGATCGAGAACCACAGCCTGAAGCCCTATGAGCAGCGCGTCCTGGGCACCTATGTCTTCATGGAGGCGTCGCTGCGCCTGCTGGCCGACCAGGTCACACCGCTTCGCTCGGCCATCACGGCCGACCGGGCCCTGCGCCCCGCCGAGATCCCCGCCAACTTCGAGCCCGACCCGGTCCCGCATCAGACCCGCACCTTCAAGGGCGTGCTTTACGAGACCTACGCCAGCCCCGCCTCGGGCCGACAGGAGGTCCGCTGGCTGGGTCGCCCGGACCCGGTGGAATGGCAGCTCCCCTACTACGGCTCGCGCCCGTCGCTGAGCCTGCACCGACCGACGGCCTACTGGGTGCCCGCCTATCGCACCGATCTGATCGAGCGCCTGCGCCTCCACGGCCTGGCGATGGAGACGCTGGAGGCCGCGCGCACGGTTTCGGTCGAGATGCTGCACCTGAACGACCCGACGCTCGCCCCGCGTCCGAACGAAGGCCACGTCCCGGCCAGAGTCTCGGACGTCACGCCCATGATCCGCGACTGGACGTTCGCGCCCGGCTCGGTCCGCGTCCCGACCGATCAGCCGCTCGGCGACATCGCCGTCCTCCTGCTGGAGCCTCAGTCGTCCGAGAGCTTCTTCGCCTGGGGCATGTTCCCGGAGGTTCTCAGCCGGGTCGAATACATCGAGGGCTATGCCATCGCCCCACTGGCCGAGGCCATGATGGCGGCCGATCCTGCCCTGAAGGCCGAGTTCGAGGCGAAGCTCGCCGCCGATCCCGCCTTTGCCTCCAATGCCGAGGCACGGCTGGGCTGGTTCTATGAACGAACCCCGTTCTATGATGACCGCTACCGCCTCTATCCGGTGGCGCGCGAGAACTGATCCATGGCCTTGCTGACCGAGATGACCGCCGCCCAGGCCACCGCGCTGTGGACCGGCCTGATGGTGCTACTGATGGTGTTCCTGGCCGCGAGGGTCATCACGAGCCGTCGCGCCAACCGCGTGTTGCTGGGCGACGGCGGCAATGCGGAACTGGCCCTGGCCGCACGGGTCTTCGGCAATGCGTCCGAATACATTCCCGCCGGCATCGGAGCCATCGTGGCCCTGACGCTGCTCGGCATCCCCGGCCTGGCCATCCATGTGATCGGTGGCATGCTGTTCCTCGGGCGTCTGATCCACGCCTTAAGCCTCAGCAACAGAAAGCCCACGATCGGGCGGGTCGTCGGCATGAGCCTGACCCTGCTGGCCCTGCTGGGTGCCGGGTCGATGCTGGTCGTCCACGCCTTCGTCGGCAGCCCTCACGGCTAGGGCCGTTGCGGCTGGCGCACGGGTCCGCCATATCGGGCCATGCCTGACAATCTGACGCCCCCCGACCTTCTCCACGACCTGGTGGCCGCCGCCCTGCGGGCCGGGGCCGACGCCGCCGAAGCGGTCACGGCCGAGCGTGCGTCCCTTTCGGTGGGCGTCCGCAACGGCGTGCTGGAAGACGTCGAACGCGAGGAAAGCCGCGACCTCGGCCTGCGCGTCTTCGTCGGCCGCCGCCAGGCCTCGGTGTCCGCCTCCGACCTGTCGCCCGGCACCCAGGCGCGGCTGATCGAGCGCGCCGTGGCCATGGCCCGCCTGGCGCCCGAAGACCCCTATGCCGGTCTGGTGCCCGCCGACCGGCTGGCGCGCGGCCCCTTCGCTGACCTTCAGCTGCACGACCCGTCCGGGCGCTCCGCTGCCGAACTGGAACAGGTGGCGGCCGAGACCGAGGCGGCGGCCCTCGCTGTCCCGGGCGTTGCGCGATCGGAAGGCGGCCATGCCTCGACTTCCTCCAGTCGCTGGCGGCTGGTCACGTCGGAAGGCTTCGACGGCGCCTATGCCGCGACGGGATTCGCCCTCGGGGCCGGCGTCATCGCCGAGAAGGACGGGGCCATGGAGCGCGGCGGCGAAAGCCGCTCCACCCGCTGGCTGTCCGACCTGCCCGGCGCCGGCAGCATCGGTGCCGAGGCCGGTCGCAAGGCCGTCGAACGCCTCTCACCCCGCAAGATCGCCTCGACCACGGCTCCGGTCATCCTCGATCGGCGCGTCGCCGGTCAGGCCCTGTCGCCGCTGCTGGGGGCCATCTCCGGGCCGTCGATTGCGCGCGGCATCTCATTCCTGAAAGACAGGATGGGCCAGCCGGTGCTGCCGCGCGGCGTCAGCCTCGTGGAGGATCCCTTGCGCCTTCGTGGCCTCGGCTCCGCGCCGTTCGACGACGAGGGATCGCCGGTAGAGGCCCGCAATCTGGTCGATGACGGGGTCCTGACCACCTGGCTGCTGAATACCTCTGCCGCCGCGCAGCTGGGTCTGGAAAGCACAGGCCATGCCTCGCGCGGGCTGGCGGGTCCGCCCGGCGTCTCGACGCACAACGTCCATCTGACGCCCGGCGACCTCGACCGCGACGGGCTGATGAAGAGCGCGGGCACAGGCCTGATCATCACCTCGATGTTTGGCCCGTCGCTGAACGCCAACACCGGCGACTGGTCCGCGGGCGTGTCGGGCCTGTGGTTCGAGAACGGCGAGATCGCCTGGCCGGTCAGCGAGATCACCGTCGCAGGCAACCTGATCGACCTGTGGGCCCGTATGGTCCCCGGCTCGGACCTGGAGTTCCGGTCCAGCTTCAACAGTCCGTCCCTGCTGATCGACGCCGTCGCCATCGCGGGCAAATGACCGACCTCGACTCCGACCTTGACCTGATCCGCGCGGCTGCCCGGCGCGCCGGAGCCCTGGCCGAGGCCGAGCGCGATCGGGGACTGCGCATCGATCGCAAGGTCGGCGGCTCCCCGGTCACCAGCGCGGACCTTGCCGTCGATGCCATGCTGAAGGCCGATCTGCTGGCGGCCCGCCCCGACTACGGCTGGCTGTCGGAAGAGACACCCGACACGTCCGACCGTCTGTCGAAATCCCGGATCTTCGTCGTCGATCCCATCGACGGCACCGTCGCCTTCATGAAGAAACAGCCCTGGTGGTGTGTCCCCATCGCCATCGTCGAGGACGGCGCGCCGATCGCCGCCGTCATCCATGTGCCGGCCCTGAACGAGACCTTCGAGGCGACCCTGGGCGATGGGGCGAGGCTCAACGGTCGCACCATCATGGCTTCCGACGTCGATACCCTTGATGACGCCGCCGTCCTGGCCGATGCCCGCCTGATGGAGGGGCCGCACTGGCCCGAGCCCTGGCCGTCCATGCGCTACGAAAAGCGCAATGCCCTGGCCTACCGCATGGCCCTGGTCTCGTCGGGGGCCTTCGACGCCGCCATCGCCCTGACGCCCAAATGGGACTGGGACGTCTGTGCCGGAGCCCTGATCGCCACCGAGGCCGGCGCGAAGGTCAGCGATCATCATGGCCGACCCTGGCGGTTCAACCAGCCGGACCCGCGTCAGGCCAGCCTGGTCTGCTCGGCTCCGGCGCTCCACCCGTTGATCCTTCGCCGCACAGGGCCTATCCCGCTGGCCACCTGATCCGCCGCTCCCCCGGAAAGCCATCCATGACCGACGCGCCCAACTCTGCCGACCCCCAGTTGCTCCACCTCGTCATCGGCGGAGAGCTTCGCCACCTGGACGCCCCCGTGTTCCGCGACCTGTCCAAAGTCGAGTTTGTCGGGGCCTTCCCCAACTATGCCGAGGCCAAGGCGGCCTGGAAGGCCAGGGCCCAGGCCACGGTGGACAATGCCCACATGCGCTTCTTCATCCTGCACGCCCACCGGATGATCGATCCGCGCGGCGAGACGACCGGCGGCTGAACCCTCTTCATAATCGGCGAATGGCCTCTTCGACCAAAGGAGCGACACGATGATCCCGATCCTTATCGTTCTCGGCCTTCTGGCCGTCGGCGTCGCCATCGTCGCCCTCGCCACCCGACGCGCCCCCGGTGCCAGGTCGACCCCGGTCGATCCCGAAACGGGGTGGAACGATCCAACGACGCCCGCGCACGCGGTCAGGACTGACGACCCCTTTGCCCATGCGCCCCCGCCGGAGCCTTCGGTGCCCGGGCCGACCCGGACGTCCGGAGCGCACGCATGACGGTGTTCGGGACAACTCTGGGGGCCGAACAGATCGCCGGCCTCATCGCGCTGCTGGCCACGCTGGTCCTGTGGATCGCCGCACTGGGCCACGAGCGGGGCTATGCCCGCTGGTTCAAGTCGTGGGAAGCGGCGCGCAAGGCACGCCACGATGCCGAACGCGGCATCCAGCCACCCCCCTCCGACAAGCCCCCGACCGGCCCCTGGGGCTGAAGCCTACTCCCGCTTCAACAGCCGCTCCGTCAGCAGGGTCCCCCACCACGACGCCCGGAACCGTGTGCGCATCGCCCGGGGATCATAGGCGTCCGACTCGACCCACTCCAGGAAACCCACGCCGGTCGACGCCACCTCGTCGATGTAGGTCTCGACGAAATAGTCCAGCACGCCGGTCAACCCCTCCCGGCTGTGCAGATACCGCTTCGACAGCTCCTGCCGTGCGACCGAGATCGGCTCGCCCAGTCTGAAATGCCGGTAGAAGACCGCCATCAGCCCGGCCCGGTCCGCGCCGGACTTGCAGTGGATCAGGGCCGGATATTCGATCGAAGCGAACAGGTCCCGTGCCCGGCGCACCCGATCCTTCGACGGCGGATCGCGCGAATCGAGCGGGGCATCGATCAGGGTCAGGCCCAGCCGATCACACGCCTCCTTCTCCAGCCAGTAGTAGCCTTCGTCCCGCGCCCCGCGCAGATTGATGACCGTCCTGATCCCGTGCCGGGCCCAGCCTTCCAGCTGGCGCGGCGACGGCTGATTGGTGCGCACCAGATCCGGCCCGATCCAGTGGGCGTTCGAAAACGCCAGACGCAGAAAGGCGTGATCGTTCCAGAAGAAGTCCCGTCGCGCGGCCGCCAGCCCGTCCGGGGTCGAGACATCAAATCGCGCCATGGCCGTGAAATAGGCGATGGATGGCTCTCCGTCATCCCGTCCCGACGACCGAACGCTTGACTTGCGACCCCGGCCGTCCGACCTCGGGCCGATGAGTTCGCCCGTATCCGACGAGAAGGCCCCTCTGCGCCCTTTGCTGGCGCGGATCTGGCGTGACTACCTCTCGCATCACAAGGCGGCGCTGTTCACCTCGATCCTGTGCGCCGTCGCGGCGGGCGGCCTGAACGCTCTGACGCTGAAGCTGCTGGAGCCGGCCATCAACGGGCTGTTCGTCGATCCGGACGCGCCCATCAGGCTGTGGGGCCTGTTTCCCGTTCCGCCCGGCCAGACCCTGATCTGGATCCCCACAACGATCGTCGCCGTCGCCTTCCTCTGGACCCTCGCTTCGCTGGGCCAGGCCGCCCTGGTCAACCGGCTGGGTCACGGCATCGTCGGCGATATACAGGTCCGGCTGTTCGGGGCCATGATCCGCGCCGACCTGGCCCGCCTGCGCAGCCAGCACACCGGCAGCTTCGTGTCGTCGGTCCTGTTCGACGCCAATCTGGTTCGCGAGGCCTTCACCTCGGGCGTCGTCAACTACACCCAGAACGCGGTGACATTGCTGGCCGTGATCGTCGGCATGGCCTTCATCGACTGGCAGCTGACCCTGGTCGTATTGCTGGGCGTCCCCTTGATCAGCTTCGTGCTGCGACGGTTCTCCAAACGCACGCGCAAGGCCACGGTCGGCGCGATGAAGGAGACCGAAAGCCTCTCAACCGCCCTGATGGAAAACCTCGACGGGGTTCGCCTGATCAAGCTGGAGAACCGCGAGGCCGCCGAACAGGCCCGCGTCGGCGACGTCGTTGCCCGCCGCCAGAAGCACGTCATCAAGAGCGCCGACAGCCGTGCCTTCGCCGGGCCTTTCAGCAACCTCGTGGCCATGATCATCGTCGCCACCGTCATGGCCTATGCCGGCTGGAAGTCCCGCGACGGCGAGATGAGTGTCGGAGCCTTCGCCGCCTTCATCGGCCTGCTGATGCTGGCGGGCCAGTCGCTGCGTCAGGTGGTGAACCTGCAGACCGTGATGATCGAGGGCCTGACGGCTGCGCGTCGCCTGTTCGCCTCGCTGGATATCGAGCCGGAAATCCGTCAGGCCGCATCGCCCGTCCTTCTGCCCGAAGGCCCGGCCACCGTCGTGTTCGACCAGGTCTCCTTCGCCTATTCGTCCACGGCCCCGACGATATCGGACGTAGCCCTGACAGTCGCGCCGGGGGAGACGGTCGCCCTGGTCGGCCCGTCCGGTGGCGGCAAGTCGACCCTGCTCAGCCTCCTTCCGCGCTTCTACGACGTCACCGGCGGCTCCATTACCATCAACGGGGTCGATCTGCGCGACCTCAGCCTGACCGACCTGCGCGCCCGCATCGCCCTGGTGACCCAGGAGCCGTTCCTGTTCGACGACACCATCGCCGCCAACATCGCCTACGGCCGCCCGGGCGCGACGGTCGAACAGATCGCCGCGGCCGCCCGGTCCGCGGCCGCTCATGACTTCATCACTGCACTGCCGGAAGGCTACCAGACCCGTGCCGGCGAGGCCGGCATGCGCCTGTCTGGCGGCCAGCGTCAGCGAATCGCCATCGCCCGCGCTTTCCTGAAAGACGCACCCATCCTGCTGCTGGACGAGGCAACCTCTGCGCTCGATACCGAAAGCGAAGCCCTGGTACAGGTCGCGCTGGAGAGATTGATGGCCGGTCGCTCGACGTTGATGATTGCCCACAGACTGTCCACCGTTCAGCACGCCGACCGCATTCTGGTGCTCGAGGCCGGCCGCATCGTCGAGAGCGGCACCCATGCTGCGCTTGTCAGGAAAGGCGGTCTCTACAGCCGCCTGGCGCGTCAGCAGTCGCTGGACGGCACGCCCGCCGTCGCTACGGTCGCGTGACGTGCGGCCCCTTCGCAACCCGATCATCCAGATCATCCTGTCGTCCGTCCTGGCCGCCTGGATGCGGTTCTGCTTCGCCACGATCCGCTGGTCATACGAGGGCCGCGAGCATGCCGAGGGCGTCTGGGCGGCAGGCGGCGGCGTGCTCTGCACCTTCTGGCATTCGCGCATCGGGCTCTCGCCATCCTGCTGGCCTCTCGACAAGGCACAGCCCGCCAAGGCCCTGATTTCCCTCAGCCCCGATGGCCAGTTCATCGCCAGGGCCGTGGCGCTGCAGGGGTTTCCCGCCGTGCGCGGTTCGTCCGCCAACAAGGACAAGGCCGATGCGGCCAAGGGCGGATCCCGGGCCCTTCGCGACGGGCTGAAACAGCTCAGGATCGGGGCGCTCGCCGTCACGCCAGACGGTCCACGCGGACCGGTGCGGGTGATGGCCGAGGGCCTGCCGCTGATGGCCCGGATGTCCGGGGCACCGGTCCTGTTCATCGGCATGAGCTGCAATCCGGCCGTCCGCCTGAACAGTTGGGACCGCGCCCTGCTGCCCCTGCCCTTCGGCCGGGGAGCCATCGTCTATGACATCGCCCGTTTCCCCCCTGGAGCGGCCCTCTCGGACGTGACCGGCCCGTGGACCGGGCGGCTGACGGCCGTGGAGGCCCGCGCCGACGCGATGACGGGGCTGGAGCGGCTGTGACTTTGCCGCTCGCCGTCTATCGGCTGCTGACCCGCCTGCTGGAGCCCCTGGCACCGCGCCTGCTCGACGCCCGCGTCAAACAGGGCAAGGAGGACGCCGTCCGGGTCGACGAACGCCTCGGGGTCTCGCGTCTCGCCCGACCCGATGGCGACCTGGTCTGGCTGCATGGCGTCAGTGTGGGCGAGACCCTGTCGCTGCTGCCCGTGGTAGAGCGCTTGGTGGAGAGCCGCCCGGACCTGACGGTGATCGTCACCTCCGGCACGGTGACCTCTGCCGACCTGCTGGCCCGGCGCCTTCCGCCCGGCGTCATCCATCAGTTCGCCCCCGTCGATGGCCCGGATGCCGTCGCCGCATTTCTCGACCACTGGAGACCCTCCCTGGGCGTCCTGGTCGAGAGCGAGCTGTGGCCCAACCTGATCCTCGGCGCAGGCGCACGAAGGATTCCGCTGGCCCTCGTCAGCGCGCGGATCACCGAAAAGACCGCCCAAGGCTGGGGCCGCATTCCCGCGTCGGCGCGAGAACTACTGAAGGCCTTTGCCCTGATCATGCCCCAGGACGAGACCTCGGCAGATCGCCTGAAAGCGCTCGGTGCGCGCATCGACGGTCAGGTGAACCTGAAGCTCTCCGGTGGGCCGCTGCCGCACGACACGGCTGCCTTCACCACCCTCAGCGCCGCCATCGGGGATCGGCCGGTGATCGTCGCCGCCTCGACCCATGAGGGCGAGGAAATCGCCATCGTCCGCGCCCTCGATCGCCTCGCCGAACGCCTGTGCCTCATCATCGTCCCGCGCCACCCCGCGCGAGGGCCCGAGATCGCCACCACCCTCACCCGCGACGGCTACCGCTTCGCCCTGCGGTCCCGGGATGCCATGCCGGATGGCGAGACCGACCTCTATGTCGCCGACACCCTGGGCGAACTCGGCCTTTTTCTGCGTCTGGCCGACGTGGTCGTCATGGGCGGCTCGTTCGGCCCGGTCCTCGGTCGCGAGCCCTGGGGCGGACATAATCCGCTTGAGCCCGCCCGGCTGGGCAAACCCGCCGTCACCGGCCCCGACGCCTCGAACTGGCAGGCCGTGACCGCTGACCTGTCCTCAGCCGGTGGCCTGGCCGTGGTCGCCACACCGGGCGATCTGCCGGGCGTGGTATTGCCTCTGCTGAGCGATCCCTCCGCTGCCCGCGCCATGGGCGACCGGGGCCGCCGCGCCGCTGCAGAGGCGGGAGCCGGTCTGGACCGGCTGTGGGAGGCCCTGCAGCCCCTGCTCCCCCCGGTGCGCCGATGACCCTGTCCACGCCACGCTGGTGGTATGAACGGCATGGCCGCCATGGCCGCGTGGCCCGCACCCTGCTGAAACCCGTCTCCTGGATCTGGACCGCCGCCACCGCACGGCGGATCGCCCGTGCCACCCCCGTGGACGTCGGCATCCCGGTCCTCTCCATCGGCAATCTGACCGTCGGTGGATCGGGGAAGACCCCGGTCGCGCGGGAGGTCCTTCGGCTGCTCCGCACCGCAGGTATCGAGGCCCAGGCCCTGTCGCGCGGCTATGGCGGCCGTCTGGACGGGCCGGTCCGGGTCGACCCCGCCGTTCACACCGCCGCCGATGTCGGCGACGAACCCCTGATGCTTTCGGCAGAGGCGCCGGTCTGGATTGCCCGAGACCGCGTCGCCGGCGCGCGGGCCGCCGTGTCGGAGGGGGCTCGGGCGCTGGTCCTCGACGACGCTCACCAGAATCCGTCCCTGCACAAGACGCTCAGCCTGCTCGTCGTGGACGGCGAAACACGCGAGGGCGAATGGCCCTTCGGCGACGGGTCGGTGTTTCCGTCCGGCCCGATGCGGGAACCCATGGCGGCCGGTCTGGCCCGGGCCGATGCTGTCGTCGTTCTGCTGCCGGCCGACGCCCCGCCCGCCGATCCCGAACTGCTGGCGACCTTCGGTGCCCTGCCGACCTTCATCGCCCGTCTGGAGCCCGCCCAGGCCCCGCCCGCCGGTCCTCTGGTCGGGTTCGCGGGGATCGCCAAGCCGTGGAAAGTCGAGCGCGCCCTGAAGGCGGCTGGGGCCGAACTCCCCGACTTCGTGCCCTTCCCGGACCACGCCGCCTACCGGCCCGGGGATCTCGCCTTCCTCGCCGATCGCGCCGCCGTCTTCGACGCCGGTCTGATCACGACCGAGAAGGACTGGGTCCGTCTGCCGCCCGACTGGCGGACCCGCGTCACCTCATGGCCCGTCGCCGCCCGGTTCGAGGACGAGGCGGGGCTCAGGGCCCTGCTGGCTCACTCCTCGCGATAGACGACCCCGCCCTTCATCACGAAGGCCATGTGCTCCAGCCTGGTGACGTCGGTCAGCGGATCGCCCTCGACCGCCACGATGTCCGCAGGCATCCCGACCGCGATCCGACCCGCCTCGCCGGAAATCTGCAGGTGGGCCGCCGCGACATTGGTCGCCGCCTGGATCGCTTCCAGCGGCGACAGACCCGCCCGCACCAGCAGCGCGAACTCCTGGGCATTGTCGCCATGCGCCGAAACCCCGGAATCGGTCCCGAACGCGATCATGACCCCGCCGTCATGGGCCCGACGGGCCATGTCCACCATCTTCGGCCCGACCTCCAGCGCCTTGGCGGTCTGGGCCGGGGTGAAGAAGTTATCCGGCCCCGAGGCGACCCGTGCCACGAAGTCGCCCGCCAGCAGGGTCGGCACCAGATAGGCCCGGTGCGATCGGAACAGCCGGATCGATTCGTCGTCCAGATAGGTGCCGTGTTCGATCGAATCCCCGCCGGCCTCGAGGAAGGCGTTGATGCCGTCGGCTCCGTGGGCGTGGGCGGTCACCTGGCGACCCATCCGGTGCGCCACCTCGACGATGGCGGCCAGCTCGGCGTCCGTGAACTGCTGGGCCAGACCGGCAGCGGTATTGGACAGCACGCCCCCTGTTGCGGTGATCTTGATGATGTCGGCCCCGGCCCGGACCTGCAGCCGAACCGCCCGCATGCAGTCATCTGCGCCGGAACAGACGCTCTCGGGCGACAGCAGGTGCATGATGTCGTCGGTATAGCCGTTCACATCTCCATGTCCGCCATGGATCGATACGGATGAACCGGCCGCGATCACACGCGGTCCCACCACATCGCCCCGCCGGATTCCGTCGCGCAGCGCGAAGACGGCATCGTTGTTGCCGCCCAGATCGGCCACAGTGGTGAACCCGGCCATCAGCGTGCGCCGCGCGAACCCTGCCCCGATGATCGCGCTGTCTGCGGAATCGCGCGTCACGGCGTCCAGACGCCCCGACGGGCTCTGCTGCGACGTCAGATGCACGTGGCTGTCGATCAGGCCGGGCAGCACGAACGAGTCGCGCAGGTCGACCACATGACCCTCGCCGACGAAGCCGTCGCGGATTTCGGTGACCCGATTGCCGACGATCACGAGAGTTTTATCGCGCAGCACAATGCCGCTTTCGGGGTCCGCCAGAAGCCGCCCCGCCTGAACGAACGTGGTTTCGCCCGCCGCGGGTAAAGCCTGTGAGGTGGGGCCCTGCTGCGCCTGCGAAGAGCCTGCGATGGCCATGACGGCCATCGCGGCCACGAGTGCGAACTTCATCGATCTCTCCCCTTTTGTGTGGTCTCGACCATACGCGGGTCGGGAACAGAACCAAGGTCGCCCTTGAACGCGGGGCCGGATTTGTGAAACAAGTCGTTACTTCGGACAAACCGCTACGAGGGCGTCGCATGCGGCTATCGAGACGAGGTATGATTCTGGGCGGGTCGGCGATGCTCGCCGGTTGCGCCTCGGCACCCGCCGCCGTCACGCCGATCGTTCTGGCCCAGGCTCCGGCACCCCGTCCCCTGGCCCCGATCCCGCAGATCACCCCGCCGCCGCTCGACCCCCAGCGCCTGGTCCGCCCCGCCCTGATGGCCAGGGCCATGGCCGCCCTGGACGTCCATCACCCGCGCATCCCGCTGCGCGACCGGATGTACCTGGTCGATTTCCAGAAATTCTCCGGCGAGGAACGCCTCTATGAGGTCGATCTGATCGCCGGACGCGTCACCGCCTTCCGCACCTGCCACGGCCGCGGCTCCGACCCGGACCATTCCGGCTATGCCCGTACCTTCTCCAACCAGCCCGAGAGCTACATGTCCTCGGTCGGGGCCTTCGCCACCGCCGGGGCCGGCTGGGGATCGCAGCAGGGACCCAACGTCCTGCTGGACGGCCTCGAATACACCAACAACCTGGCGCGCGACCGCGCCATCATCGTCCACGGCGCGGACTATGCGGACCCCGCCTTCCTGGCCCGCGAGGGCAAGCTGGGCCGCAGCTACGGCTGCTTCTCCACCGCCCACACCGACCTGCCGATGCTGCGCGAGCGGATGGGCGAGGGCCGGCTGCTGTACGCCGCCGTCTGACGCCTACTTACGCTCCAGCGCCCGCCAGCCGATGTCGGTCCGGTTGAAGCCGCCCGGCCAGTCGATCATCCGCACCGCCTCATAGGCCCGCTCGCGCGCCTCGACGATATCCTTGCCCTCGGCGCAGATGTTCAGCACCCGCCCGCCGGCAGCCGTCAGCCTGCCGTCCGCGTCGCGGTGCGTCCCGGCGTGGAAGACCTGCACATGCGGGCCGAAGTCCTGCTCGGCCCCCTGGATGATCGTCCCCTCGGTCGGGTGGTCGGGATAGCCCTTGGCCGCCATCACCACGCAGATCACCGTCCCGGTCTTGAACACCGGCTCCGGTAGCCCCGACACATCCCCGAGCGCGCAGGCCAGCAGATAGGGCACGATGTCCCCCGCCATCCGCATCATCAGGACCTGGCATTCCGGGTCGCCGAAGCGGGCGTTGAACTCCACCACCCGCGGACCCTCGTCCGTCGACATCAGCCCGGCATAGAGCACCCCGCGATAGGGCGTCCCCTCCAGAGCCATGGCCTCCAGCGTCGGCTGAACGATCCGCTGGTTCGCCGCCGTCACCAGCGCCTCGTCGAACACCGGCGCGGGCGAATAGGCCCCCATGCCGCCCGTATTGGGCCCCAGGTCGCCGTCGAAGGCCCGCTTGTGATCCTGGGCTCCGCCGAACAGGACCGCGCGCTGGCCGTCGCACAGGGCGAACAGGGAGCCCTCCTCTCCCTCCATGAACTCCTCGATCACGACGCGCGCCCCGGCTGCCCCGAACCGGCCGCCCAGCATCCGCTCGATCTCGGCCTCGGCATCGGCCCGATCCGGGCTGATCGCCACGCCCTTCCCTGCCGCCAGCCCGTCGGCCTTGATCACATAGGGCGGCTTGAACACATTCAGCGCGGCCCTGGCATCCGCGACGCGGTCATAGACGCCATAGTGGGCCGTCGGGATCGCGTGCCGCGCCATGAAGGCCTTGGAAAAGGCCTTGGACGTCTCGAGTTGTGCCGCCCCGGCCGTCGGCCCGAAACAGGGAATGCCCGCCGCGTTCAACCGGTCGGCCAGCCCGGCCTCCAATGCCACCTCGGGACCGACCACCACCAGCCCGACCTTCAGCTCGCGCGCCAGTCGCGTCAGCCCCTCGGCGTCGCTGGCCTTGTAGTCCGACAGACAGGTCGCGACCCTGGCCATGCCGGGATTACCGGGCGCGCAGTAAAGCGTGTCGACCAGAGGCGACCGGCTGATTTTCCAGGCCAGGGCGTGCTCACGCCCCCCCGATCCGACGAGCAGGATATCCATGCCCGCGCAATGGCCGCGCCACGCCGGGCGGTCAAGGGCAGTGGGGCGTCAGAGGACTGCGGATGCCACATAGACGACCGCGCCCAGCAGCACGATCGCCATCAGGATCAACCAGATCGACACCGACGGATTGCCGCTGCGCCGGGCCAGATCGCGCTCGCGTGGGTCGTCGGTCTCTCGGGGAGGCATACGTTCATCGCTCATGACCGGGAAGCATAATCCCAATGCGGTGGTTTGCGCACGCGCCAACGCGCCATAGACTGCCCCCATGACCGACGACTACGTCTTCGCCGGGCCCGCCGAGGCCAAGCCTGCGCCCGCACGGGACAACAATCCCCCCCTGTCGATCTCCGAACTGTCCTTCGCCCTGAAGCGCACGCTGGAGGACCGGTTCGGCCATGTGCGGCTGCGGGGCGAGATCTCCAAGGTCAACCGCCACGCCTCGGGTCACATCTATCTGACGCTGAAGGACGACAAGTCCGCCATCGACGGCGTCGTCTGGAAGGGCTCCACCCGCGGCCTGGGCGTCCAGCCCGAGACGGGGCTGGAGGTCATCGTCACCGGCAAGATCACCTCCTATCCCGCCCGGTCCAGCTACCAGATCGTGATCGAATCGATGGAGGCGGCGGGGGCGGGTGCCCTGCTGGCGCAGCTGGAGCGGCTGAAGGTCAAGCTGTCCGGGGAAGGCCTGTTCGAGTCGGGCCGCAAACGCCCCATTCCGCTCTACCCCCGCATCATCGGCGTCATCACCAGCCCCACGGGGGCGGTCATTCGCGACATCCTGCACCGCATCGCCGAACGCTGGCCCTGCCATGTGATCGTCTGGCCCGTGGTCGTCCAGGGCGACGCGGCCTGTGGCCAGGTCGCGGCCGCCATCCGGGGCTTCGACGCCATGAGGCCGGACGGTCCCATCCCTCGCCCCGACCTGCTGATCGTCGCGCGCGGCGGCGGCTCGGTCGAGGATCTCTGGGGCTTCAACGACGAGGGCCTCGCCCGCACCGTGGCCGCCGCAACCCTCCCGATCATCTCGGCCGTAGGGCATGAGACCGACACCACCCTGATCGACTTCGTCTCCGACCGCCGCGCGCCCACGCCGACCGGCGCGGCCGAGATCGCAACGCCGGTGCTGGCCGACCTGCGGGCTGCCGTCACCGACCTCGAGCGCCGCCTCGACCGCGCGGGCGCTCGCCTGCTGGAGGATCGTCGCGTCCGCCTGCGCGCCGTCGCCCGGGGCCTGCCCGCCCGGCCGGAGGAACTGGTCGCTTTGGCCCAGCAGCGCCTCGACCATGCCGCCAGCCGTCTGGGGTCTGGCCTCGGACGCAATGTCGAACGGCATCATCGTCGGCTGGTCGGGGTCGGAGGCCGGTTCTCGTCCCGCCTGCTGGACCGCGCCGTCGAACAGCGAACGGCCCGACTGGACGGACAGGGCGGCCGTCTCGTCGCCGGTCTGGCCTCCAACGCGGCCCGGCATGAGCGTCGGCTGCTGCAGGTCAGCGGCAGACTGTCCCCCGCCCCGCTCCAGCATCGTCTGGAACAGCGCACGACCCGTCTGACGACCGCGACCGCCCGCCTTGATCGCCTTCCGCACCAGATGATCGATCGCGCCTCCGACCGCCTCGCCGCCCTCGCCCGCGCCCTTGCGAGCCTGGACCCCCGTCGTCCCAAACCTGGCTTCGCCCGGATCGATGACGAAACCGGACAGATGATCGCCTCCGCCGCCGCCCTGTCGCCGGGTCAGGCCGTCACCCTGAACTTCGCCGACGGAACCCGCGCGGCGACCATCGATGGCGCTGCGGCCGCTCCCAGATCGTCGATCAAGCCCCGCCCCGGCCCCGTCGACCAGGGCCGTCTGTTCTGATCGGCGAGAAGCCGTCTACAAACCCAGTCTGGCCTTCAGGATTTCGTTCACGCTGGCCGGGTTGGCCTTGCCGCCGGTGGCCTTCATGACCTGGCCGACGAACCAGCCGATGGCCTGGGGCTTGTCGGCGACCGCAGCGGCCTTGTCCGGATTGGCGGCGATGATTTCGTCCACCGCCTTTTCGATGGCCCCTGTGTCATTGACCTGGACCAGGCCGCGCGCCTCGACCACCTGACGGGGCGAGCCCTCGCCGGACCAGACGTGGTCGAACACCTCCTTGGCGATTTTGGAGGAGATGACCCCCTCCTCGATCAGGGCCACCAGCTCGCCGACATGGGCGGCAGGCAGCGGGCTCTGCGAGAAATCCTTGCCGTCCGCCGCCAGCCGCGCCGACAGCTCGTTGGTCACCCAGTTGGCCACCAGCTTGGCATCGCGCCCCCTGGCGGCCGCCTCGAAATAGTCCGCCTTGGCCTGCTCGGAGATCAGCACCACGGCGTCGTACTGAGACAGCCCATAGTCCGCAATCAGCCGCCGACGCTTGTCGTCCGGCAGTTCCGGCAGGTTCGCGCGGATCTCGTCGATCCAGGCCTGTTCCAGTTCAAGCGGCAACAGATCAGGATCGGGGAAATAGCGGTAATCGTTCGCTTCTTCCTTCGATCGCATGGACCGCGTCTCGCCGGCGGTCGGATCGTAAAGCCGGGTCTCCTGAACGATCTTGCCGCCGTCCTCCAGGATTTCGATCTGACGCCGGGCCTCATAGTTGATGGCCTGGGAAATGAACCGGAACGAGTTCACATTCTTGATCTCGCAACGGGTCCCCAAATGGCTGAAGTCACCCGTCGCCTTGAATTTTTCATAGTTTCCAGCGCGGCACACGGACACGTTCACATCAGCCCGCAGGTTGCCCTTCTCCATATCCCCGTCGCAGGTCCCCAGATAGATCAGGATGGTCCGGATCTTCTTGACGTAGGCGACCGCCTCCTCCGGCGACCGGATGTCCGGGCGCGAGACGATCTCCATCAGGGCCGTGCCCGCCCGGTTCAGATCGACATAGCTCTCCGTCGGCGACAGGTCGTGGATCAGCTTTCCGGCGTCCTGCTCCAGATGCAGCCGCTCGATGCCGACGTTGAAGAACGACCCGTCCTCGGCCTCCACTTCGACGACGCCTTCGCCGACGATCGGGAAATACAGCTGGCTGATCTGATAGCCCTGCGGCAGGTCGGGATAGAAATAGTTCTTCCGGTCAAACTGGCTGCGTTTGTTGATCACGGCCTTCAGCCCCAGCCCGGTCTTCACCGCCTGTTCGACGCAGTGGCCGTTCAGGGTCGGCAGCATGCCGGGAAAGCCCGCGTCTATCAGCGATACCTGCTCGTTCGGCCCCGCGCCGAAACCGACGGCCGCGCCGGAGAAGAGTTTGGCCTTCGACGCCACCTGGGCGTGGATCTCCAGCCCCATGACGATTTCCCAAAGGCCGGTGCGGCCCTGGATGAGCCTGGATGTCTCGAGCGTGTCAGTCATCGAACCAGATTAGCGCTCCGGGCGGAAATGCGAAAGTTCCTGTCTTGAGTGCGTCACGATTTCCGGGTCATTCTTCGTCCGATCTCCAACCAGGACCCTCTCGGATGCTGAAAGCCATCCTCGCCACCGCCGCGCTCGTCGCCGCTGCCACCGCCGCCTCGGCCCAGACCGCGCCGGCCACGCCGCCGGCCGACCAAGCCGCGGACGCGGCCCTCGCCACCCTGCCGCCCCTCGACGCCACGCTCAAGGACATCGCCGCCCTGCCGACCATCAACCACTCGATCAAGGCTCTGCTGGCCAATCCGGCCACCGCCTTCGTGCTCGAAAAGCACCTGCCCGGCGTGTCCCAGCATCCCGACCGACCCCTGTTCGAGGGCATGAACCTCCAAGAGGTCGCGGACCTGTCCGGCGGTGCCGTCGTCACCCAGGCGATCATCGCCGCCATCGACGCCGATCTGAATGACCTGCGCGGCCTCTGGAGTGAAATCATTCGGTGAAACCGGACTGGTCCTCAACGCCCGAGGATCAGTCCCTCACCACCAGCGGTCGGCCCTGCCCACGGCCGATTTGCAGGGCCCTGCTCTGGCCCTGGATCAGATTTTGACACTTGGTCCAGGTGTCGGTCGGGGTCACTAGCTGGCCGCGCAGGGGCCGAGGCGGAACGTTCTGTCTTGAGTGCGTCACGATTTCCGGGTCATTCTTCGTCCGATCTCCAACCAGGACCCTCTCAGATGCTGAAAGCCATCCTCGCCACCGCCGCGCTCGTCGCCGCTGCTACCACCGCCTCGGCCCAGACCGCGCCGGCCGCACCGCCGGCCGACCACGCCGCGCACGCGGACCACGCCGCCCTGCCGACCGTCAACTCCTCGATCAAGGATCTGCTGGAAAACCCGACCACCGCCGCCGTGCTCGAAAAGCACCTGCCGGGCGTGTCGCAGCATCCCGCCCGACCCCAGTTTCAGGACATGACGCTTGAACAGGTCGTGCCCATCTCTGGCGGCGCCCTCACCCAGACGATCGTTGACGCCATCGACGCCGATCTGAAAGCCTTGGCCGCCCAGCCCGCCCACTGAGTGAAACCGGACTGGTCCTCAACGCCCGAGGATCAGTCCCTCACCACCAGCGGTCGGCCCTGCCCACGGCCGATTTGCAGGGCCCTGCTCCGGCCCTGGATCAGATTTTGACACTTGGTCCAGGTGTCGGTCGGGGTCACTAGCTGGCCGCGCAGGGGCCGAGGCGGAACGTTCTGTCTTGAGCGCCTCAAGAACCACCTGTCATCCTTCGCTTTGTTTCGAGAGGATACCCATGAGCAAATTCGCCGCCGCCCTGTCCGCCGTCGCCCTCGTGGCCGGCACTCCCCTCACCGCCTCGGCCGTGCCGACAGTCATTGCGACCCAACACGTCTGCTCGGTGGATCATCAAATCGAAGCGACAAAATATCAACCGGTGTGTTGGGCTGTTGTCGAGAGGTACTGGCCCTCCATCAATCGTTTAATCGATGAGAGGTGGGAGGAGTATAGGAAAATGACTATCACTGAGCTTAATAGAAGTCTTGTAAACCATGGACCAGTCTCTGGCGTATTCCCCATGACCTTTGAGCAGTGGCGAGACTTGGACGAAGAATTTCGTCATATGGATGAGTTCGCCTGGCGCTCGTCGATGGAATACCATCATCCTAATGAGGTCCATTAGTGCGCCTACCACCCCGTCTGCGGCCGGACCAAAAATCCGGCCGCGTTTTCCAGCGCCGCGCCCACCTGGAAGACGGTCGCCTCGTCCAGCGCCTTGCCGATCACCTGAAGACCCAGGGGCAGGCCGTTGGAATCCAGACCCGCAGGCACGGAAATCCCCGGCAGGCCGGCCAGATTGGCCGTCACCGTGAAGACGTCGTTCAGATACATCGTCACCGGGTCGATCTGTTTGTCGCCGATAGCGAAGGCGGCTGACGGGGTGGACGGCGTCAGGATGGCGTCCACCTGGCCCCAGACCCTGTCGAAATCCTCGGCGATCCGGCGGCGCACCTTCAGCGCCCGGACATAGTAGGCGTCGTAGAAACCCGCCGACAGCACATAGGCCCCGATCACCAGCCGCCGCTTGACCTCGGTGCCAAAGCCCTCGGCCCGGCTGGTCTCGTACAGATCCGTCAGGGACGAGGCCTTTTCCGCCCGGTGCCCGAACCGCATCCCGTCATAGCGGGCCAGGTTCGACGACGCCTCGGCGGGGGCCACGATATAATAGGTCGGCAGGGCGTATTTGGTGTGCGGCAGGCTGATGTCGACGATCTCGCAGCCGGCGTCCTTCAGCCAGGCCACGCCCTGATCCCACAGGGCCTGGATCTCGGCGGGCATGCCGTCCACCACATACTCGCGTGGCACCCCGATCCGCAGGCCCTTAACCGACTGGCCGACCGAAGTGGTCCAGTCCGGCGTCGGGACATCAAGGCTGGTGGAGTCCTTCACATCGAAAGAACACATGGACCGCAGCATCAGGGCCGCGTCCTCGACCGTCTTCGTGATCGGCCCGGCCTGATCCAGAGACGAGGCGAACGCCACCATGCCGAACCGGCTGGCCCGGCCATAGGTCGGCTTGATCCCGACCGTTCCGGTGAAGGCGGCGGGCTGGCGGATCGATCCGCCGGTGTCCGACGCCGTCGCGGCCAGGCACAGGTCCGATGCCACCGCTGACGCCGACCCGCCCGAGCTTCCGCCCGGGGTCAGGTCTGCGTTCGAGGCCTTTGATTTCCAAGGGTTCAGGACCGGCCCGAACGCAGAGGTCTCGTTCGACGAGCCCATGGCGAACTCGTCCATGTTCAGCTTGCCCAGCATTACCGCCCCGTCGCGCCACAGGTTGGCGGTCACGGTCGATTCATAGGGCGGCACGAACCCGCGCAGCATGTTGGACCCGGCCGTCGTCTGCACGCCCTCGGTGCAGAACAGGTCCTTGATGCCCAGCGGCGCGCCTTCCAGGGCACCGGCGTCGCCCGAGGCGATCCGCGCGTCGGAGGCTTTGGCCATCGCCATCGCCTTGTCGGCGGTCACCTGGACATAGGCGTTCAGCGTCGGGTTGGCGGCCTCGATGTTCGAGAGGAAAGCGCGTGTGATCTCCTCGGACGAAAAGGCCCTGGCCTTCAGCCCGTCGACCGCGGCCTTCAGGGTGAGCTTGGTCAGGTCCGACATCTATTCGACCACCTTGGGCACGACATAGAAGCCGTCGGCAGACTTCGGCGCATTCGACAGCACCGCCTCGACCCGCGCACCGTCGGTGACGACGTCGTCGCGCAGCCGCAGCGGCTGGGCGACGTTCGACGTCATCGGCTCGACGCCCGCCACATCGACCTCGTTCAGCTGGTCGATCCAGGCCATGATGGCGTTCAGTTCGCCGGCCAGGGGCTCCAGCCGGTCGTCGGGGGTCTTGATGCGGGCGAGGTGGGCGACCTTCCTCACCGTCGCGGCGTCGATGGCCATGCGGCCCTCCAGTCGAGAGGTTTAGCGGGCGGGATTAGCCGCCCGCCCCCCGACGCACAAGGACCGCCCCGCACAAGTTGCCGCCCGTCAGGACGCAGGCGTCACCGTGATCGACGTCGGGGTCTCGCCCTCGGCCGGCACGGTCCAGGACACGATCACCTTGCGATGGCGGCTGCCGATCTCGGCCGTCGCCTCGTTCAGGGTGCTCTCGTGCAGGTCAAGGTCGACCCGCCCTGCCGAGGACGACAGCACGGTGTAATCCAGAAAATCGCCCAGCCTGAACACGGCCCATCCATCTGCGGGACTGCCGAAGAAGGCGATGTAGCTGTACAGGCCGTTCATCGCCGGATCGCCGCCGGCGGTGCCGAACATCTTGGCCCCGTCCTCGGCCACCCAGTCGACCCGCACGACGCTGGCGGCCGACATCAGGCCGTCGTCCCCGGCCTCCACGGACAGGGTCTTGGGCGCGCCCGCTGCGGTCAGCGGAGCGGCTTGCGGGGTGGCGGCCGCCTCCGTCGTCGTCGTGACCTTGACCTCCGGCTGGGCATTGCAGGCCGTGGCGGCCATCACGCCGGCCAGGGCGGCGGCCAGAACCCGGTAACGCGACATGGATAGCCCTCCGTTGTGGTTAAGGGCACCCTCGCCTTTGACAGCCGGAATGGCAACGCCTACCGCCCCGACTGTGCCCGTCCTGAATCTCACCGACCTCGCCGCCGCCTGCCCGCCCGACACCGCCTGGATGGGGCTGGACCTGGGGGAGACGACCATCGGCGTGGCCACGTCCGACACCTCGCGCATGATCGCCAGCCCGCTGGAGCTGATCCGCAAATCCAGATTCACGGCCGAGGCACAGGCCCTGTTCAGGCTGATGGACCACAGGAAGGTCTCGGCTCTCATCATCGGCCTGCCGGTCAACATGGACGGCACCGAGGGGCCCCGCGCCCAGTCCTGTCGAGCCTTCGCCCGCAATCTGGAGCGGTTCCGGCCGGTCAACGTGGCCTTCTGGGACGAGCGCCTGTCCACCTCGGCCGTCGAGCGGTTCCTGATCGGGGAACTGGACCTGTCCCGCAAACGCCGTGCGGACGTCGTGGATCGCACCGCCGCCGCCTGGATCCTCCAGGGGGCGCTGGACCGGGTCAGGAACGGCTGATGCTGGCCCTGATCGCCGGCGTCGTCCCGGTCTTTATCCTGATCGCCATCGGATATGGCCTGCGAAAATCCGACTTCCTGCCCGACGCCACCTGGCGGCCGATCGAGAAGCTGTCGATCAACCTTCTGTATCCCGGCTTCCTGATCCCGGCGATCTGGAACGCCGACCTGTCGGGCGCCAGCGCGGGCGCGGCGGGCGGATCGGCGGTCACGGCCGTCCTCATCGTCGGCGCACTGACCCTGCTGGCCAGGCCGCTGCTGAAGATCGACGGTCCGGCCTTCACCAGTGTGTTCCAGGGCACCATTCGCTGGAACAGCTTCGTCTTCCTGCCGGTCATCCAGTCCGTCTACGGGGCCGAGGGCCTCGCCCTGGCCGCTGTCATGATCGCTTGCATCATCCCGGTGACCAACATCGCCTGCGTCGCCGTCCTGGCCCGCTGGGGCACCGACCAGCACGGTGTGTCGCCGCTGGCCCTGGCGAAGGCCATGCTGGCCAATCCGATCCTGGTCGCCTGCCTGACCGGGCTGGCGCTGAACGTCCTCCACGTCCCGCCCATCCCGGGTATTTCCGACACCTTGAAGCTGCTGGGCGGTGCCGCCCTTCCGCTGGGCCTGATCGTCGCGGGCGCGGGCCTGAGTTTCGCCGAGGTGGCGCGGCGCAAATGGACCGTCGTGGGCGTCACCGTGGTCAAGCTGATGGTCATGCCGCCCCTGATGTGGGGCCTGTGCGTGCTCTATGGCGGCGACGAACTGGCCCAGGCGACCGCCCTGCTGTGCGGCGCAGCGCCCGGCGCGGCGGCCGCCTATCTGCTGGCCCGTCAGATGGGCGGCGATGCGCCCCTGATGGCCGGGATCATCGCCCTGACCACGGTCGGCAGCGCGCTCGGCATCCCCGTGGCCCTCGCCCTGTTCCATCTGGCGTAAGACCCGTCTATAGCCGGGCTTTGATGACCCATACCGCTGTCGCCGCCGACCTGATCGCCGACCGGCTGGTCCCGTTTCCGAAACCCCATTTCCTGGCCGCGGGCGACCTCAATCCGCCGTTCACGCTTGCCCTGCTCGATCTCGCCGACGTCTTCGTCGATCTGAACCGCGAATCGACCAAGGGGCTGGACCTGCTGCGCGGCCGCACGGTTCTGAACCTGTTCTTCGAGAATTCGACCCGGACGAGTTCCTCGTTCGAGATCGCGGCCAAACGGCTGGGGGCGGACGTCGTCACCATGCCGGTCCAGGCCTCCTCGGTGAAGAAGGGCGAGACCCTGATCGACACCGCCGTTACACTGAACGCCATGCGCCCCGACATCCTGGTCGTGCGCCATTCGGCCTCCGGCGCCGCCGCCCTGTTGTCGCAGAAGGTCGGCTGCGCGGTCGTCAATGCCGGTGACGGTCGACACGAACATCCCACCCAGGCTCTGCTGGACCTGCTTAGCCTGCGCCGCGCGTTCGGCGATGTCGGCGGCCTGACGGTGGCCATCTGCGGCGACATCGCCCACAGCCGGGTCGCGCGCTCCAATGTCGCCCTGCTGTCGATGATGGGGGCCCGCGTCCGCCTGATCGGCCCGCCGACGCTCGTCCCCGGCGACGCCGATCGCTGGGGCTGCGAGGTCTTCCACGACATGCGCGAGGGGCTGAAGGGCTGCGACGTCGTGATGATGCTGCGCCTGCAGCTGGAGCGGATGGACGGGGCGCTCGTCCCCTCGACCCGCGAGTATTTCCGCTTCTGGGGCCTGGACCGCGAAAAACTCGCCTGGGCCAACCCCGGCGCGAAGGTCATGCATCCCGGGCCGATGAACCGGGGTGTGGAGATCGATTCCGACGTCGCCGACGACCTGACCGTCTCCCTGATCCAGGATCAGGTCGAAATGGGCGTCGCCGCCCGAATGGCCGTCCTCGCCTCCCTCTCGACCCGGCTGGAGGGCGCGGCATGACCAGCCTCTCGATCGTCAACGCCCGCCTGCTGGATCCCGCCTCGGACTATGACGGTCCCGGCGCGGTCCTGATCGAGGACGGCGTCATCACCCATGTCGAGCGCGGCCCCGCGACGCCCACGGCAGATCGCGTCATCGACGCCGGGGGCCTGTGCCTGTCGCCCGGCCTGATCGACATCCGCGTCCGCACCGGCGAGCCGGGGGCCGAGCCCAAGGAGACGCTCAAGTCCGCCAGCCTGTCGGCCGCCGCCGGGGGCGTGACCACCATCGTCATCCAGCCCGACACCGACCCCGCCGTCGACGATCCGGCCATGGTCGACTTCATCCAGCGTCGGGGCGCGGCCCTGAATCTGGTCAACGTCCGCGTCGCCGGGGCCGCCACCCGGGCCCGCGACGGAAAGCGGATGGCCGAGATCGGCCTGATGCACGAGGCCGGCGCACTCTATTTCACCGATGGCGACCACGTCATCGCCGACAGCCGGGTGCTGTCGCGGATCATGGCCTACGCCTCGGCCTTCAACGCCCTGATCGCCTGCCGCCCCGCCGACCCCTGGCTTTCGGAAGGTGCCGTGGCCACCTCGGGCGAACTGGCCACCCGGCTCGGTCTGTCCGGCGCGCCCGCCATCGCCGAACGCATCCAGCTGGAGCGCGATCTCGCCCTTGTCGAACAGACCGGGGCCCGCTTCCTGGTCGACCAGATCTCCACCGAGGCGGCGCTCGAGGTCCTGGCCCGCGCCCGGGGGCGGGGACTGGAGGTCGCGGCCAGCGTCTCGATCAACCACCTGTGCTTCAACGAGATCGATATCGGCGACTACCGGACCTTCTTCCGGCTGGACCCGCCGCTGCGTCCCGAGAGCGATCGCCGCGCCCTGATCGAGGCGGTCCGCGACGGTCTGATCGAGGCGATCACCTCGGCCCACACCCCCGCCCCCGCCGAGGACAAGCGCCGCCCTTTCGCGGAAGCCGCGCCGGGTGCCGTCGGTCTGGAGACCCTGCTGCCGGCCGCCCTCGGCCTGCATCACGAGGAAGGCCTCGACCTGCTCGACGTGCTGCGTCCCCTGACCCACGGCCCCGCGACCCTGCTGGGCCTCGACGCCGGCACGCTCGCCCCCGGAGCGCCTGCGGACCTGATCCTGTTCGACCCCGCCGCCCCGGTGGTTGTCGATGCGGCGACGCTGCGGTCGAAGTCGAAGAACTCTCCCTTCGACGGCCGCCGCCTTCAGGGCCGCGTCGAGATGACGGTCGTCGGCGGGCGGACCGTCTATTCGACCTGACTAACGCGCGCACCGCCCCACTGCCGCCAGTTCCGCACCCAGCACGCCCTTCACCGCCAGAGGCGCGTCGGTCGCGATCACGGTGACGCCCTGCTCGAACAGCGCCCGATACTCCGACACATCCCCATCGGCCGCATAGACGTCGTCCAGCCGTCGCCCCGGTGCGCCCAGGGTTCCGAACTGCGCCTCCACGCCCCGCTCGCCGACCGCTCGCCACAGAGCGGGCCTGGGCTCGCCGGCCCCTGTCCAGGCCAGGATCTGCGCCGCGTTCAGACCGTCCAGACCGGAGACATCGTCCAGTCCGGCCGAGATCATCATCTCGGGGGCCAGGGCCGCCACCGCCCGCGCGCTTTCGGCCGTATAGGTGATCAGGATCACCCGCGCCTGCGCCCCCGAGCGCCGCACCTGATCCACGACCTGACGCGCCAGGGCCAGGGTCGCCGCCTCGCTGGACGGCTTCAGATCGATCGAGGCGATGGCGCCGACCCGCCCGGCCGCCGCCAGCGCCTCCTCCAGCGTCGGCGGGGCGGCATCGGTCAGCGTGCCGTCGGGTGCCCTCAGCCGCGCGGCCTTCACCTGGGCCAGCGTATTGTCCGCGACCCGCCCCCGCCCCGTCGTCGTCCGGTCCAGACTGTCGTCGTGCATCATCACCAGCACCCCGTCCCGGGTCAGGGTCGCGTCCATCTCCAGGATCGCGCCTGGAATGGCGCGCCCGGTCGCCTCGATGGCCTGGATGGAGTTCTCCGGCTGATCCTCGCCCGACTGGGCCCGGTGCGCCGAGATCGCGATACCGCCACGCTCGCGCACGCAGTCGAAATAGGCAGCCAGCTGTGGGGCGGATGCGGGTGCAACCGGCGGCGCGCCAGCACATCCGGCGACGGTCGAAGCCATCAGAACGGTCGCAAGCGAAAGACGGATCATGGCAACACCGGAAGCAGCAGCGGATTGAGGCCCTCATATCCTTCGATCGGATCGCCCGTAACCCCTTCCACCCTTGCTCCGGACCCGCCGCCGACGCATTGTCGCCACGCACGTCTGGCGGGAGTGAATCGGTTGCAGGATCTGGTCGGCCCAGCGCTCTTCACGCTCGGCCTCGTCGCCGTGGGCGGCTATCTGCTGGGCTCCATCCCCTTCGGCGTCCTCATCACCCGCGCTGCGGGGACCGGTGACGTGCGCAACATCGGATCAGGCAACATCGGAGCGACCAACGTCCTGCGCACCGGCCGCAAGGACCTGGCGCTGGCCACATTGCTGCTGGATGCCGGAAAGGGCGCCGTCGCCCTGCTTCTGGCCCGCCATTTCCTGCAGTCGGACGCCGCCGGAGCCATCGCGGGCGGTGCGGCCTTCCTGGGTCACCTGTTCCCCGTCTGGCTGGGCTTCAAGGGTGGCAAGGGCGTCGCTACCTTCTTCGGCCTGATGATCGCCGCCTGCTGGCCCCTGGGGCTGATGGCCGGGGCGACCTGGCTGATCGTGGCCTTCCTGCTGCGCTATTCGTCGCTGGCCGCGCTCGTGGCCGCCGCCGCCGCACCGCTCTACGCCCTGTTGCCCCTCCCCGCCCTCGGCCTGCCCGCTGCCCGGCCGATCTTCGTCCTGGCCATTGCGACCGCTGTCCTGATCTACATCCGCCACCACGAGAACATCGCCCGCCTGCTGAAGGGCGCGGAGCCGCGGATCGGGGCCGCGAAGAAGGCGTGAACCTGCCCGAGGCCGAGCGTTTCGCCCGCCTGCGCCTCGCCCGCGCCGACCGCGTCGGCCCCGTCTCCTTCCGCCAGCTGCTGGATCGCTTCGGCACTGCCGTCCGCGCGCTGGACGCCCTGCCCGACCTCGTCCGCAAGGGCGGCGGTCACGGCTACACCCTGCCCGACCCGACCCGCATCGAGGCCGAACTCGCCGCCGGCGACCGGGCCGGAGCCCGACTGCTGGTCCTCGGCGACCCCGACTTCCCCGCCATGCTGGCCGCGCTCGACCCGCCGCCGCCGCTGCTCTGGACCCGTGGAGACGTGGCCCTGCTCTCGAAGGAGGCCGTCGCCATTGTCGGGGCTCGCATCGCCTCCGCCGGTGGCCAGCGCATCGCGCGTGGCCTGGCGCAGCAGCTGGGCGAGGCGGGCTTCGTCATCGTCTCCGGCCTCGCGCGCGGCATCGACGCCGCCGCCCATTCAGGATCCCTGCCGACCGGCACCGTCGCGGTCCTCGGCGGTGGCGTCGATGATGTCTATCCGGCCGAGAACGCCACCCTCTATGACCAGATCGTCGAACAGGGCTGCGTCGTATCCGAAAGCCCCATGGGGGCCCATGCCCAGGCCCGCGACTTTCCCCGCCGCAACCGCATCATCTCCGGTCTGTCGCGCGGTGTGATCGTGGTGGAGGCCGAGCTGCGCTCCGGCTCGCTGATCACCGCACGGCTGGCGGGGGAACAGGGGCGCGACGTCTTTGCCGTCCCCGGCTCGCCGCTGGATCCGCGCTCCAGGGGCCCGAACGAACTGCTGCGCCAGGGGGCCATCCTGTGCGAGGGCATCGACGACGTGCGCCGCGCCTTCGAGACCCTGCGGACCCTGCGCGAGCCCCCGGCCGACAACCCGTTCCCCGACGACTTGGAAGACCTCGATCCCGCCTTCCTCGATCGCGTCGCCGCCCTGCTCTCGCCGACGCCCACACCGCGCGACGAGATCGCCCGCGCCCTGGGTGCCCCCATCGGCAGCGTCGCCGCCGCCTTGCTGGAGCTCAGCCTCGCAGGCCGTGCCACCCTGCTGCCCGGCGGGTCCGCCTCGACCTGAGCCCGGGTCAGCCCCGCCGAATTCAGTCGCGAGGCGCGACCCATTGTGACGGGAATATCGCGGTGCGGAACAGCCTGATTGACTTAAGGCCCGCGCCCAACCACGTTCTGCCCCCCTCCTCCCAGACTGAGCCGCAATGAATCTCGTCATCGTCGAGAGCCCCGCCAAGGCCAAGACCATCAACAAATACCTCGGCCCGGGCTTCGAGGTCCTCGCCTCCTACGGCCACATCCGCGACCTTCCGTCGAAGGACGGCTCGGTCAAACCGGACGAAGATTTCGCCATGGAGTGGGAGGTCGACGCCCGCGCCTCGACCCGCATGTCGGAGATTGCCGCAGCCGCAAAACGCGCCGATCGCGTCATCCTGGCCACCGACCCCGACCGCGAGGGCGAGGCCATCAGCTGGCACGTTCTGGAGGTTCTGAACAAGAAGAAGGCGCTGAAGGACACGGCCGTCGAGCGGGTCACCTTCAACGCCATCACAAAGTCGGCCGTGCTGGAGGCCATGGCCAATCCGCGCCAGATCGACATGGAACTGGTCGAGGCCTACCTCGCCCGCCGCGCCCTCGACTATCTGGTCGGCTTCACCCTGTCGCCCGTGCTGTGGCGGAAACTTCCGGGTGCCCGGTCGGCGGGTCGGGTACAGTCGGTGGCGCTCCGCATCGTGGTGGACCGCGAGCTGGAGATCGAGCGCTTCCGGCCCCAGGAATACTGGTCGATTGAGGCCGATCTGGTCGCCGACAGCCCGCCCTTCACCACCCGTCTGGTCAAGCACGCCGGAAAGCGGATCCAGCGCCTGGACATCAAGGACGAGGCGACCGCCCACGCCGCAAGGGCGGCCATCGAGTGCGGCGATTTCACGATCCGATCGATCGAGAAGAAGCCCGTCCGACGGTTCCCCTCGCCGCCCTTCACCACCTCCACCCTGCAACAGGAAGCGTCGCGCAAGCTGGGCTTCGACGCCCAGCGCACCATGCGGGCGGCCCAGAAACTGTACGAGGGCGTCGACGAGAGCGGCGGTCTGATCACCTATATGCGGACCGACGGCGTCCAGACGACACCCGAGGGCATCGCCCAGGCCCGCGACGTGATCGGCGAGACCTTCGGGCCCACCTTCGTCCCGGCCGAAGCCCGCTATTACAAGACGAAAGCCAAGAATGCCCAGGAAGCGCACGAGGCGATCCGCCCGACCAACATCGCCCGCCGGCCCGACTCCCTGCGCCTCGAATCCGACCTCCAGCGCCTGTATGAGCTGATCTGGAAGCGGATGGTCGCCTCCCAGATGGAGGCCGCGCGCCTCGACCGCACCACGGTCGACGTCGAGACACCGGACGGCCTGACCGGCCTGCGCGCTACAGGCCAGGTCGTCACCTTCGACGGCTTCCTCGCGGTCTATGAGGAAGGCCGCGACGAGAAGCAGAAGGGCGCCGAGTCCGAAGAGGACGACGACACCGCTCGCCTGCCCGCCCTCAAGGAAGGTGCGAAGGCCAGGGTCGAGGCGATCCGCACCGACCAGCACTTCACAGAGCCGCCGCCCCGCTACTCTGAGGCCACCCTGGTCAAGAAACTGGAAGAACTCGGCATCGGCCGTCCCTCGACCTATGCCTCCATCCTCACCACCCTGCGTGACCGTGGCTACGTCCGCATGGACAAGAACCGCTTCATTCCCGAGGACAATGGCCGCCTGGTCACCGCCTTCCTTGAACAGTTCTTCGGCCGCTGGGTCGAATACGACTTCACCGCCGCGCTGGAGAACCAGCTGGACGAGGTCTCCGCCGGGGACATGGACTGGAAGGCGCTGCTGCGCGAATTCTGGTCCAGGTTGAAGCCCGCCACCGCCGCCGTGCTGGAACGCCAGGGCGTCATCGACGAACTCGACACCGCCATCGGCCCCTTCCTGTTCCCGGAGAAATCAGATGGTTCAGACGCGCGGCTGTGCCCGCTGTGCAAGACCGGCCATCTGCATCTGAAGGCCAGCTTCAAGATGAAGTCCTCCTTCATCGGCTGCTCCAACTATCCCGAATGCCGCTACACGCGCGGCTTCGGCGCGGGCGAGAATGCGGGCGACGAGGTCGGCGGCGACCGCGATCTGGGCATCGACGAAGCGACCGGCCTGGCCGTGTCGCTCAAGATCGGCCGCTTCGGCCCCTATGTCGAAACCGCCAATCCCGGCGAGGACAAGCCGAAACGCTCCTCCCTGCCCAAGGGCTGGTCACCGGCGACCCTGACCCTGGAACAGGCCGTGCGCCTGCTGGCCCTGCCCCGCGCCGTCGGCGATCACCCGGAGGACGGCAAGCCGATCACGGCCGGTCTGGGCCGTTACGGACCCTTCATCCTGCATGATGGAACCTATGCCAATGTCGCGGATATCGATGAGGTTTTTGACATTGGACTGAACCGCGCCGTGGTCCTGCTGGCCGAGAAGCGGGCCGGTGGGTTCAAGGGTCGTGGTGCCGCCGTGGCCCCGCTGAAGGATCTGGGCGCCCACCCGGAAACGGGTGACCCGGTCCACGTCATGTCCGGCCGGTTCGGGCCCTATGTGAAGTCGGGCAAGATCAACGCGACCCTGCCCAAGGGCACTGCGCCCGAGGACATGACCATGGAGATCGCCGTGCCGCTTCTGGCCGCCCGCGCCCTGGTCGCGCCCAAGGGCAAGAAGGCTCCGGCGAAGAAGGCCGCGCCAAAGGCGGCCGCGGCGAGGAAACCGGCCGCGACGAAAAAGCCCGCGGCCCGGAAGCCACCGGCGAAGAAGACGACCACGAAGGCCTGATCCCGCTCCCGGAGGGAGAGGGATCAGGGAATTCATGTTGTTTCGCTGTTCCGTTCAGTCAGAGCAGAAGCGGCGTGTCTTGCGTGGTCAGACCGGCCTGGTCAGGACGTCGTGGGTCAAAAAATCCATGGTTCAGGGCTTCGCCCAGGTTCCGCGATCAGACGCGGATGTCGAAGGTATGCCGGCTGGGCCGGCGGATGAGTGTGTCGGCGGTCAGAGCACGGGGGGCATCGACGGGTCGATCCGTCGCCGTGCTTTGGTGCGCGGCGACCCTTCCGGTCATCTGTGAGAGTTGAACCGCCCAGGCGTAAGCCATCTGGCTCGATGGTGCTCCGACCCTCATCGTCTCTCTCCATCGTTGGGGACCAGGTCGTAGGGCGCCGGATCAACATCCAGGAGTTCGCAGAGCCGCAGGATCACGGCCCGCTCCTCGGCATCGAAGCCACCGTCCGCTTCAGCGACCGAACAGGCGGTTTCGATCAACAGGCGCGACGGACCGGGCTGGCCCCGCAGGCGCGACACGGCGACCTCCGCCGTCGCCTCGCCGTCATCGACATCGCGGTCAAACCTGTGGTTCAGCGCTTCGAACAGGACCAGGACGTCGTCGATGCCGAAAAAGGCGATGGTCGGGGAGCTCCGCATGCGATCGATCATGCGGTTGCGCTCGTCCGACGTGACCCAGCCGTCCGCTTGGGCCACCATGGCGCAGCCGGCCACGACCGCATCCATCTGAATCACGTCGCCGGGGGTCCAGACCTCGTCTGGGTCGATCCGAGGGTATCGACGTAGCGATCTGTTTGATCCGGGCATTCAGGCCTCCTGTCGTGTCGCCGGTGCGTCGGCGATGCGTGTTGATGTTGGGGAGCGATCGGGGTCGGCGGCCGGGGAAAGCCACCGACCCCTCGCTCGCTAGTGCGACGCGGACGACATCTGGCGGTCACCGAAGACGGCAAGCCGGTCCTTGATGGCCAGCTTCTTCTTCTTGATGCCCGCGATGGTGCGGTCGTCCGGGCGCGGTCGCGCCCTCTCGTCGTTTAACGCCATCTCAAGCAGGGCATGAAGTCCCCGCAAACGGCGCGCCAACACGATAGACATGGAGCCTCTCCTTCTCTGAAGGGGAGCGCTCGAAGCCGAAGCCGTCGGTTCGATGGGGGAAAACAACCGGACCCCGTCATCGAGCGCACCCGATGCGATCCGACATCACGATCACAATGATCGTCAGAGGGGCCCGGGCCGCTCAATCACGCTGCGCTACACGCGATGGGAATGCCAATAAGAAATCATGATGGCTGCCATGAGATGGCATTATGGAGTCAGTGCGATGGACCGAAGACTGACTTGTGATGGCATGTTTATAGCCCCATCACGATTATATCCTGACGACAGCGCGCAGAGACTGACAAGAGCGTCAGAAAAACTGACCCGATTCAGTCCAACTGACATCAGGTCTTGACGTAAAGGCGATCTACAGTCATTACCGCGACCTCCACGGGTCCGGGCCCCTCTGGCAGCCGAGGCGTCGGCTGCGATGTCGGATCCCCGAATGGATGGCGCAACGCGGCGCTTTTTGCAGATTTCAGGGGTGCGGGATGTTTGAATCCCTTCCGTTTTTCGATGCGACCTATGTCGGTCAGCCGGTCTGGCTCTGGATCGCCTTCCTGACCTTCATCGGTTTTCTGCTGTGGATCGACCTCGGGGTCGTGAACAACAAGGACGGGGTCGTCTCCGCCAAAAAGTCTGCGGCCATGTGGGCGTCGTTCGGTTCGATCGCTATCGCCTTTGGGGCCTATGTCTACTTCGTGTATGAGCCCGATCCGGTCTACTACATGAGCCCGGATAATCTCAATCAGCAAGCCCTTCTGCAGTATTTTACGGGCTATCTGCTGGAAACGGCGCTGGCGTTCGACAACATCTTCGTCATCGGGATGATCTTCACCTTCTTCGCGGTACCACGCCAGTATCAGCACCGTGTGCTGTTCTGGGGTATCATGGGTGCGATCGTGTTCCGTGCGATCTTCATCTCTCTCGGCGCGGCCATCGTGAATGAGTTCACATGGGTGCTGTTCATCTTCGCCGCCTTCCTGATCTTTACGGGATGGAAGATGATCTTCGGCGGCGATCACGAGATGGACCTGAATCAGAACCCCGTCCTGAAGTTCCTCAGGAAGCGGATGCGGATCACCGACACCATCGACAACCATAATTTCTTCGTCAAAAGGCCCGATCCCAAGGGCACGGGTCGGCTCGTCCTGTTCGCGACCCCGCTGTTCCTGGCCCTGGTCATGGTCGAGGTGGTGGACGTCATCTTCGCGGTCGATTCCGTGCCGGCGATCTTCGCGGTCACGAAAGACCCCTTCATCGTCTACACGTCCAACATCTTCGCGATCCTGGGCCTGCGGTCGATGTATTTCATGCTCGCCGAAGCCGTCGCCCGCTTCAAATATCTGAAGTACGGACTGTCGATGGTTCTGGTGCTGATCGGGGTCAAGATCATCTGGAACTTCGGCCTCTACAAGGCATGGAAGGACATGACCGGCAAAGAACTGGTGCCGTATCTCGAGCCGCAGTGGTCCCTGATCGCGACCCTCGCCTTGATCGGCGGCTCGATGCTCTATTCCTGGATCAAGACGCGCGACACCAGAGATCAACCGGACCGTCCGGCCCATTGAGGTTCCCTGTCGTGGCCGGGATCGTCCCGGCCATGACAGTCCCCGCGTCAAGACGCCGATGGGCCGCGCTCCAGGGCACGAAGAACCTCCTGTGACAGCAGCTCGGCCGGGCCACCCATGGAGCGGGTGGACACCAGGGCGATCTCGCTATCGCTGAGCGGCGGCAGGGGCTCTCGCAGAACAGTCAGGTCCCGCGTTGCCATGGCGGCCGGCAGGACTCCGACCCCGAGGCCGGCTCTCAGCGCCGCCATCTGGCCCGCGAGACTGGGCGAGGTGAAGGAGGCGCGAAACGCCAGGCCGGCCCCCTCCAGCGCCCCCAGCGCCCGCTTGCGATAGATGTCCGGCGCGGGGGCGATGATCAGCGGCAAGGGCGAGGCTTCCAGGATCGAGGGGTCCAACGCCACCCAGACCAACGGCTCGCTCCAGACCCGTACGCCGAGTTCGGGCCCGACCGGCTCCCGCTTGATCAGGGCGAGATCGAGCAGGCCGCGCGACATCTGGTCGAGCAGATTCGCCGTGTAGTCGCACGTCACCGCCAGCTTGATGCGCGGATGGCTACGCGCGAAGGCACCCAGAATGCCCGGCAGATGCATGGTCGCGACGTCCTCCGGGGCCCCGAACCGCACCTCCCCCTCGAGATCGCCGTCGCCCAGGGTGGCGACGATCTCGTCATTCACCCGCAACAGATGGCGCGCCTGCGGCAGCAGCCCGGCTCCCTCGGTGGTCAGGGCGAGATCCTTGCCGCCTCTGGCCAGAAGCGGGGAGCGCAACTGATCCTCCAGTCGCCGGATCTGCAGACTGATCGCGGGCTGGGTGCGTCCCAGCAGGGCCGCTGCTCGGGTGAAGCTCCCGGTCTCCACCACGGTCACGAAGGCGCGCAGGAGGTCCAGGTCGAGATTGACCAGTCGTGAAGGCACGGCATGAGCCTTGGTTATGGGTCCTATAAGTCGAATAAACTGGCATGCTGAACGCGTCGAGGCCAGAGGAAGCGACCTTTGGAACCCGCCGCCCACATGCCCGACCTCACCGCCAGTCTTGCCCTTCTGACCTCGCCCGCGATTCTGTTCTTCTTCGTGGGCGCTCTTGCCGCGTTCGCACGATCGGACCTGGCAATCCCGGAACCCATCGCCAAGGCCCTCTCGCTGTATCTGATGCTTTGTATCGGGTTCAAAGGCGGGGTCGAAGCGCGCGCGGCGGGACTCGACGGCGACTTCCTGAGCGCCGCCGCCCTCGGCGTTGGACTGAGCGCCCTGATGCCCGTGGCGGCGCTGGAGGTGCTGCGCCGCCTGCCCCGGCTTGACCGCGCCACCGCCTGCGCCCTCGCCGCCACCTACGGTTCTGTCTCTGTGGTGACCTTCGCGGCGGGCCAGGATCACCTCACTGCGGTCGGTCTTCAGCCTGGCGGCTATATGGCAGCCGTCCTCGCGCTCATGGAGACGCCTGCGATCCTCACGGCCCTGATCCTTTTGAACGGAGCCGGGCGCGGAGAGCCGGGTCGTCGCCGGGCGGTGCTGCGCGAGGTCTTCGTCGGTGCCGCGACTGTCATGCTGCTTGGCAGTTTCGCCGTCGGCCTCGTCTCGGGCGCGCCGGGGCTCGTCCGCCTCGAGTTGTTCGTCGGCCCGTTGTTCCAGGGCGCGCTCTGCTTCTTCCTCCTCGACATCGGTCTGATCGCGGCGCGCCGCCTGATGGAGGGAGGACGAAAGCTCAACGCCGGAATCGTCGCCTTCGCCCTCCTCTTCCCGGTCGCATCGGCGGCCGTCGCCTTGGGTCTGGCCTGGATCATCGGTCTGGGCGCGGGAGACGCCGCTCTGTTGACCATCCTGGCGGGCTCGGCCTCCTATATCGCCGTACCGGCAGCCATGCGGCTCGCCGCACCGGAAGCGGACGCCGGCGTGTTCGTCACCGCCTCGCTGGCGATCACCTTCCCGTTCAATCTCACTGTGGGCATAGCCCTCTATACGGCCGCCGCGCTCTGGCTCTGGTAGTCCTCGAGGCGGTCCAGGTCTGGAAGCGTCCGGCGATGGGACGCCAACCTCAAAAGTTGACGGTCAAACCGACAAAGGGCGCATGACCAACGCGGTCCTCGGCCCCGTCGCGGATGTCCTGCTGGCGAAGATAGCCCAGGCTCACGTCATATCGGCCGTAGCTCCGTTCGAAGCCGACAAAGGTTCTCAAGCCGGTCAGACCCGTTTGCCCGCCAGGCTCGGTGTTGCGGAGCGTCACAAAGACCTCTGCGTCCCCGGTCAGCGCCCATCCGTCCTCGCTGTCTGTCAGAGGTATCGTTGTCCCGACACGCTGTCGCAGCCTCACGCCCGTCTGAGGGTCGACGTCGATGAAGCGCTGCTCAAGCCTCGTGCGAAACTCCAGCGGCCCCCAATCGTAGCCCACCTGTTGCAGCAGCCGTACCTCCCGCACGTCGGGACCGTTCCAGCGCTGCTCGACACCCACGCTCCATTCGCGGCCCGCGCCATCCTCCCGGTTCAGCCACAGGCGCGCGAAATAGGTGTCGTCGCGCGGGTCCTGGCGCAGTCGCTGGGCCGTCTCCAGTTCGACGGAGGTCCGATCGTCGATCGGCTTGACGAAGGCCGGGTTGAACCAAAACTCGCCGTCCTCGTCCTGGGCGACGGCGGGAGCCGCCGCGACCAGAAGACCGCCGACGGCAAGAAGGGTGACCTTGAACGCATGCATCGTGATGTCCTGAAGAACGGAACGGCGGAAGTTGGAGAGAGCGCCGTCGCTGGGAAGGGGTGGAGCCGGAGGGGTTTTCCCTCCGGCCCCGGACCTTGGAAGCGGGAGCTGACGCCCGCGCTGATGACCCAAGGATTGAGAGCGTACCCGGAGCGGCGGCGTGGGCACCCACCTCATCGTTGAGGATGGAGACATGCGTCACGCCGGCGCCAACCCGGAGCCTGAAGCCGCCGTCCATGGCCCGGTGATATCCGGCCATAACCGTCGCGGGCAGGATGATCGCGTCGTCAGTTCGGCGCGTAGGGGAGCGAGGAGTGGTGCAGGACGATGCGAAGGGCACCGTTCGCGTCGCGCACCCAGCCCCAGGTCTTGTTGACGGTGGTGACCTCGCCAGCGTCATTGGTCAGCATGACGTTGCCAGTCGAGATGGCCGTGGTGCCATTAATGACGACGACAGCGTTGTCGATCTCATAGGAGCGCCAGCCTTTGAGCGCGAACCCGGTGTCGCCAGGGAAGCGGCTGTTGCCGCCGACGAAATAGGCCAGAGCGCTTTCACGGGTGGCGCGGAAGGTCGTGTCGCCATAGGCAAGCGTGGGCTTGAAGGCCACCGGACCCAGATTGTAGCCATAGGCGGTATCGAGGACCTGACCCGCGAGACGGGTCGCGGCGACCTGACCGTTCGCCTTGTACTCGGTGGCGATTGCGACCAGGGCGTCACCCCACGCGCGCTGGGCGGCCTCGACCTCGGCCACGGTGATCGGCGCGGCGGCCGGGGCGGTGGTGATGGTGGCCACCGCATACGAGTCCGTCCGGGAGGCCACAGACGAAGCGGTCGGTTGGGCAAGGGCGGAGCCGGCCACCAGAAGCGCGGTCAGGGCGGTGAGGGTGAAGGTCTTGCGCATCGGAACGTCCTTTGAGGGAGCCGCGGGTCGCGGCGACTGACGGAAGATGTCGACAGCCATGCTTGCGCACATCAGCCGGTCGGCAGGCCAGATGACCTATGCCGTTCGGCATATGACGGCTCCCCGGATCTCGGCTAGAATCCCGGGCTACCGCTGGAGATTTTCGCGCTTGTTCAACGATGCCACCTCGCTCGGCCTGGACCTCCGGTCGCTGTTTCGCGACTCCGAGGCCCGCGCGGCCCGTCTCAAGCTATTGATCGAGGTCAGCCGGGATCTTGCCACCGCCGACGTCGGCAATCTCGACGACGCCGTCGCTCGCGCCGCCCGGAGAGCGGCGTTGTTCGCAGGGTATGCGGTCGGTAGCGTTCAGGAAAAGTCCGGGCCTTCAGAGAACGACGCCTTCGTGGTCCCCCTGACCACATTGGCCGAACGTGGCCGTCCAGACGTAAGCCTCGTGTTCACCACGCCGATGAACCCGAACGCGGTCACCACCCAGGAGGACGGCGACACCTTGCGGCTGATGGTCGAGATGATCGAGGCGCGACTGACCGTGGACCTGCAGCGACGCAAGGAAGCTGAATTGCTTGTGCGCCTCGAACGGCGCGAAAAGGAACTGGAACAGGTCCTGGCGCGCGTGGTCAACACCCAGGAGAGCGAGAGGGCTGCAATCTCTGCAGACCTGCACGACGGCGTCGCCCAACAGATCGCAGCACTTCACCGCCGGCTGGAACTCGTCCATCTGGACCTGGCTCCGATCGACAGCCGCGTCGCCAGGGACGTTGAGACACTGATCGGCGTCTCCCGCAAGGCGGTGACCGACCTCAGAGGGGTCATCGCCGGTCTGCGTCCGCCCAGTCTGGACGACCTCGGTGTCGCGGCGGCGCTACGGGAAGAGGCGCGTCGACTCCAGGGTGCCGGCCACAGGGTCGAGGTTTCCGAGCGAATAGGCGGGCGACTGCCACCCTGGCTCGAGACCCTCCTTTTTCGCGTAGGCCAGGAAGCCTTCAACAACATCGCCAAACATGCTCCGGGTGCGACCGTGGCGCTCAATCTCACCACCTTGCCCGACCAGAGTGCCATCGTGCTCACCGTCGAGAACGTCGGCGGTTTTGCATCGGACGCCAGAGGCGAAGGCGAGACACCGCGTTTCGGGCTCGAGATGATGAGAGAGCGATTGCTCTCCGTCGCCGGGACCCTCGAAGCGGGTCCAACCCCAAACGGCTTTCGCATCAGCGCGCGCGTTCCCCTGGCGGGCGTCTGAGATGCGTATTCTGATCGCCGACGACCACGAACTGACCCGCGCGGGACTTCGCGCCGTCATCGATCGCGAGCCGGACCTTGAGCTCATCGATGAAGCGGATACGGGCGAAGCCGCTGTGGAGCGATGCGCCGAAGGCGACGTGGATGTCGCGATCCTCGACATCCGGTTCGGCCCCGGGATGACCGGTCTGGAAGCCGCGCGGCTGATCCTGGAACGCGCAGACACGCGCGTGCTCCTGCTGACCTTGCACGACACGGCCGAATATGTCCGCAGCGCCCTCACGGCCGGTGTGACCGGATATGTTCTGAAGGACGCCGGGCGCGAGGAGCTGCTCCACGCCATCAGGGCCGTGGGTGAGGGTCGAACGGCCCTGCCCGGCGACCTTCTGCGCCTGGCCGTGTCGCCTGCTACCGGGCCCAGCGACAGTGACCTGGCGCGTTTGACCCCCCGGGAACGAGAGGTCCTCGCCCTCATCAAGGAGGGACTGACCAACAAGGCGATCGCGCGCGAGCTCTGCATCAGACCGGGAACCGTCAAGGTTCACGTCGAAAAGGTCATCGCCAAGCTTGGCGTCAGCGACCGGACCCAGGCTGCGGTCTTCGCGGCGCGAATTCTGCCGTGACGGCCGCCTCGATCTGGACGAGAGGCGGTCGGGCCTGGGCCGATCTGGGGCTCGGGCTGAAAGGCTTTATCGTCGTCGCCCTGCCCCTGGCGATCCTCCTGGCCGGCATCGGTGCCCTGCATCTGTCGGCCCGCGCCGAGGCGGAGGCCGAGGCGCGGGTGCGTCTGACCTTCGCCATCCAGCGCGACATTCACGAAGTGCATGCCCTTCTGGCCGAGGCGGCGAGCGGCGTGCGCGGCTATCGCCTGACCGGCCGCCAGGCTTTCCTGGAACCCTACATCAAGGCAGAGGCCCTTCTGCCCACCACTCTGGATCGTTTGCGCGGAACCGCGCGGGATCCTGAAATCCGCCGCCGTCTGGCACGGGTCGATGACCTGGTGGTGCTCAAGCGCGACGGGCTTGCCCAGCTCGCCTCCATGCCCGGCGCGGGGACCGCGATCGGGATGGAGACGCAGGCCGTGACCCGCGCTCTGATCGCCAACAAGGCGGTGCTTGACGCGCTACGGGCCGAAATCGAGGCCATGCAGCGTCGTGAGGTCGAACTCCTTGCGGAACGCCAGGCGCGAGCGGACGCGGAGCGCAGGCGGACCTGGACCCTGACGGCAGTCCTCGCAGGGATCGGTTTGTTGGGGGGATTGGCCGCGGCCCAACTGCTATTCACGGGGATCGTCCGTCGCGTGAGGAGTCTGGAGCGCGACGCCGAGCGGCTGGAACGCGGCGTCCCATTAAGTTTGGTCGATGAGGCCCAGGACGAGATCGGTCGGCTGGCCCGCAGACTGGTCCAAGCCGGCAACCTGCTGCGGTCGCGCGAGGCTGCGCTTCGCGAGGGCGAGGAGCGGTATCGCCGCGTGATCGAAGGCGTTCGCGATTATGGAATCTTCGCTCTGGACGTCGACGGTCAGGTCGTCAGCTGGAACACTGGAGCCGAGCGCATCAAGGGTTGGACGGCTGAGGAGATCCTCGGTCGCCACTTCTCGAACTTCTATCCCCCGGAGGCGCGCGAGGAGACACCCGTCCGGTTGCTGGAGATCGCCAGCAAGGACGGCCGGGTCGAGGACGAAGGCTGGCGGGTGCGCCGCGACGGCGGGCGATTCTGGGCCAATGTCGTCATCACCGCCCTGCGCGATGAGGATGGAACCTTGACCGGTTTCTCCAAGGTCACGCGCGACATCACCGAGCGGCGCCGCGCTGAGGAAGCCCTGGGCCACGCCCGGGCAGAGGCAGAACGCGCCAGCCGCGCCAAGAGCGAGTTCCTGTCGCGAATGAGCCATGAGCTGCGCACGCCTCTGACCGCTATCCTTGGTTTCAACCAGTTGCTGGGCATGGACGGCGAGACCATGACGGACGACCAACGCCACGCCGTGGATCAGATCGCCAATGCCGGCGGGCACCTTCTTGCCATGATCGAGGAGGTACTGGACATCGCCCGGATCGAGGCCGGGGGACATGCCCTGACGCTCGAGGCGGTCACCCTGGGCCCTGTCCTGGACGACGTCCGTAACCTTATCGGCCCCCAGGCCCAGGCCGCGGGCGTGGACATCCGCATTGAGGGCAAAACAGGTGGTGTCGCCCGAATTGATCGCCGGGCAACCGTACAGATTCTTCTCAACCTGCTTTCCAACGCTGTGAAGTACGGACCTGCGGGAGGAACCGTGACGGTCGGCGTCGTCGATGAAAGCGACCGCCTTCGCGTCGAAGTGGTTGATGAGGGCCCGGGCGTTCCGGACGCTTTCATCACCCGGCTGTTCACGCCGTTCGATCGACTGGACGCCGAGCGCTGGAGCGGTGCCGAAGGGTCGGGCCTGGGACTCGCCCTCTCGCGCGGACTGGCCCAGGCCCAGGGGGGCGACGTGGTCTATCGTCCTCGCGGAGATCGGTCCGGCGCAGTATTCACACTGGACCTGATCAACGCCTCATCCCTGACCGGAGACGCCGAATGAGGATTGTGCCTGATGATGCCGCGCTGAAGTCGAGGCGGATCCTGGCCGTCGATGACGAGGCGGCAAATCTGAGTCTGGTCGACCGGGCGTTTCGAAGAGAGGGGTTCACCAACATCGCGACCTTCCTCGACGCCAGGGACGCCCTGGCCGATTTCGCGAAAACGCCGCCGGATCTTGTCTTGCTGGATCTGATGATGCCGGGCTTCGACGGTTATGAGCTTCTCGAGAGTTTTCGTCGCCTGACTGCGGAGACCGACTATCTGCCCATCCTCGTGCTGACGGCGGATTCGACGATGAACGCGAGGCTGCGGGCGCTGTCGCTGGGTGCGAACGACGTTCTGCTGAAGCCCTATGATGTGGCGGAACTGCTCATGCGGAGCTGGGTGCTTCTGGACACCCGGCGCAGGTTCAGAAGGCTGACTTGATCCCGCCCCGCAATGTGGACACCCGGATAGCATTCTGTTGCTATTCCAAGCTGAACCCGGATGGACACCATGTTGAACTTCGTCGTCAGGCCGTTGTCCGCTCTACTCCTTATCGGTCTCGGCGGCTGCCTCTCTGTCAACGTCCCTGAGGATAACTTCTTCTACCCCGACACGCGAGTTCGGGCTGCGGGCATGACCCTGCCGAACGCCCCGCCGCCGCCGGGTTCCGAGAGACTGACCTGGTCGTATGCGGGCGGCTCCATCGGGGCGACCCGCGTGCGGATGACGGCTGCGCCGCGCCCGCTGATCCTGTTCTGCGGTGGCAATCTGTTTCGGCGGTCCAGCGGCGGGGCCGTCGCTGCGCGCGAGCTGAGCCCGTTCGGCGATGTGCTGATGTTCGACTATCCCGGTTATGGCGAGACCGTTGGCACGGCCGACTTCGCCGGCTTCGAGGCGGTCGGCCGGGCCGTGGCGCGCGAAGCAAGGACCATAGCCGATACCGAAGGCCGCCCGCTGATCGCCTGGGGCCATTCGCTGGGCGGCATCGTCTGCGCCGCCATCGCCAATGAGGTAAATGCCGAAGCCCTGGTGCTGGAGACCACCACGCCCACGGCCCGCGCCGCGATCGACGAAATGGTCGGACTGGCTCGCCCTCTGGTCCGTGTTCGCATGGCCCCGGCCCTGACGGCCGTCGACGTGCCTGGTTCGCTGGACGGCTATCAGGGACGAATCCTTGTGCTGGAGGCCGGCAAGGACACGACCCTGCCGCCCGCCCTCAGCCGCCGACTGGCACGGGACCTGGGCGCGCGCGGCCATGAGGTCCAGACCCTGGTCTTCCCGGAGGCCGGTCACTCCGACATCGGCCAGCAGCCGGACTATGAATCGCGCGTCGCCGCCGCCCTGGCCGGCGACTGAGATTCAGCGCCGGAACACGCCCACCAGCTCGACATGGCTGGACCACAGGAACTGATCGACGGGCGTCACCTTTTCCAGCCGGAACCCGGCATCGATCAGCACCCGCGCGTCACGGGCGAAGGTCTGGGGGTTGCACGACACCCCCACCACGACCGCCGCCTTCGTTCCGGCGATCTGGGCCGTCTGCTCGATCGCCCCCGCGCGCGGAGGGTCAAAAACGATGGCCTCGCAGGCCTTCAGGTCGAACGGCGTCAGCGGTCGCCGAAACAGGTCGCGCGCGTGGGCCTCGATGGGCTTCATGCCCTTCGCCGAGCCGATCCCGACCTTCAGCGCCGCTATGCCGCCCGCCGAGGAGTCCGCCGCGATCACACGTGCCACCGTCGCCAGAGGAAAGGTGAAGGTGCCCGCCCCGCAGAACAGGTCGGCGACGACCTTCGCACCCTTCACCGCCGCCACGGCCCGCGACGTCATCGCCGCCTCCGCCTCCGGCACGGCCTGCAGGAAGCCGCCGGCCGGCAGGGGCACGGTCGCAGGCCCGAAGACCACCCTCGGCTGTCGCGCCATGACCAGGGTCTCACCCGCCAGGCTCAGCCGGGCAAGGTCACCCTCACCCGCCGCCCGGATGGCCTGCAGCTGCCGGTCGGCCGACAGTCCGCCCGATCGTCGCTCGACCCCCGTCACATCGACATCCAGCCCGTCCAGCGTCCAGGTCACATGCAGGGTCGGGGCCGACTTCGGACGCTCCAGTAAGGCCGCCGCCACCCGGGCCAGTACCGGAAACGCGTCCACCAGCCGGGGATCGGCCACCGGACAGGCCGTCACCTCGACCAGCCGCCAGGACTTGCGCGCCTTGAACCCCAGCACGACCCGTCCATCCTCCAGCCGACGGGCATGCAGGGCCAGCCGTCGCCTTGTGCCCGCCGGCACCGCCACCGTCGCCTCGACCTCGGTCTCGATCCGCTCGCGCGCCAGGGCCGCAATGACCTGATCCCGCTTCCAGTCCAGATAGGGCCCGCTGGCCCAGTGCTGCAGGGAACATCCGCCGCAATCGCCATAGTGCGGCGAGACCGGCGGGACCCGATCGGGACTGGCCTCGACCACCTCCGCCCCGTCCATCCGCCCGTCACGGACCTCGCCCCGCACCGTCTCGCCCGGCAGGGTCAGGGGCGCGAAGACCGGACCGCCCGGCGTCTCGGCCGCGCCGTCCCCCTGCCCGGCCACGCGGGCGATCTTCAACGTCGTGCTCATCGCTGGCTTCTAGACGGCCGGACGCGCATCGCGAAACCTGAACGAGGATGAATGACCCGCTCAAAACGCGTTCAGGTTCGAACGCCTAGAACCGGAGCATCAGATCGGAGCCGCACCCCGCGTCTCCCAACACAGGGGATCTTCCCGTTGTCCGTTTCGATAAAGAGTTCAGTCGCCGCCGTCGCCGCCGTTCTCGGTGCCGTCAGCGTGATGCCCGCCGCCGCCTCGGCCCAGTCCTATGGCTACGGCAATGGCTACCAGAACCAGGGCTACAGCCAGCCCTATGGCAACACCGGCTACCGCGATCGCTGCCAGACCCTGAGCCAGGGTCGGACGGGCGCGGGGGCTCTGATCGGCGCCGGCGTCGGTGCCGTGGCCGGCTCGCAGATCGCGGCCCGTGGCAATCGCACCGAGGGCTCGATCATCGGCGGCGTGCTGGGAGCCATCATCGGATCCCAGGTCGGCCGCGCCTCGAACAGCACCTGCCAGTCGAGCCCCTATCAGGGGTCCGCCTACGCCCCGCCCGCGACCTACTACGATGAGCGGGACCGCTACGACGACCGCGCCCAATCCTACGGCCGTTACGACGACCGCCGCAATGACGCGCGTCGCCACGACAGCCGTCGGGAGGATCGTCGCTATGACAACGGCTACCAGGTCAGCGCCGACGGCTACTACATCTACGATCCCCGCCGCGGCTGGGTGCCCCGGTAAGGGTCACGGAGATCGCGGCGTCGGTCAGTTTTCAGCCCCCCTGTCGACCGACGACGTGACGGGAGCCGCCGGTGGAGTCATCCATCGGCGGTTTTCATCGACCTGAAGGGTGTCGCTGTCACCAACCAGCGCCGTCTCGCGGCTTGATCGACGGTTGTCGCTACGACTTTTTCGCCCAGATCAGGAACTCGACATTGCCATCGCCGCCGGTGATCGGGCTGTCAGTGGTTGCCTGAACGACCCAGCCGACGCTGGCCAGCCAGGCCGACACGCCCTCGACCGCCGCGCGGTGGGCCTCCGGGTCCTTGACGATCCCCTTCTTGCCCACGGCGGACGGCCCGGCCCCCTCGAACTGGGGCTTGACCAGGGCGATCAGATCGGCCCCGGCCTCCGCGAGTTCCAGCGCCACGGGTAGCACCTTGGCCAGGCCGATGAAGCTGGCGTCGCAGACGATCAGGGCGGGTGCATCAGGGATCAGGGTCCGATCCAGCGACCGGGCGTCGGTCCGCTCCAGGCTGACGAGGCGAGGATCGGCCTCGATCCGCTCGTGCAACTGCCCGAACCCCACATCGACGGCAAACACCCTGGCCGCACCGCGCTTCAGGCAGACTTCGGTGAACCCGCCGGTCGAGGCCCCGACGTCCAGCACCACGCGTCCCTCGACCGCGACCGGCCAGAGGGTCAGCGCATGGTCCAGCTTCAACGCCCCGCGCCCGACCCAGTCATGAGCCTGTATCACCGACACGACGGCGTCGTCACCGAAGGCGCGGGACGCATTGGTCACCACAATGCCGTCCACCGTCACGCCCCCGGCCTCGATCGCCGCCTTGGCCCGGGCGCGGCTGTCGATCAGTCCTTTGGAAACCAGCAGTTGATCGAGTCGCATCAGCGGTCATCCAGTGTCAGAAGCGGCGACAGATAGTCCAGGAATACGCGCCCCTTGCGCGGCAACGCCCGATGACTCCATAGCGCCGACAGGTCGATCGACGGACCGGACCATTCGGGCGCGACCCGAACCAGTCGTCCGCTAGCCAGATCGGCGCGGACGGCAAAGGACGGCAGTAGTGCCACGCCCACCCCGGCCACCGCCAGGCCATGCACGACGGCTCCCGCACCGGCCGTCAAAGGTCCCGACGCCTCGAACACCACCGGATCGCCCGGGCCATCCAGCCGCCACCGCATCCCCAGCGTCGATCCCGAATAGACGATGCAACGGCCCCTCAGCTGGTCCTCAATCGAGGCCCGCGCGTCCAGACCCTCTGCCACCCCCGGCGAGGCGACCAGCCATGGCTGATAGGCTCCAAGCCGCCGCCCGGTCATGCCGCTGTCGGCCAGCGAGCCAAGGCGCAGGATCAGGTCTACCCCCTCGGCCACTGCATCGACACGTGCATCGGTGGCCGCCAGATCCAGGCGCACGCGCGGGAAGGCTCTCAGGAAGCCGCCGACGTGCGGCGCCACCTCGTCTGTTGCAAAGGCGACCGAGGTCGAGACCCTCAGCCGCCCGACGGGTTCCCGGTCCGCTCCCGCTGCCGCCTCCATAAGGGCCGCATCTTCGTCGAGCATCCGAAGTGCCTGCTCATAGACCCGCTGTCCCGCCTCGGTGACCGACAGCCGACGTGTGGTGCGAAGCAGAAGCCGTGCGCCGAGATCGACTTCCAGCGCCGCGATCGCCCGGCTGGTGGCGGACTGCGAAAGGCCCGCGTCGCGTCCGGCACGCGAGAAGCTGCCGGTCTCTACCGTGCGAATGAACAGGCGAAGGGCGGAAAGGCGATCCATTGCGCCTGTTTTCATGCGTAAAACGCATAAGTCAAAGTCAATTCCTGTGACTACTGCGCGGAAGGCGGCGGGCGCACGTTCGCCTTCGACGACGCATCCCGCGTCCGCCAATCACCGGAGACCAAAATGACCCAGTTCCCGATCCACACCCTGGACACCGCCCCCGAGGGCTCGCGTCCCTATATCGCCGCTGCCAAGGCCGCCTTTGGCCTCGTGCCCAATCTCGTCGGCGAGTTCGCCGAAAGCCCGGCCGTTATCGAGGGCTATCTGTCTCTCGCTGCAGCCTATCAGAAGTCTGACCTGACCCCGCTGGAGCGTGAAGTCGTCCTGATCGCCGCCGCGGTCGAGAACGCCTGTCATTATTGCGTCGCCGCCCACACCACGGTCACCCAGGGCCAGCGTCTGGATCAGACCGTGATCGCGGCCGTACGCAATGGCGGACCGATCGCTGATGCCAGGCTGGAAGCCCTGCGCGATTTCGCGACGCGTGTGGTGCGTGAGCGCGGCTGGGTGTCGGACGCCGACGTCAACCGTCTGATCGGTGCCGGCTATACCGCCGCCAATGTGCTGGAAGTGGTTCTGGGCGTCGGGCTGAAGACCATTTCGAACTACGTCAACCACATCGCCGAAACCCCGGTCGATGCGGCCTTCCAGGCCAACGCCTTTACGCCCCGCAAGGCGGCCTGATCTTCATCCGTAACCCCCGGGCGGTGTCGGGCGAAGGCTCGCTCGACGCCGCTACAGGAGATAGAACCATGCGAATCCTGACTGTCCTGTTTGCCCTCGGCATCCTGGCCACCGTGGTCCTGATCGTCCCAACGACGGGCCGCCGCATGCTGATCAAGGCCCAATCGATCAGCCCGACCATGCCCGCAATGCGCGGCTAGAGGCTTTCCAGCCGCGCCAGAGCGGCTTCCAGCCGTGCCTTGCCGGCTTCTGCCTCCGCCAGCTTGGCCCGCTGTTCGTCGATTACGGCCGGAGCCGCCCGTTCGACGAAGTTCGGATTGCCGAGCTTCTTCATCACATGACCGATGTCGCTGTCGAAGGCCGCGACCTCTTTGGTCAGGCGCGCGCGTTCGGCGCCAAGGTCGATGATCCCGGCCAGCGACAGCGCAGCAGCCGTCGCACTGGACACGAAGGTCACCGCTCCGGCCGGGGCTGCGTCAGCCGTCGTAGCCTCCGACACCCGGGCCAGCGTGAGGATCAGATCGCGGTGCCGCATCGCCCGCTCCGCCGTCACCGCGTCCGGCGCGACGAAGGTCAGCGGGGGCTTGGCCCCCGGCGGCACGTTCATCTCGGCCCTCAGAGCCCGGACATCGGTGACCAGATCGACCAGCCAGCCGATCTCGGCCTCGGCCCCCGGATCGATGAAGGCGTCAGGCAACGCGGGCCATTCGGCCCCGATCAGCATGGGCTCGTCGCGCGCCGCGCCCTCCTGGCCCAGCTCGGCCCACAGTTCCTCGGTGATGAAGGGCATGACGGGGTGCAGCAGTTTCAGCGTCTGGTCCAGCGTCCAGGCGGTCATGGCGCGGGTCTCGGCCCTGGCGGCCTCGTCAGAGCCCTGGAAGACGGGCTTGGCCAGCTCCAGATACCAGTCACAGAAGACGTTCCACACGAACCGGTAAAGGGCCGAGGCCGCGTCGTCGAAGCGACCGCCCTCGATGGCCTCGGAAACCTGCCGTTCGGTTTTCGTCAGCTCGCCCCGGACCCAGCGGTTGATGGTCTGGTCGAGCGTGGCGGGATCGAAACCCTCGACGCGGCGGGCCTCGTTCATCTGACTGAAGCGGGCCGCGTTCCACAGTTTGGTGCCGAAATTGCGATAGCCCTCAATGCGCTGGCGGCTCAGCTTGATGTCGCGCGTGCCCGACAGGATGGCCATGGTGAAGCGCAGGGGATCGGCCCCAAGCTCGTCGATGATCACCAGAGGATCGATCACGTTCCCCTTGGACTTGCTCATCTTCTGGCCCTTCTCGTCGCGGACGAGGCCGTTGATGATGACGCGCCTGAAGGGCACCGCGTCCATGAAGTGCAGCCCCATCATCATCATCCGGGCGACCCAGAAGAAGATGATATCGGCGGCGGTGACGAGGTCGCTGGTCGGATAGAACCGCTTCAGGTCGTCGGTGTTCTCGGGCCAGCCCATGGTCGAGAAAGGCCACAAGGCCGAAGAGAACCAGGTGTCGAGGACGTCCTCGTCCTGGGTCAGGGCCTTGCCGCCCGCCTGGGCAACGGCTTCCGCCTCCGTCTCGGCAACGTAGATGTTTCCGTCGGCGTCATACCAGGCCGGGATGCGGTGCCCCCACCACAGCTGGCGGCTGATGCACCAGGGCTCGATGTTGCGCAGCCATTCGAAATAGATCTTCTCGTAGGACTTCGGCTCGAACACCGTGTCGCCCTGCTCCACCGCCTTCAGCGCCGGCTGGGCCATGGTGTGGGCGTCGACGTACCACTGGTCCGTCAGCCAGGGCTCGATGACGACGCCGGAGCGGTCGCCGTGCGGCACAACGTGGCGGGTCTTCTCGATCTCGCGCAGCCAGCCTTCGGCCTCGGCGCGCGCGACGATGGCCTTGCGCGCGGCAAAGCGGTCAAGCCCCCGCAGATCTGGCGGAATGGAGTCGACCAGGTAGGACTCGGCCGAGTCGTGATGTTCTTCAGCCACCTTGCCGGGGTCAGGCGCAGGAACATCACCCCAGTCCAGAATGCGAGCGAAGGCGTTCATGATGTTGATGGCCGGCAAGCCCGCCCGCTTGCCCACCTGGAAGTCGTTGAAGTCATGCGCCGGCGTAATCTTCACGGCCCCCGACCCCTTGGTCGGATCGGCATATTCGTCGGCAACGATCGGGATGGCCCGGCAAGTCAGCGGCAGGATGACCTGTGCACCCACGATCGAGGCATATCGCGCGTCGTCCGGATGGACCGCCACGCCCGTGTCGCCCAGCATCGTCTCCGGCCGGGTCGTCGCCACAACGATGAAGTCGCGTGTCTCCCATGCCGTCGCATTGCCCTCGTCATCGAAGGCGATCGGATGCTCGTAGGTGACGCCGTCGGCCAGGGGATAGTCGAAATGCCAGTAGGTGCCCTCGACCTCGCGCTGCTCGACCTCCAGATCGCTGATCGCCGTCTGGAACTGCGGGTCCCAGTTCACCAGCCGCTTGTCGCGATAGATCAGCCCCTGCTGATGCAGCTGGACGAAGACCTTGCGCACCGCCGCGTTCAGCCCTTCGTCCAGGGTGAACCGCTCGCGGCTCCAGTCGCAGGACGCGCCCAGACGGCGCAGCTGCTGGACGATCGTGCCGCCGCTCTCGGCCTTCCAGTCCCAGACCTTCTGCACAAAGGCCTCGCGGCCCATGTCGCGGCGGCCGACGTTGCCCGCCGCGGCCAGCTGGCGCTCGACCACCATCTGGGTGGCGATGCCCGCGTGGTCCGTGCCCGGCAGCCACAGCACCGACTTGCCGCGCATCCGGTGATAGCGGGCCAGGATGTCCTGCAGCGTATTGTTCAGCGCATGGCCGATGTGCAGCGAGCCGGTCACGTTCGGCGGCGGGATGACGATCGAATAGGCCTCGGCGGCGCCGTCGGTGCGTGGGGCGAAGGCACCGGAAGCCTCCCAGCGGGCATACAGGCGCGGCTCGGCGGCCGTGGGGTCGAAGGTTTTCTCGAGCATGGTCCGTCGTTTCGAAGGAAGGTTTGCGTCTCTTTCGTCATCCTCCGGCGGAGCGAAGCGGAGACCGGGGGACCCAGCGGCGCGCGGCAGCGCGAACCTGCCGCGAATTACGCCGCGTCCGGCATCCTGACTGAACAGGTCGCCTTCGGCGCCGCTGGGTCCCCCGGTCTGCGGCGCTGCGCGCCTTGCCGGAGGATGACGAAAGAAAGGGGCGGCCCCGTCGGAGCCGCCCCTCGTGGTCTTAGGGACTGGTGACGCCGAGGGCTAGGCGGAGCGGGCGATCCGTTCGACTTCCTTCTTGACCGCCTCCTCGACGATTCCGGGCAGATTGGCGTCCAGCCATTCCTTCAGCATCGGCCGCAGCAGGGCCCGGGCCAGGTCGTCGACAGTCGGGCCGGTGCCGCCGGTCGGGATCGGCTCGGGCTGGCGGAAGGCAGCGCTGAGCCCCGCGAAGGCCGAAGCGGCACTCGCTGAAGCCGTTTCGCCGACCAGGGCCTCGTGATCCACGAAAGAGGAGCTGGGCGCAGGTTCGGGATGCACGGGCTCGGGCTCCGCATGGAAGGGGGTCGGAAAGGGTTCGGGCTCAGCGTCGGCCATGCCGATATCCAGATCACCGATCGACTGGGCGGCAGGCGCTTCATAGCGATCGGTCAGGTCGAGGATCTCCTCGTCCTCGGGGGCCGGTTCCGGCTCGATCGCCGATGGGGTCGGGTCGGCGAAGGCCGCAACAGGTTCAGCCTCTGCGGCCGGCGCGGCCTCGGCCGCCGGGGCGTCGTCTTCCGAAATGATTCGGCGAATCGACGCGAGGATTTCTTCCATCGTCGGTTCTTGGGCGGTCGTGTCGGTCATGGTCTGGCCTTGGAAGAACCTACGCAGGCGATGAGGGAAATCGTCGAGGCCGGATGCGCGCCCGACCCATAGCATTTCGTCGCATCTACGTCCTTTGGAATCAACGGGCCTTTTTCGCCTGTCGAGTTAATTGGCCCCCGTCGGGGCCGTCTGGACGATCTCGGACTTCAACTGTGTGTCGATCGGCGCGTCCTCTGTATCGACCGCAGGCGTGACGGTCGGCGCGGCGATCCTGTCGAGCGTCTCGATCAGACCTTCCCACGGAAGCGCCCCGCGAAGGCTGACGCGGTCGCCGTTTGTGGCGGGATCGTAGAGCTCGATCGCGGGGTCCAGCTCGCGAGCCCCCAGCCGACCCATGGCCGCCAGCAGCTGGGCCTGGGCGACATACTGGTTGCGACGTGCGCTCGCCAGGTTGATCTCGGCGTTGCGCAGTTCCAGCTCCCCGTTCAGCACGTCCAGGGTGGTGCGCAGGCCGACCTGCTGTTCCTGACGCACGCCCTCGGCCGCAACGGTCGCAGCGCGCACGCCCGCCTGACCCGCCGTCAGCTGCGATCCGGTCGAGATGACCTGGGCATAGGCGCTGGAGACGTTCTGCAGCACCGTCCGGCGCTGGCGCTCGATCTCGATCTGGGCGGCATTGGCCTGTTCAAGGGCCTGGACCTCCTTGGACCTGTTCAGCCCCCCGGTGAACAACGGCACCGAGATCGAGGCACCGGCCTGGAAGCTGGTGCGATCCGCCAGATCGAAGTCGGTCAGGTCGCCGGAGCCGCCGTAGGAGGCCGTGGCCCGCGCGGTAGGCAAAAAGGCGGACCTGGCCTGGGCATGGCGCGCCTCGGCCGCCTGCAGGTCGTATTGGGCGGCGGTGATGCCGGGGTTCTCGGCCAGACCGATGTCCAGGGCGACATCGAAGTCGTTGGGGATGCCCGGAAGGACAGGCGGCTCTTGCAGACTGGCAGGGGCCTGACCGACCACGGCGGCATAGGCGGCGCGCGACACCGACAACTGGGCCTGTGCCCCGGCCAGATCGGCCTGGGACTGGGCCAGGCGGGCCTCGGACTGGGACACGTCGGTACGGGTAATCTCGCCGACCTCGAAGCGCGCGTTCGATTCGTCCAGCTGCCGACGCAGGACCGCGACATTGGCCTCGCGAATGCGCAGAATCTCGACGTCGCGCTGAACGTCGACATAGGCCTGGATCACCGAGGCCAGCACTTGCTGCTCGATGGCCCGCAGCGATTCACGACCGCTCAGAACGTTGGCGGTGGCGGCATCGATGCCGTGGACGATGCGCCCGCCGGCGTACAGCGTCTGGGACACGTCGATACTGGCAGCACCGGTATCGGTCTCCGTCGTCGGGAAACCGCCGCTACGCGTGCGGGCATAGCTGGCTGATCCACTGACGCTGACCTCGGGGCGCAAACCGGCGCGCGCCTGGGGGACGACCTCGTCCAGGGCCCGCTGGTTGGCGCGCTGCTGCTGCAGCGTGGGGTTGGTGCGGTAGGCCAGCGCGATGGCTTCCTGCAGCGTCTCGGCGAAGGACGGTCCGGCCAGGCCGACCGCGACGGCGGTCACCAACGAAATCCGGGCGACTGTACCGAGCGCGCGCGAGCGTTTGAACATGGTCATATCCTGATGAGCTCCGCGAACGTTGCCGTTAGCCTACTGGAACGGGGTAGTGAGGGCGTCCGGTCCCTGACGCCAGTTAAGTTTTTTTCACCCGACCGCCAGACCCTGACTGCAACAAGGCGATGATCACAGGGCGAATGATGGCGCGGGTGTCATTTCAGCCAGGACGGGAGGTGCCGCATCGAAAAGTTCGCGCCGGGAATAGCCTTCGCGACCGCGCACATACAGCACCGCGCGACCATTCGGCCCGGCACGCTCCACGACGGCCAGACGACCACCGACACGCAACCGCTCCAGCCATGCGATCGGACGCGTGGCGACGGCCCCTTCGCTGACGATCAGATCCCAGTCCTGACCCGTCGGCGCGGTCAGGGACGCGACGTGCATTTCAACGCCGGCCTCCTCCAGCGCAGCGGAAACCACCCCGGCGACCGCTGCATCGGCTTCCTGGGCCGTGACCGTCAGGCCCAGCTCGGCCAGGACGGCGGCGGCATAGGGTGCAGCGATGGCCAGGGCGGTCTCGCCCGCGCGCGCATCCAGCGCCTGCAGCAGCTTGGCGACCTCGCGCGCCTGCATCAGGCGGCGGTCACCCGCGATCTCGACCTCGACCTCGCCATAGGCGGCAAAGGCGCGCCCGGCCGCGCAGAAGCGCTCGCGCTGCACGGTCAGCAGTGCCGCCTGCAGTCCCCGGTCGGTGACGTCGTTCACCCGCACCTGGGAATCGACCATGACCTTGCGTGCGGCGGTGAAATCCATTGTCCTATTCGTCCCCTGGCCCGGCACCGCCGGAATCTGGCGCTTATAGGTCTGCGCGCCACGCCCGACAATCATTGCGGCGGACAATCATTGCAGGGCACGGGTCGATCTGTTAGCAACCGCCCCTCGCGATCTGGGGGCCCTTCTGGCGGTCCTATGGCCTGATGGCGGAGTGGTGACGCAGAGGACTGCAAATCCTTGCACCCGGGTTCGATTCCCGGTCAGGCCTCCATCGCGACCCTTTAAGGACCCGCGGACTACAGCGGCGCGGTGATCCAGCCGATCGCGCCTGCGGCACCGACGCAACCCGCGACGATCGCCGCCGCAAGCGCGATGCGCAGATTTCGGCTCATGAAGCCCAGAATGCCTGCCATTTCTCCGCCTCCCCGCGCCGACAGAGCGCCACAGATTTCGTAGCTCATCAAGCTGGGCGAACCGTTAATGCGTTGAATTTTTAGTGACTGTCACGTCGTCGGCTGCGTGAGTTGATAGAGTCCGAGCGCACTGGTCACCGCCACGTTCAGCGAATCGAATCCGCCCGCCATCGGGATGCCGACGGCCCGTGTGCGCGCCATTGCCCAATCGGGGAGCCCGGGTCCTTCGGATCCCAGAAGCAGGGCCCTGCGACCACCGGGCTTCAGCGCGTTCAACGGCTCCCTGGCGGACGGCGACAGGGCGATGACCTCAAACCGGGCCGCCTCCAGCACGTCGATCAGGGCCGCCAGCGAGGGCGCGACGGCTCCGGGCACCCGCAGCACCGCCCCGACCGACACCCGGATCGACTTGCGATAGAAGGGATCGCCGCATCGCTCGTCCGTCAGCACGGCCGCTGCGCCGAAGGCGGCCGCATTGCGATACAGCCCGCCGATGTTGTCGTGATTGCCGATCCCGGACGCGGCGAGGACCACGGCATTGTCCTCCAGACGATCGAGAACGCTCTCGACGGTCGCGGTCTGCGGCTTTTCGCCCAACGCCAGTATGCCCCTGTGCAGCGGAAATCCCGCTATCCCGTCCAGCACGGCCTGGCCCGCAGCAAAGATCGGCACATCGGGAGGTAGGTTTCCCAGTAGCAAGGCCAGAGCCTCCACCCGGTTGGCGGCGATCAGCACCGATCGCGGCCGACACAGCGACGCCGCGGACAGCAGGGTGCGAAGAACGACCTCGCCCTCGGCAATGAACAGACCCTCCCTGCCCGTCAGGTCGCGCTCGCGGATGTCGCGAAAAGGTGCGACCCGCACATCCCCGGGGTCTTCGATGGTCTCGATCCGCATGGCCGACATTTCCCGTTGCACCGCCGATGCGGCCGCTGCTATAGGCCCGCCTCCCGAGCCTCTGTTCCGCGGTAGCTCAGTGGTAGAGCAGCCGACTGTTAATCGGCTGGTCGTAGGTTCGAATCCTACCCGCGGAGCCACTCGGCCTTTCCAGGCCCTGTCTATTGAGACCGGTCGGGAAGCCAGGTGACCTGGCGTGCTCCGTCGGGACCGACCCAGCCGATCCGCCAACCCTGTCCGGCCCGGACCAGACGACCGCTCGTTGCCTCCTCCATCGCCGGCGGGATGAAGGCACGGTCACCGATCTGGATCGGTGCGCCCAGGTCACTGCCGATCGCCAGGGTCCAGCGTCCCCGCGGATCGCTGGCCGCGGTCAGGCTGGTCCCGTTGCGGACGACCGTCACGTCCGTGTTCGCCGTGGCCCGCCCTGACAGAAACCCGGCCCGGCCGTCCGCATCGACGGCATCCAGCGCACCGGTCCCGTCCAGACGTCGTGTCGGCGCTCCGATGCCCAGAAGGGCGATCGGGCCGCGCGGGTCGGCAGAGACCAGCAGTCGGCCCGGCGCGGGGTAGGCGATCTGACCGACCTGGGCCTCCACGGCCAGAAGGGCATCCGTACCAGGGGCCGGCAGCCGGATGTCGAAATGCCCTGCCTCGTCCGCCCCGGCAGCATAGGCCACGCCATCGGGTCCGGTCAGAACCACGCGTCCGAAAGGGGCAGCCGTGCCGCTGACCCGAATATCGCCGGCCGCTCGCAAGACCTGGTCCACCTGCGGCCCGGTCATCCAGCCGTCAGTGGCCGCCTGGGGTCCGGCCTGTTTTTCCGTCGGTGCCCCGCACCCGGTCACGATCAGCGCGATGCCGAACACAAGATGGATTGCAAAGGGGCGTTTCATCGGGCTCGCCACGACTATAGGACAGTCATCCCGATAGCCCGTCCGCTGGCGCGCTGTCTCGCCTCACCTTGCCATAGAGAATCCATGAGCCTTCCGGAGTCCCGCATCGCCCCCTTCGATGGTTTATCCGTCTGCCTGTTCTGCGGCTCGTCCGATGCGGCCGATCCCAAATACACCCGGGCCGCCGCCGATTTCGGCCTGGCCACGGCTCAGGCGGGCTGGCGTCTGGTCTATGGCGGCGGCGGTGTCGGCCTGATGGGGGCCTCGGCGCGCGCGGCGCACGAGGCGGGCGGCCGTGTCCTCGGGGTCATGCCGGGCTTTCTGCGCAGCCGCGAACGCCTGTTCGACGAGGTCGAGACCCTGGTCGTCACTTCCATGCATGAGCGCAAGCAGATCATGTACGACCAGTCCGATGCCTTCGTCGTCGCACCGGGCGGGATCGGCACCCTGGAAGAGGTCGTCGAGCTGCTGAGCTGGAAGCGGCTGGACCTGCACGGCAAACCCGTGATCTTCCTCAATGTCGATGGCTTCTGGGACACCTTCTTCGACCTGATGCGCCATAGCGTCGCCTCGGGCTTCACCCCGGAAACCTTCCTTCGGGCGTGGACCGTCGCCGATACGGTGGAGCAGGCGATCGACCAGATGACGCCTGGCCCGGACACGATGCCCTTGCAACATGATCGGCGATAAGTGATCATTGCTCAGTCACGCCGCGCCGACCTGCCGGATCCATCTGTTTCGAAAACGCGGGTTGACAGTTTCTAAAAAAGACGCACTAGTCGAGGCGCTGACACTGAGGGCCGATCCGGCCCGGTCCCATCTCGGAGCCTCCCCATGCGCGCTGTCCTCCTCGCCGCCGCCCTCCTGCTCGCCCCCGCCACGGCCACCCAGGCCCTTCCCGGCACCACCAGCAGCTTCACGCTGCAGAACGTCGCCTTCACGCCCCAGGAGCCGCTCCTGATCGACGGCGTCAACTGGCGCTGCAATGCCGAGAACGTCTGCGTCGGCACGGGTGGTCAGTCCCAGCCCGCCAGCCGCGCCTGCCGTCGCGTCGTCGCCCGTGTCGGCGTCGCCCTGGCCAGCTTCACCTACAAGGGCACGACCCTGAGCAGCGACGAACTCGCCGCCTGCAACATCGCCGCCGCCAACGCCTGATCGATCCGTCGCCTCCCCGTTCGCGCAGAGAATGGGGAGGCGACGGCTATGCCACGTCGCCTCTCAGCCGCCTTTCGATCCGCTCGCGTCCAATCAGCGGAACCATCGTCGCCATGTCCGGCCCATGCGCCTGTCCGGTAAGGATCAGCCGCAGCGGCATGAACAGCGTCTTGCCCTTGGCCCCGGTGGTCTCCTTGACCGCATTGGTCCAGACCGACCACGCCCCCGCATCGATCGTCTCCGGCAGGACCGCCAGCGCCGCCGCCGCGAAGGCCGGGTCCTCGATCACCGGCGTCACCGGGCCCCGCACGATCCTGGCCAGATCCGCGACATCGCCGAAACGGGTCAGGTTCGCCCGCACCGCGTCCCAGAAAATCTCTCCCAGATCGCAATCCAGTGCCGCCAGCCGGTCCTTCGCCGCCGCATAGGGCATGGCATGCAGCGTCTGGGCGTTCAGCCGATCCAGGTCCTCGGTGTCGTAGCGAGCCGGCGACCGGCCCATCTTGTCGAAGCTGAAGCCCTGCCCCAGGGCCTCGATGCTGTCGGCGACCTCCAGCGGGTCCGAGGTCCCGATCCGGCCCAGGTGGCTGGTGATGGCAATGGGCTCATAGCCCTGCTCGCGCATCTCGGACACCGACAGTGACCCCAGACGCTTGGACAGCGCTGCGCCGTCCGCCCCGACCAGCAAAGGCATGTGCGCAAACGTCGGCACGCTCGTGCCCAGCCCGGCTGCGATCAGCGCCTCGAAAATCTCGATCTGCGCGCCGGTGTTGGTCGTGTGGTCCTCGCCCCGGATGACATGGGTGATGCCCATGTCGATGTCGTCGACGACCGACGGCAGGGTGTACAGATAAAGCCCGTCCTCGCGGATCAGGACCGGATCGGACATCGAGGTCGTGTCCACCTCGGCATGACCGCGCGACAGGTCCTCCCAGGCGACGCGGCGGCCGTCCAGTTTGAAGCGCCAGTGGGGTTTCCTCCCCTCGGCCTCGAACGCGGCCTTTTCCTCATCGCTCAGCGCCAGGGCCGCGCGGTCGTAGATCGGCGGAAGGCCACGCGACAGCTGCACCTTGCGGCGGCGATCCAGCTCCTCGGGCGTATCCCATGCCGGATACAGCCGGCCCGCCGCCTTCAGCCGCCCGGCCGCATCGTGATAGCGGTCGAACCGCTTCGACTGATTGTATCGCTCGTCCCAGACCAGCCCCAGCCAGGTCAGGTCGTCCTCGATCCCCTGCTCGAACTCGGGCGTGGACCTCGCCAGGTCGGTGTCGTCGATCCGCAGCACGAACGACCCGCCCTGCCCTTTCGCGAACATCCAGTTGACCAGGGCGGTGCGGACGTTGCCGACGTGAAGCTTGCCGGTGGGCGACGGGGCGAAACGGACCTTGACGGACATGAGACAGGCGACCTTGAAAGCGAGGCGCACAGGTCGTTCACCCGGTCCGCCAAGTCAAGGACGGCCGCCCGGACGCGACAGTCATCGCTTTTCGGCTTCCCGCGCAACGATCTTGCGGCATAAGGCGATGATGACAGCCACTGCGACCCTCACCGTCGATCTGGACGCCCTGGCGCACAACTTCCATGCTCTGGAAGCCATCTCCGGCGCGCCTGTTCATCCGGTGGTCAAGGCCGACGCCTATGGCCTCGGCGCCATCCCGGTCGCCACCCGGCTGCTGGCCGAGGGAGCCAGGACCTTTTTTGTGGCCCGTCTGGCCGAGGCGATCGCCCTGCGCAAAACCCTGGGCCCCGCGCCCACGATCTATGTGCTCGACGGCTGCGTGGGCGACGCAGCTTCGGCGCTGAAGGCCGCTGACCTTCGCCCCGTTCTCAACCACGGCGAGCAACTCATCGCCTGGCGGGCGGCGGACGGCGGGGCCTTTGCCTTGCAGATCGACACCGGCATGAATCGCCTCGGCTTCCGGATCGAGGATGCGCCCGAACCGTTCGACGGCCTGTCTCTGGTCATGAGCCATCTCGCCTGCGCCGACGAACCGGCCCAGCCGATGAACCGGCGACAGCGCGACGCCTTCGCCGCCGTCGCCACCCGCTATCCCGGCACTCTGAGGTCCTTCGCCAACTCCGGCGGCTGTTTCCTGGGACCCGACTACGCCTTCGACGCGGTCCGCCCCGGGATCTGCCTTTACGGTGGTGGCCCGGAAGGCCGTCCGGATGACCGGATCAGGGCCGTCGCAACCCTGACCGCCCGGATCCTTCAGGTCCGCGACGTTCCGGCGGGCGAAAGCATCGGCTATTCGCGCGGCTTCATCGCCTCCACGCCCCGCCGCATCGCCACCTGCGGCGCCGGCTATGCCGACGGCATCCTGCGCAGCCAGTGCCCGGAAGGCCAGGTCCAGGTCGCGGGCACGCTTCGCCCCATCCTCGGCCGCGTCTCTATGGACGTCATCGCGGTGGACGTCACAGGCCTCGACGTGGCGATCGGGGATGAGGTCGAACTGTTCGGCCCGAACAGACCGCTCGACGACGCAGCCGCAGCCGCGAAGACGATCAGCTACGAGCTTCTGACCTCGGTCACGGCCCGCGTTCCCCGGCGATATGTCGGGTAGTAGAGCCGTCGGACCCATTTTGGCGCGCAGCGGGAGGCGAGGCTGCTCCACCACCTTGACCCTTGACGTCCCTGCCCCACCGTCGTGATCTCGCCTCCCGCATCAGTCACCTTCCGGATCCCGCCCATGTCCCGCCTGCTCGCCACAGCCTGTGCCGCCGCCCTCCTGATCGCAGCGGCCCCGGCGATGGCCCAGAGCATTGGCACCGGTTCCGGACCGACGGCTCCGGACATCGGCGGCTTCCCCGACAGTCCGGCTATCCCCGCCCCGACCCGGACCGCTTATCCGGGCACGATCCGCTACGAAGCCGACATCACCGACCTGGACCGCCGCGTGATTTCTGTACGCGAGATCATTCCGGTCAGTCCCGGCCCCCTGACCCTGCTGTATCCGAAATACCTGCCGGGCAACCACGCCGACTCCGGCCCGATCCAGTTGCTCGCCGGCGTCGTCATCACCGCCAACGGACAGCGGATCGAGTGGCGGCGGGATGCCGTGGACCCCTACGCCTTCCACCTCGACGTGCCTGCAGGCGCGTCTGAAATCGAGGTCAATCTCCAGTGGCTGACCCAGTCCGACAATGCGAACTGGCGCGTCGTCATGACCCCCTCGATCGTCAATCTGCAGTGGGAAAAGGCCATCCTCTATCCGGCCGGCTACGTCGCGACCGGAATCACGGTCGAGGCGTCGGTGAAGCTTGCCGCCGGCTGGAACTACGGCACGGCCCTCACAACCGTCAGCCATGAGAACGACGTCGCCCGGTTCGAGCCTGTCGACCTCTACACCCTGGTCGACAGCCCCATGTTCGCCGGGGCCAACTATCGCCGCATCGACATCGACCCGACGGGTGAGGACGTCCATCTGAACATCGTCTCGGAAGAACCCGGCAACATCGCCCCCACCGCCGAACAACTGGGCTTCTACGAGACCCTGGTGACCCAGGCCGACCGTCTGTTCGGATCCCGCCCTTACGACCGCTACGAGTTCCTGCTCGCCCTGACCGACCAGCTGGGCGGCATCGGGCTGGAGCATCACCGCTCGTCGGAGAACACCGCTGCGCCCGACTATTTCACCAACTGGGGCAGGTCGATCGGGAACCGGGCGCTGCTGCCCCACGAGTACACCCATTCCTGGAACGGCAAGTTCCGGCGCCCCGCCGACGAGCTGACCGCCAACTACAACGTCCCGACCGAGAACAGCCTGCTGTGGGTCTATGAGGGACAGACCGAATACTGGGGCGATGTGCTGTCGGCCCGCAGTGGCCTGCACACCCTCGACCAGACCCGCATCCTGCTCGCCAACCGCGCGGCCTTCTATCAGAACCAGCCGGGCCGGGCATGGCGCAATCTGCAGGACACCAACAATCACAACCTGCTGGGTTACCGGATCCCCGGGCAGTGGGGGTCGTGGATGCGGGGCACCAGCGACTACTACGACGAGGCGGCACTGATCTGGCTGGATGCGGACACCCTGATCCGCGAGCGGACGAACGACCGCAAATCGCTCGACGATTTCGCCAGGGCCATGTTTGGTTCGGGCGTCGAAGGCTCCGACGGCGTCTGGGTGCCGAACGGCTACACCTTTGCCGACGTCGTCGCGGCGCTGAACGGCGTCACCGAATACGACTGGGCGACCTTCCTGCGAACCCGGCTGGACGCCAGCGGCCCCGGCGCTGCCGCGCCGCTGGATGGCATTGAGCGCGCCGGCTACCGCCTGATCTACGTCGATATGCCCTCGGCCGAAGAGAAGGCGATGAATTCCGGCTGGGGATCGGACTTCCAGTATTCGCTGGGCTTCAGCCTGCAGGGGCCGAACAACCGGATCGGCGGCATCCGCTGGGGAGGACCGATCTACGAGGCCGGCATCGGCGCGGGCTGGGACCTGATCGCCGTCGGCGATAAGGCCGCCTCGCCCGAAGTGCTGCGCGATGCCGTCACTGCAGCCAGGGGCGGAACGGCTCCCATCCGCCTGACGCTGAAGAGCGGCACCCGTATCCGCACCCTCGACCTCAACTGGACGGAGGGTCTGCGCTACCCCCGCCTGGAGCGGATCGAGGGCACGCCGGACCGCCTTGCCGACATCCTCGCCCCGCGCCGACGCTAGGCCTTCAGCAGCCCCAGCAGGGCCTTCGCGGCCTCTTGCGAGGACGCGGGGTTCTGGCCGGTGATCAGCTTGCCGTCGGTCAGCACGAAGGGCTGGAAATCAGCGCCCTTCTCATAGAGCCCGCCGTTGGCCTTCAGCATGTCCTCGACGAGGAAGGGCACGACGTCCGTCAGGCCCACAGCCTCTTCCTCGCCATTGGTGAAGCCGGCGACTTTCCTGCCCTTGACCAGATAGTCTCCGTCCGCGCCCTTCACGTGACGCAGAACGCCCGGCGCGTGACAGACGGCGGCCACCGGTTTGTCGGCCTTTGCAAAGGCCTCGATCAGGGCGATGGAGCCCGCGTCCTCGGCCAGGTCCCACAAGGGGCCATGGCCACCCGGATAGAAGACCGCGTCGAAATCCGCTGCCTTCATGTCTGACAGCCGGTGCGTGCTGGCCAGTTGCGCCCCGGCGGCCTCGTCGGCCTTGAACCGCTTCGTGGCCTCCGTCTGGGCGTCCGGCTCGTCGCTCTTGGGGTCCAGCGGCGGCTGGCCGCCACTGGGCGAGGCCAGGGTGATCTCCGCGCCCGCATCTTTCAGCGCATAATAGGGTGCGGCGAACTCCTCGAGCCAGAAACCGGTCTTCTTGCCCGTATCGCCCAGTTGATCGTGCGAGGTCAGGACCATCAGGATGTTCATGGCGGAGGCTCCGTTCAGACGAGGGGATCGCGGCAGGCTTTGCCGTCGTGGGGACTGAACGCAAAAGGGCCCGGCGGTTTCCCGCCGGGCCCCTCGAAAAGCGTTCCGCGACCCAAAGGCCGCAGGCGTTTTCCGCTTACTTGATCTGAACGGTCGCGCCGGCTTCCGTCAGCTTCTTGGCGACTTCGTCGGCGTTCTGCTTGGAAACGTTCTCGACGACGTTCTGCGGAGCGCCTTCGACCAGGTCCTTGGCTTCCTTCAGACCCAGGTCCGAACGCACGCCACGGACTTCCTTGATCACGTTGATCTTCTTGTCGCCACCCGAGACGAGCACGACGGTGAATTCGGTCTGCTCTTCGGCGGCTTCAGCCGGAGCAGCGGCACCGCCACCGGCGGGCATCGCCATCGCGACCGGAGCTGCGGCGCTGACGCCCCACTTTTCTTCCAGCAGCTTGGACAGTTCGGCGGCTTCGAGGACGGTCAGCGAGGACAGGTCGTCGACGATCTTGGACAGGTCGGCCATGGTCAGTTTTCCTTCGGAGGATTGGGTTGGTTAGAGAGGGATTGCAGAGATGGAAGTCAGGTCGCTTATGCGGCTTCCTTGGTGGCATAGGCGTTGAACACCCGGGCCAGTTGGGCAGCCGGGGCCTGGACGACACCGGCGATCCTGGTCGCGGGCGCGTTGAGCAGGCCGAGCAGCGAAGCGCGGATCTCGTCGAGCGTCGGCAGTTTGGAGAGGCTCTCCACACCCTTCAGATCGACGACGGTATCGCCCATGAAGCCACCGACGATGACGAAACGGTCATTGCCCTTGGCGAACTCGGTCGACACCTTGGCGGCCGTCGCGGGGTTCTCGGCGTATGCGATGCCCACGGGACCCTTGAACAGGCCGTGGTACTCGCTGCCTTCGGCCGCTTCGAGCGCCTTCAGCGCCAGGCGGTTCTTGACCACCTTGAACGCTCCGCCGGCGGTGCGCAGACGGCCCCGCAGGTCTTCCATTTCCGCAACGGTCAGGCCCAGGTTGTGGGCCACGACCACGCTGCCGGCCTCTGCGAAGACGCCTTTCAGCGACTCGATCGACTCGGCTTTTTGTGCGCGATCCATTGCGGTCTCCAGTCTTGAGGTTCGCCGCCGGGCTTATTCCCGACGCCGAGATTGGCCAAAGCGCCGCGCGTCGCCGCGAAGCGTTCAGGCCGGGTAGCGATGTCCGAAGGAGGCTCTGACAGGGGTCCGTCCCGGATACCGGGCCGACCGTGCGTCGTCTGCGTCCCCATCTCCCCACGGCGCTGGAGGGCTCTCCAGCATTTATGGCCCGGGTGACCCCCAGACCCCGAAGTTCTCGGACAGGACCGTCGGGACCGGGGTCTCGACGGAAGAGCGCGCTCTATACAGGAGAAGCGCAGGAAATCAACCGGGATCAGTCCTTGCCGCGATTGAACTGATTGGTGGCCGACGGACAATCGAATGCCGCGCAATACTTGGCACGGTAGTCGGCAAAAAAGCCACGCATATAGATCAGCAGCTCCTCGCCCATTTCGACGCCCAGTTCATTTTGTTTGTTGGCGATGACGCGTCCGGCAGGCGACTCATAGAACTCGACCAGAGCGCGCAACTCGCGAACCGTGAACCGCTCGGCGTACAGCTCCTCCGTGCGATCGATCATGGCTTCGAGGTTCTGGGCCAGAAGGTCGGGAACATTGGCTCTCGTCCAAGCCTGTTGTTCTTCGGTCGATTCCGACTGCGAGGCCAGCATCTGCTCCGTGGCGTCGGACAGCATCTTGTCGAGATTGTCGCGTGCAGTAACGGCGATCAACCGTTCGGCCAGTTCCGCCCTCACATCAGCGTCGCTCGTTTGCGCCTGTGCGGCTGGAGCCAGCCCAAGGAAAAGAAGCGCCCCTGCAAAGATCAAGAAACGCACGAGACCTCCTGAAGAGCACAGCCAAAAGTCTGAGAGAACCGTTCGCGACTGCCTAGGGCAAAACTGCAACGCAGACGCGAAAAAGGGCGGCGACCCTGCGGCCGCCGCCCTCATTTCGTGTCCGGCCGTGCCGGGATCAGGCCGTGACGGAGGCCGGATCGATCTTCACGCCCGGGCCCATGGTGGACGACAGGCTGATGCGCTTGACATAGGTGCCCTTGGCACCGGTCGGACGGGCCTTTTGCAGGGCGTCGACATAGGCGCGGACGTTGGCTTCCAGGGCTTCCTGGGTGAAGGAGGCCTTGCCGATGCCGCCATGGGCGATGCCGGCCTTCTCGACGCGGAACTCGACCGCGCCGCCCTTGGCGTCCTTGACGGCCTGGGCCACGTTCGGGGTCACGGTGCCGACCTTGGGGTTCGGCATCAGGCCGCGCGGGCCCAGCACCTTACCCAGACGGCCGACCAGGGCCATCATGTCCGGGGACGCGATGACGCGATCGAAGTCCATGAAGCCGCCATTGATCTTCTCGTACAGATCCTCGGCACCCACGACATCGGCACCCGCGGCCAGGGCCTCGGCGGCCTTGGCGTCCTTGGCGAAGACGGCGACGCGGACGTCACGGCCCGTGCCGGACGGCAGGTTCACGACACCCCGGACCTGCTGGTCGGCGTGACGCGGATCGACGCCCAGGTTGACGGCGATCTCGATCGACTCGTCGAACTTGGCGGTGGCGTGGGCCTTCACGGCCGCGATGGCGTCGGAGACGGTCATCAGGGCCTGGGTGTCGGCGGTGAACGCCTTGATGCGCTTGGTTGGCTTGCTCATGATCAACGCTCCACGATGTTCAGGCCGATGGCCTTGGCGGAACCTTCGATGATGCGCGCGGCGGCATCCAGATCGTTGGCGTTCAGGTCCTTCATCTTCTTCTCGGCGATCTCGCGCAGCTGGGTGCGGGTGATCGAACCGACCGTCTCGCGGCCCGTCAACTTGGCGCCCGAGGTAATGCCCACGGCCTGCTTGATGTAGTGGGTGGCCGGCGGGGTCTTGGTGACGAAGGTGAAGCTCTTGTCCTGATAGACCGTGATCACGGTCGGCAGGGGCGTGCCCTTCACTTCCTTTTCGGTGCGGGCGTTGAACTCCTTGACGAAGCCCATGATGTTCACACCGCGTTGGCCCAGTGCGGGCCCGATGGGCGGCGAAGGCGTGGCCGAACCGGCCGGCACCTGCAGCTTGATATAGCCCAGAATCTTCTTGGCCATTGGTCTCTCCTGTGAATGACCCCGAAACTAATCGGGGCCGGTGAGCCGTGGTGCGGCATGGCGGCCTCCCACGGATTTATCCCGGGGCCGGAGCCACGGGAGGCGCGCGTGTAGCAGGATGGAGCGAGTGAGGCAATGCGCCTCTCCCTCCCCTGCGGGGGAGGGTGGTCGGAGCGAAGCGGAGACCGGGTGGGGCGGACAAGGCAACCCTCCACCGCCCGGCAAAAAGGCGGCCCGTCGCCGAGCCGCCCCCACCCGGTCGCCAGGGCGACCTGCCCTCCCCCGAGGGGGAGGGAAAACACCTTGCGCCTAAGCCGCGTTCTTCTCGACCTGGCTGTATTCCAGATCGACCGGCGTCGGACGGCCGAAGATCGACACAGCGACGCGCAGGCGGGCGGCGTCCTCGTCAACGCTCTCCACCTGGCCGTCGAAGCTGGCGAAGGGTCCGTCGATGACCTTGACGGTCTCGCCGATGTCGAAGCGGATCGTGGGCTTGGGACGCTCCACGCCCTCCTGCACCGCGCCGATGATGTTCTGGACTTCACGCTCCGAGACCGGCAGCGGCTTGGTGCCGCCCGCCGCGCCCAGGAAGCCCGTGACCTTGGGCGTGTCCTTGACCAGGTGATAGGCGTCGTCGGTAAGCTCCATCTTCACCAGAACATAGCCGGGGAAGAATTTGCGCTCGGAGTTGACCTTGCGGCCCCGGCGGATCTCGATCACGTCTTCGGTCGGCACCAGGATCTCGGAGAAGCATTCCTCCAGATCGCGCTGCTTGGCCTGGTCGCGGATGTGCTGGGCGACCTTCTTCTCGAAGTTCGAATAGGCGTGGACGATGTACCACTTGTGGCGGGGGTTCGAGGCGGCTTTCGTTTCGGGCGCTGCATCCGTCATGGGGCGCGTCTTCCTTTTTTCTTATTGTCCGATGGCCAGAACCCAGGTCGAGGCAAAGCCCAGAGCCGTGTCCACCACCCAGAAAAATACCACCGCGATGGCGACCATCAGGAACACCATGACCGAGGTGATCCAGGTCTCCTTGCGGCTGGGCCATACGATCTTGCGGCCCTCAGCCTGAACCTGACTGATGAACTGGCCGGGCGAGGTCCGCTTCCTGGGGGCCGGCGCGTCCACAGTCACGGTCGAGGCGGCTGCGGGCGTCGCCATCTGCGGCTTGGCACGGGCAGCGGGATTGCCGGTGCGACGGCCGGGGAAGTGGGGCTTGGCCATGATCGTCTAAGGGTCTCGTTTCGAACGTGTGTCCGGTCCCCGCAGATGGGGAGGCCCAGGCTGCGACGACAGGGGGGAAATGGCAGGAGTTGGGGGATTCGAACCCACGACCCCCGGTTTTGGAGACCGGTGCTCTACCAGCTGAGCTAAACTCCTAGACAAGTCAGACGCGCCGTAGAGAAGTCTCCACGACGCGTCCGTCCGCCAGACCGGGGGCTATGCCTGACACGGCGGGCCATTTCAAGGCCAATCCTCCCCCGTCGGGGGAGGCTTTCAGTGGTCCAGGTGCGCGGCGACCGCGTCGGCCTCGTCCTGCTTGTTCACGACCTGTTTGAACAGCAGCTTGTCGATGCGGCGGTCGTCCATGTCGATGACCTCGACCTCGAACCGGCCCAGCTGCAGGATCTCTCCCTCGGCCGGAACGCGCGACAGCTGGTGCAGGACCAGACCGGCGATGGTGTGGAAACCGTCCGCCTCGCCGAAGTCCTCACCCAGTTCGTCGGCCAGCTCGTCCAGGTCGGTCTGGCCATCGACCAGCCACGTGCCGTCCTCGCGCTGGCGGATGTTCACCTCCGCGTCATCGTGACCCTCGTCGAAGTCGCCGGCGATCATTTCCAGCAGGTCGGTCGCCGTCACTACGCCCTCGAAGGCACCGAACTCGTCGACCAGGAAGGCCATGTGAACCTTGGAAGACTTCAGGATCTCCAGCGCCTTCAGCACCGACGTCGACTGGGGGATGAAGGCGGGCGTCTGGACGTGCTTTTCGATATTGAACTCGCCATTGTCCAGCAGGCTGTCCAGCAGGTCCTTCTTGTGGACGACGCCCAGCGGGTTATCGACGTCATTCTCCCTGGCCACCACGATCCGCGAATAGGGGCAGGTGCGGACCTCCTCGCGCAGGACCTCTTCCGAATCGTTCAGGGCGACCCAGAAGACTTCGTGGCGCGGCGTCATGGCGACCCGGATCGGTCGGTCGCCCAGCCGCAGGATCTCCTCGATCATCGTCTGTTCTTCGGGCTCGATCAGACCCGAGGCCGTGCCCTCGGCGATCATGGTCTCGACCTCCTCCTGGGTGACGTCGGACCCGTCGCGGTCCTTGACGCCCATGACCTTCAGGATGGCCGAGGTCGAGGCCGTCAGCAGCACCACGAAGGGATGCAGCACGATGGCCACGGTCGAGATCGGGGCCGCCATCTTGGCCGCAATCGATTCGGGGAAGATCAGTGCCAGCCGCTTGGGCACCAGTTCGCCGACGATCAGCGAGACGTAGGTGATCCCGATCACGACCAGGGCCGTCGAGATGATCTCCGCATAATGGCCCGTGAACGGAAACGAGGTTTCCATGATGCGGGTCAGCTCGCCCGCGATGGCCGCCTGACCATAGGCACCGGCCAGAATCCCGATCAGGGTGATACCGACCTGGACCGCCGACAGGAAATGGGTGGGGTCTTCCGACAGCTTCAGGGCAGCCCTGGCCCCCCGGTCACCGCGCTCGGCGCGGCTTTGCAGCTTGGATTTCCGGGACGAAACGACCGCCATCTCGGTCGCGGCGAACAGGCCGTTGAGCACCACGAGGAGCAGAACGACGACGATGGCGATGAGTAACATCTAGGGGGGAGTGGGACCGGCGCGGCGCGACAGTCGGCGTCCGCCCCCTATCGTTAGACGAATGTGGCCGCTTTCGCCACGATTTCCTTGCAGGCCGGGATCAGCCGGTCCGACCGGCGTCCGCGGAACCATAGGCCCCCCGCTGCGGGCCATGCCCGTCATGGGCCGTGGCGCAGGCGGACACCCCGATCAGGGTGCCGATGAAAAGGCCGATGTGCAGGGCGCGTCGCATGAAGGTTGCCGAAATCCTAACGTCAGGATCCGAACCTACACACCCGTTTCCGGTTCCGGACAAGCGGGCACCCGCCGCCGGTTGTGCGACACGGTAAACGCGCATGGACCGGCGGGAGCGAGGCCTCGATTATCCCCCCGGTTCGACCGGCCCCAGCGCCGTCCCGCCCCAGAAGTCGCACTGGTGACGGTCATGGAAGGTGGTGTCCACACGGTCCCCCGCCGGGTCGAACACCACGACCGGTCCCCCGCCCTCCGAAACCCGGGGCCAGCGGGCGTCGAAGTCCGCATCGTGGCCGAACCCGGCCCAAAGGGCCATCATCCGTCCGGACAAGGCCCTCTGCCCGGCGGTCCAGCGCTTCGTGTCGGTGAAGATCCACGAGGTGCCGAACACATAGGCCAGCTCGCTCGCATGATAGGCCCCCATGTCCAGCCCGGTGACCCAGTCCGGCAGGAGGAAGGGCACCTCCCGGTCCGCGAACTCATAACCATAGACCGGCACGTGGCGCGCCAGCAGCCGGCGCAGGGCGTCTGCCGGACATGAGAACCGGCTGTCGGTGAAGCTCCGGGCGATCGCCGCGGCCGGCCCCTCGGCCCCGACCGGGTATCGCTCCAGCACCCGTCTGCCCGCGTCGCCGTACAGCCAGTGCGTCTCCTTCTCGTAGCGATCCCTGTCGCGCACTTCGACGGCGAACAGGCGTCCTTCGTCCGTGTTCGACCCCACGATCACCGGCACCCGGGTGAAAGCACCCTTGGCAAAGGCCTGCGGAGGGCTGAGCGGCACCAGGGCGTCGCCATAGACCGGCCCCCACGATCCCGGCCCGTTGATGCCCGACCGCGTCGAGGCTCCCCGCGCGATCCGCCACGCCGGTGTCCGTCTCAGGCACGCCGCCACGTCGGCCCCCTCGCATCCCAGACTGGCAGCGAACCGTAGACCAGGCTCGGCCTGATCCGCCGCTGCGTTCAGCGACGACGGCTCCAGACACGGCCCGCTCTGCAGGATCACGCGGCTGTACAGCCCCGCCGACCCTGGCGAGGTCATCAGATAACAGGCGCTCCAGGCCCCCGCGCTCTCCGCGAACAGGGTGACATCCGCCGGATCGCCCCCGAAGGCTGCGACATTGGCCTGCACCCAGCGCAGCGCTGCCTGCTGATCCATCAGGCCCCAGTTGCCGCCGACGCCCTCCCCCTCGGCCGCAAACGCCGGCAGCGCCAGCCACCCCAGCGCGCCCAGCCGGAAATTGACCGTGACCACCACCCGGTCCTGTTCGACCGCCAGCCGGCCGGGGTCGTAGTTGGCCCCCGCTCCGATCGTGAAGGCTCCCCCGTGCAGATAGACCATGACGGGTTTCGGACGCGCCGCCGCCCCTGCCGGTCCATAGACATTGACGAACAGACAGTCCTCGGACCCCACCACCAGGCCGCCGCCCCCGCCCAGGATCGCCTCGCGTCCCAGGGCCTGGGTGCAGTCGGAGCCGATGCGCGTGGCGTTGCGTACGCCGCTCCAGGTCTCGACCGGTCTCGGGCTTCGCCAGCGCAGGTCGCCTGTCGGAGGCGCGGCATAGGGCACGCCCAGAAAGGCCCGCACGCCCGCCCCTTCCACGCCCCGCAGGACGCCCGCGTCGGTCACCGCCGTGACGAAGGTCCGGTCCCGCGCAAACCGCACCTGATCCACCCCGCCGGGATGGGTCGCACAGGCGGACAGGGCCAGGAGCATCAGGATGCAGAGACGGGACAGCATCCGGCCTTCTATCCCGAGCCCGGCCCCGCGTGCCACCGGACCGCACGGGGCGTGTTGCACCACAAGGAAAAAGGCCCCCGGCTTTCGCCGGAGGCCTCTTCCAACTCAATCCGCGCTCAAGCAGCGAACGACCGCGTCGTTCGCGTTAGCGCCACCACCTGGCTCAGGCGATGATCTTCGCGACGACCCCGGCTCCAACCGTGCGACCGCCTTCGCGGATGGCGAAGCGGAGCTTCTCTTCCATCGCGATCGGGGTGATCAGTTCGACGTTCAGCTCGGCATTGTCGCCGGGCATGATCATCTCCACGCCTTCCTTCAGCTGCACGATGCCGGTCACGTCGGTCGTGCGGAAGTAGAACTGCGGGCGGTAGTTGGTGAAGAACGGCGTGTGACGGCCACCCTCTTCCTTGGTCAGGATATAGGCCTCGGCCAGGAATTTGGTGTGCGGGGTGATCGAGCCCGGCTTGCACAGGACCTGACCGCGCTCGACGTCCTCGCGCTTGGTGCCGCGCAGCAGCACGCCGACGTTGTCGCCCGCCTGACCCTGGTCCAGCAGCTTGCGGAACATTTCCACGCCCGTGCAGGTCGTCTTCTGGACCGGGCGGATGCCGACGATCTCGACTTCCTCACCGACCTTGACGATGCCGCGCTCGACGCGACCCGTGACCACGGTGCCGCGGCCCGAGATCGAGAACACGTCTTCCACCGGCATCAGGAACGGCAGGTCCACCGGACGCTCCGGCTGCGGGATATAGTCGTCGACCGTCTGCATCAGGGCCAGAACCTGCTGCTCGCCGATCTCCGGGTTCACGCCGTCGGTCGCGGCCTTGGCCGAGCCCATGGTGATCGGAATGTCGTCGCCCGGGAACTGGTAGGACGAAAGCAGCTCGCGCACTTCCATCTCGACGAGCTCCAGCAGCTCCTTGTCGTCGACCAGATCGACCTTGTTCATGAACACCACCAGGGCCGGCACGCCGACCTGACGGGCCAGCAGGATGTGCTCGCGGGTCTGCGGCATCGGGCCGTCGGCCGCCGACACCACCAGGATCGCGCCGTCCATCTGGGCGGCACCGGTGATCATGTTCTTCACATAGTCGGCGTGGCCGGGGCAGTCGACGTGGGCATAGTGACGGTTGGCCGTCTCATATTCCACGTGCGCCGTGTTGATCGTGATGCCGCGCGCCTTCTCTTCCGGCGCCGCGTCAATGTCGGCATAGGCCATCGCCTTGGCCCCACCGGCCTTGGCCAGCGTCATCGTGATCGCCGCCGTCAGCGTCGTCTTGCCGTGGTCCACGTGACCGATCGTGCCGATGTTGCAATGCGGCTTGTTACGTTCGAACTTTTCCTTGGCCATTCTCTTCTCTCCGTCCCCTGAACAGGGGGCTTAATCCAAAATTTCAGGGGTTAGTTAGGCGGAATACTTCTTGATCACTTCGTCGGCGACGTGCTGCGGCACCGGCTCATAGTGGTCGTACTGCATGGTGAAGGCGGCGCGGCCCTGCGACATCCCGCGAAGGGTGTTCACATAGCCGAACATGTTGGCCAGCGGCACGAAGGCGTTCACGACGGTGGCGTTGCCGCGCATGTCCTGACCCTGGATCATGCCGCGACGGCCGTTCAGGTCGCCGATGACCGAACCGAGGTAATCCTCGGGGGTCACGACCTCGACCGCCATGATCGGCTCGAGCAGCTTGGGTGCGCCCTTTTCCTTCAGTTCGCGGAAGGCGGCGCGGGCCGCGATTTCGAAGGCCAGCACGCTCGAGTCGACGTCGTGAAACTTGCCGTCCGTCAGGGTCGCCTTGAAGTCGATCAGCGGGAAGCCGGCCAGCAGACCCGAGTCCTTGATGGAGTTCAGACCCTTTTCGACGCCCGGGATGTATTCCTTGGGCACCGCACCGCCGACGATCGAGTTCTCGAACACAAAGCCCGAGCCCGGCTCGCCGGGTTCGAAGGTGATCATGACGCGGGCGAACTGGCCCGTACCACCGGTCTGCTTCTTGTGCGTGTAGTCGATGTCGACCTTGCGGCCCAGCGATTCACGATAGGCGACCTGCGGCGCGCCGATGTTGGCCTCGACCTTGTAGGTGCGCTTCAGGATGTCGATCTTGATGTCGAGGTGTAGTTCACCCATGCCCTTCAGGATGGTCTGGCCCGACTCGTGGTCGGTCGAGACGGTGAAGGACGGATCCTCCGACGCCAGCTTGGCCAGGGCGACGCCCAGCTTTTCCTGGTCGGCCTTGGACTTGGGCTCCACCGAGATCTCGATCACGGGGGCGGGGAACTCCATCTTCTCGAGGATGACCGGCGACTTCAGCGGATCGCACAGGGTGTCGCCGGTACGGGTTTCCTTCAGGCCGGCCAGGGCGACGATGTCGCCGGCAAAGGCTTCCTTGACGTCCTCGCGGTTGTTCGAGTGCATCTGCAGCATCCGGCCCACCCGCTCGCGCTTGTCGCGCGAGGAGTTGAGCAGGGACTGGCCGGTTTCCATCTTGCCCGAATACAGGCGGCAGAAGGTCAGCGAGCCGACGAAGGGATCGTCCATGATCTTGAACGCCAGGATCGACAGGGGCTCGTCGTCCGAGGCCTTCCGCACGACAGGCTCTTCGGTCTTGAAGTCGATACCCGGGGTCGGCGGGATGTCCATGGGCGACGGCAGGTAGTCGACGACGGCGTCGAGCAGGGTCTGAACGCCCTTGTTCTTGAAGGCCGAGCCGCACAGGATCGGATAGAAGGCGCCGGTCAGGACGGCCTTGCGGATGCATTTCTTGAGCACTTCGGTCGAAGGCTCGGTGCCCTCGAGATAGGCTTCCATCGCTTCGTCATCGAGTTCGACCGAGTTGTCGATCAGGTACTGGCGAGCCTCGACGGCCTTGTCCATCAGGTCGGCCGGGATCTCGCCGACCTTGAAGTTGGCACCCAGGGCGTCGTTATCCCAGACGACCGAGGTCATGGTGACCAGGTCGACCAGACCCGACAGGGTGTTTTCCGAACCGATCGGGAACTGGATCGGCACCGCCTTGGCACCCAGGCGGTCGCGGATCGACTGCACCGAGGCGTCGAAATCGGCACCGATCTTGTCCATCTTGTTGACGAACACGATCCGCGGAACCTTGTACTTGTCGGCCTGGCGCCAGACGGTTTCCGTCTGCGGCTCCACGCCGGCGTTACCGTCCAGCACCGTCACGGCGCCGTCGAGGACACGCAGCGAACGCTCGACCTCGATGGTGAAGTCCACGTGGCCGGGGGTGTCGATGATGTTCAGGCGCTTGCCCTGCCAGAAGGCCGTGGTCGCAGCCGAGGTGATCGTGATCCCCCGCTCCTGCTCCTGGTCCATCCAGTCCATGGTGGCTGCGCCATCATGCACTTCGCCGATCTTATGGTTCTTGCCGGTGTAGTACAGGATCCGCTCGGTCGTCGTCGTCTTGCCCGCGTCGATGTGGGCCATGATGCCGAAGTTGCGATAGTCCTGGAGCGCGTGTGTGCGGGCCATGAAAGCGTGCCTTGAGTTTTATCAGGACGCGAAGGGCGCCCTCGGGGAGATCGTCGATGCTGCGAATAAGCGGGCGCGGGCGATTTAGCGGAAACCGCCCGCGCCGGATAGGCCTAGATAGTGTCGCTGTTTGACGCTTTGAAGGCGGCTACCAGCGGTAGTGGCTGAAGGCGCGGTTGGCCTCGGCCATCTTGTGGGTGTCTTCGCGCTTCTTGACCGCGGTGCCGCGGTTGTTGGACGCGTCCAGCAGTTCGGCGGCCAGCTTCTCGGTCATGGTGTTCTCGCCACGCTTGCGCGCGGCATTGACCAGCCAGCGGATGGCCAGGGCGCGGCGACGGTCGGGGCGAACCTCGACCGGGACCTGATAGGTGGCCCCGCCGACGCGACGCGAGCGAACCTCGACCGACGGCTGGACGTTTTCCAGGGCGGTGTGGAAGGTCTGGACCGGCTCGAAGTCCTTCTTCTTCTCGGCCAGGATATCGAAGGCGCCATAGACGATGTTCTCGGCGACGGCCTTCTTGCCCTCGTACATGACGTAATTCATGAACTTGGTGACGATCAGATCCTTGTATTTGGGATCCGGCAGGACTTCGCGTTTCTGGGCGCGGTGACGACGTGACATGAGTTGATCTCTTCTTTGATTTCTGGATCCCGGCCTGCGCCGGGATGATCTTTTTCGCTACGCTCTCAAGATCACTTCGGACGCTTGGTGCCGTAGTGCGAACGGCGCTGCTTGCGGTCCTTGACGCCCTGGGTATCGAGCACGCCGCGCAGGATGTGGTAGCGGACGCCGGGCAAGTCCTTCACGCGGCCGCCGCGGATCAGGACCACCGAGTGCTCCTGCAGATTGTGGCCCTCGCCGGGGATGTAGCACACGGCTTCGTAGCCGGACTTGGCCAGACGGACCTTGGCGACCTTGCGCAGCGCCGAGTTCGGCTTCTTGGGGGTCGTCGTATAGACGCGGGTGCAGACGCCGCGGCGCTGGGGCGAGCCTTCCAGGGCCGGCACCTTGTTGCGCACGGGCTTGGGCTTGCGGGGCTTGCGGATCAGCTGGTTGATCGTAGGCATATAAAGACAGTCTCGACTTCTGATGGAGGCGTGTGCCTGTCGGCCGGGGCGCCTCGGTTTCCTTCTTTTGAACGTCTCCGACGGAGGCGCCCGGGATCGTTCGAGACCGGATCGGTGACCCAAACGAAAAAACCGGAACGCGCGCTTCGGGCGTTCCGGCGGGCACAGCCCGTCCGTTCAATTGTCACGATCAGGATGGGGCAGGCCCCGCCTCGAAAGTCCGGCGCGTTTACGCGGGCGGGCCACGGGGGTCAAGGGGTGTGGTCAAGATGTTCAGAAACGGCGTTGACTTGCCGGGCGCGCTGAGTATGTTCCGCGCCTCTTATTTTCACGGCTCTTCCGCCGTCGCAAAGGTAATTTCCGATGGCCAAGCCCGCCTCAATCAAGATCCGTCTGAACTCGACCGCCGACACCGGCTTCTTCTACGTCACCAAGAAGAACGCCCGCACGATGACGGAAAAGATGGTGGTCAACAAGTACGACCCCGTCGTGCGCAAGCACGTCGAGTTCAAGGAAGGCAAGATCAAGTAAGGCATTCCCGTTGGGCTGACGCGCGGTCGCGCTGCTCTAGTCCGGAATGAGATTTCAGAGCCCGGTCAGTCATGACCGGGCGTTTTTCTTTGGGCCTAAAGCCGCAGGTCCGCGATCGCCGTCTCGATTCTGGCTGCATCCTGCGGGCGTTGGGCTTTCAGCGCGTCACCGTCGGCCACGACCGTATCGCATCTGTTGTCTTCGAAAGCCTGATCGATCTGGGCCCGGCGCGCGTCGTCGAAGGGTTCCTCGCCACCGAAATGGATACAGAGCTCGGCGCGCTCGATCACGCCGGTCACGGGATCGGCTGGGGCGCGCGCTCTCTGGGCCGCCTGCTCCTGCAGCTGCATGTCCTTCATTTCCTGGCTTTCCCGCGACGCAGATGCCTCAGCTTCTGTCGTGGCCCCAGCCTCCGCCGATGCAGCCGGCGCAGGGCCCTCATCCGTCTGTCGACATGCGGTCAGCGCGGAGGCTCCCGCCACAAAAATGAACAGCGCAGTCGCGGCGGACTTCATGATGCGGGCTCCCAGCTTGGCGTCGAGACACCGGGACGTTCAATAGAGCATCCGAGGCCGGACCGGCACAACCATCGAAACCTGTCAGGGACGACCGCAGGCCGCTGGATCGACGTCAACGCCTGTTTATGGCGTCAAAGGCGGCCACTCATCCGTCTCGCTCCGCGCCCTCCGGCGGTCCGCAGGTGCCCGTCGTCGCGTCAGCGGGACAGGATTCGTGGGAGTTGCACTCCGAAAAAACCGGGTGCAAGGAGTCCAGATCCTGGGGGGCCGTGTCGATAGTTTCGGATACGGCTTTCAAATCGTTCAGGTTCCTCTCCCCGTCCCCGACCAGCCGCAGCGCGTCCCTTCTGGACTCTATCGCCGGAGGGACGATGTCGGCGAGGACCTCGGGATTGATCTGATGGCGCCTGGCCATGCGGGGAGCATCGCATGAGCCTGCGTCAGAATCGGACGTGGCTTGTCCGCGCCTGGCCTGATCCGTCAGACGGGACCAGAGCGCATCGGAATCATGATCTGCGGCCAACCTTCAAGTGGACGATCGGGTGTGGAGCCCCTGGCCCCGCGTGTCGGGAGGAAGGGCTTCAGGCCGCGCGCGCGATGACCCGGTCGCGCCCGCTGGCCTTGGCCTCGTAGACGCCCTCGTCGGCGCGTTTCAGGAGGGCGTCGGGGGTGTCGTTGGCACCAGCGGACGCGGCGACGCCGATAGAGATGGTCACGGACAGGTGCTCGCGACCGCCCATCACGCGGAACGGCGTCGCGCCCACATCGCGGCGGATGCGTTCAGCGATGCGGTGCGCGTCCTCGATCGAGGTGCCCGGCATAACCACCACGAACTCCTCGCCGCCAAGACGACACGGCAGGTCTACCGCGCGGACGTTGGTGGCCAGACGCACGGCGAACTCGCGCAGAACCTCATCGCCGGCATCGTGTCCGAAGCCGTCGTTGACCTTCTTGAAGTGGTCGATGTCCAGGAGCAGGACGGAGACGGGCTCGCCACCCAGCACGGCGCGACTGACGAAGGCCTGCAACTGCCCGGCCATGTAGCGGCGGTTGTGCAGACCGGTCAGCGCATCGGTGACAGCCATCTCGAGGCTGTAGTCGAGCTTCTCGCGCAGGAAGTCCGTATAGCGCTTGCGCCGGACCTGGGTTCGCGCCCGGGCCGATAGCTCTTCCGGATCGACAGGCTTCATCAGGATGTCGTTGACACCCAGCTCAAGCGCCTTGACCAGTCGGGGCCGGTCGGCCGGATCCACCACCGCAAGGATCGGCAGGTGCCGCGTCGTCTCGGCCGAGCGCACCTGGGCGATCAGGCGCAGGCCGTCGAACTCTGCCGCCGCCACATTGACGATCATCAGATCGATGGGGGTCCTGGAAGAGATCAGACCCGTTGCGGCGTCCGTCTCGATCACCGGACGGTGCTCGCGGATCAGTTCCTCGGCGATCCTGGCCGCCTGACGCGCATTGTCGTCGACAATCAGGACGCGACCGCCCGAGCCGCGCAGACGCCCGGCACCGTCGGTGGTGACGCCCAGTCGCCTGCCGCTTTCCTCGCGCTCCCGAAGCTCGTCCATGACCAGCTTCAGTCGCGTCAGCGACCGGACACGCGCGAACAGGACGACGTCGTCCAGGGGTTTGGAGACGAAGTCGTCGGCCCCCGCCTCCAGCCCCTTGATCCGTTCCTCGCGGCCGTCCAGCGCCGTCACCAGCACGATCGGGATATGGTTGGTGACGGGGTCCAGTTTGATCCGGCGACAGGTCTCGAACCCGTCCATGCCGGGCATCATGACGTCCAGGAGAATGATGTCCGGTTTCTCGGACGCCGCCAGCCTGATAGCCGTCGCCCCGTCGCAGCAGGTCAGGACGTCGTAGTATTCCAGCGTCAGCTTGGCCTCGAGCAGGCGAACATTCGCCTCCAGATCGTCGACCACCAGGATACGCGCGGTCATCGGCCCCTACCCTGCCAGGACCGGGGTGCTGATGTGTTTGCGTACCGTCTCCAGGAACGGCATCACCGAGATCGGCTTGGAGATATAGGCCTCGCAGCCGCCCTGACGGATGCGTTCCTCATCGCCCTTCATGGCGAATGCGGTGACGGCGATAATCGGGATGTGGGCCAGTTCCTCGTCGTCCTTCAGCCATTTGGTGACTTCCAGGCCGCTGATTTCCGGCAGCTGGATGTCCATCAGGATGAGGTCGGGCATGTGCTGACGCGCCAGGGCCATCGCCTGCAGTCCCTCGCGGGTCTGAAACGTCTGATAGCCCTGGGAGTCGAGCAGATCATGAAAAAGCTTCATGTTCAGCTCGTTATCCTCGACGATGAGGACTTTCTTGGACATCATCACCCGGTCTGCGGCCTCGTTTGACGCGCGATCTGCGCATTGAGGCATTTCGCCCTCTTCGATTGGGATTGTGCCCCGGGCAGTCTTAAGTTGGGGTGAAGTCGGAATCCCGGGCGTGGCCATAACCACAATCTGTCGAGAATGCCTGTGGGCCGGAGCGGACGCGGTCGCGCGCTGCCCGGCCTGCGGTTCACCGCGCGTCGTCGGCGACCCCGAGCTTTCCAGCCTGTCGATTGCCCATCTGGACTGCGACGCCTTCTATGCGTCGGTGGAGAAGCGCGACCGGCCCGAATTGCGCGACCGCCCGGTGATCGTGGGGGGTGGCGTGCGGGGCGTGGTCTCGACCTGCTGCTACATCGCACGGATCTATGGCGTGCACTCGGCCATGCCGATGTTCAAGGCGCTGAAGGCCTGTCCCGACGCGGTCGTCATCAAGCCGAACTTTTCGAAATATGTCCCTGAATCGGAACGCATCTTCGGCATGGTGGGCGAACTGACGCCGCTGGTGCAGACGCTGTCGCTGGACGAGGCCTGGATCGACCTGTCGGGCACCGAGCGGCTGAACGGCGGTCCGCCGGCGCTCCAGCTGATCCGCCTGCAGAAGCGGATCGAGGAGGAGACCGGCCTGTCGGTCTCGATCGGACTGGCACCCAACCGCTTCCTGGCCAAGGTCGCGTCCGAGCTGGACAAGCCGCGAGGGTTCTCGGTCATCGGGACGGCGAATGCCGAGGCGCTGCTGGCGCCGAAATCCGTCCGCATCCTGCCCGGCGTGGGCCCCGTTTTCGGCAAGACCCTGATCAGCGACGGCTTCGCCACGGTCGGCGACCTGGCCTCGGCTGACGTCCGCGATCTGGTCAAACGCTATGGCGAGACGGGCCTGCGGCTGCACGACCTGGCCCACGCCCGCGACGCGCGCGCCGTGAACCCGGAGCATGACCGGCGCGGCATGAGCGCGGAGAACACCTTCAACACCGACCTGACGACGCAGGAAGAGCTGGAAGCCGAGCTGTGGCCCCTGTGCGAGAAGATCGCCGCCAAGGCCCGTCGTGACGGCGTCGCCAGCCGCATCGTGGTGTTGAAACTGCGACGCACCGACTTCCGGATCGTCACCCGCCGCACCACCATGCCCGAGCCGGTCCAGACGGCGCGCGCCCTGTTCGCCATCGGGCGCGACCTGCTGAAGCCCGAACTGGGCCGCCCCTATCGCCTGATCGGCATCGGCCTGGCCGACATCCAGGACGCCGAAGACATGCCCCCCGCCCTGTTCGATACCGGCGAGGCGCGAACCCTGAAAACCGAGACCACGATCGATGCCCTGCGCGAGAAGTTCGGTGCCGGAGCCGTGGTGGCGGGCCGTGCGTTGAAGCGTCCTTAAGGCGGTTCGGGCAGACTGCGCCCATGTCTGTCCTCCTCGACAAGATGCGTCGCCGCGCCGGGCGCTATCTGGATGTTCGCCCAGCGCCGATCCGGACCGGGCGCGGCACCTTCAGCCTGTCGTTCGACGACATACCCGCCACTGCCTGGACCGAGGCCGGGCCGATTCTGGCCGGACACGGGATCAAGGCGACCTATTTCGTCTGTGGGGGACTGGAGAGCGGGTCGAACCTGGACCGGCCGCAGTTCACCACGGCGCATCTCCAGGCCCTGTTCGAGGCGGGTCATGAGGTGGGGTGCCATACTTTCAGCCACGCCAATGCGTTGCGGATGTCGGCCGCGGACTATGCCGTCGACCTGGGTCGCAATGCGACCTGGGTCGCCGAGCGCCTCGACGGCCACCGCATGACCGCCTTCGCCTGGCCGTTCGGCGATGTGGCGAGGGCCACGAAGGCCGTCGTCGCGGGCCGCTTCGACCTGGGTCGGGGCGTCGGTGACGGGGTCAACGCCGGCACGGCCGACCGTACAAACCTGAAGGCCATCGGTCTGGAGAGCCGCCGCCTGCCCGGCTATGATCTCGAAGCCCTGATGGAAAGAACGGCCGAGCGGAAGGGCTGGCTGATCGCAAGTGGCCACGACGTGATGGACCGGCCGACGCCCTACGGCTGCACGCCCGAAGATCTGGACCGGGTGATCCGGCTGGCGAGGGCAGCGGGGCTGGAGATCATGCCGATCGGCGCGGCCTGGGCACGGATGGAGGGCTAGGCGGCCTTCGCCATCTCCAGCGCGACCTTCCGCTGCCCGGCCCACGGGATCAGGGTGCTGCGGGGCCAGGCGACCAGCCAGGAACTCGGCGTATAGTCCCCGCTCTCGATCAGGGCCTTGCGCGTCGGCGAGGACGCGCTGGCCCGTTCGGAATGGATCGGGGCCGGTCCCTGGTGGATGATGAAGGCCCCGCCCTTCAGGGGGTTCAGCCGCAGATAGGCCAGGCGGGGGCTGATGGTTTCCAGCGGGGGATCGAAGAACCAGCTCGATCCGAACATCCCGGCCAGCTCGGGCCGTGTCTTGCAGATGGCTGCGCCCGTGGCCCAGGTGCGGTCCCAGCCGGCCTCGTTGAAATCGATCAGTTGGCGGCCTTCGGTGTGGGTTTCGAGCCAGGTCCGGTCCCAGCCGCGGGCCTGCACATAGCGAATCAAGGCTGCCCATCCGTGACCGTGAAGTCCGTTCCGGACCACCTGACCCGGTCCCAGCGGGGACGACAGATCGATGTTCTGCGTCAGGCTGCCGGGAACACTCAGGACGAGCGCCAGGCGCACATCCTTGGCCCAGTGGTCGGCGTCATAGCGCGCGTCGCTGTCGCCCGCCGACGTCAGGAACTCGGCCATCCTGTCGAGCCAGTAGGGATAGAGCTCCATCACCTCGCCCGGCAGGGCCGCCTGTTTCGCCCGACCGGGCAACTCCAGCGCCCAGGTGGCGACGAGCGCGCGGCGTATGGCGTCGGTCGCATCGGGACCGAGAGCCTGATCGGCGGCGTGGGCCGGCAGATCGAAATTCCAGTGCCGCGCGGCGGTCGCTGCCGGTTCCACGGCCTCGACCGAGGCGATATCGACCCGCGTCCGCTCTTCGGCGGTCAGGCGGGCCCGGACGGCGTTGAATGCCGCGACCTGGCCAGGAGAAAGCGTGTCCATGGCATGGACGATGCCACACGCCGGTTAATGTCTCATCCCCATGCGACGCATGGGGAGGAGACGCCGTGCGCGACCCGCGCTAAACCCCCGCCGACCCCTCTCTGGAGCCCGACATGTCCATCACTGCCCGCCTGGCCGAACTCGGCATCGCCCTGCCCCAGCCCGCTGCGGCCGTGGCCAACTATGTGCCCTTCGTGCGCACCGGCAATTTGGTTCACATCTCGGGCCAGCTGTCGAACGATGCGTCGGGCGGCCTGAAGGGCACGGTCGGCGAGGACGTCACCCCGGAACAGGCCCATGCCGGTGCCCGCCTGTGCGGCATCAACCTGCTGGCCCAGCTGAACGCCGCGCTGGACGGCGACCTGGATCGCGTCGTCCGTATCGTCAAGCTGGGCGGCTTCGTTCAGGCCGGCCCGGGCTTCACCGCCATTCCCGCCGTCATCAACGGGTGTTCGGACCTGATGGTCGAGGTGTTCGGCGACGCCGGTCGCCACGCCCGCTCGGCCGTCGGCGTCTATCAGCTGCCCCTCGGCTTCGCCGTCGAGGTGGACGCCGTCGTCGAGGTGCGGTGACCCCTCAGCCCGAGTTCACCCTCCAGGTCCACGACACCATCGCCGCCATCGGGCGCGAGGCGTGGGATGGCTGTGCCGGCCCGACCGGCGATCCGTTCGTCAGCTTCGACTTCCTGCACGCCTGCGAGGTCTCGGGCAGCGCGGTCGCGCGTCAGGGCTGGGGTCCGCGCCATCTGACCCTGATGGGGCCGGACGAGGCGGTCCTCGGGTGCATGCCCCTCTATCTGAAGGGCCACAGCCAGGGCGAATACGTCTTCGACCATTCCTGGGCCGACGCCTATCAACGGGCGGGCGGTCAGTACTATCCCAAGCTTTTAGGGGCCGTCCCCTTCACCCCCGCGACCGGACCCCGGTTCCTGCACGCGCCCGGGACGGACGAGGCCACGGTCCGCGCCGCCCTGATCGAGGGGGCCCTGACCCTGACGCAGCGGCTGGGCGTATCATCTCTGCACGTCAACTTCCCGACCGAACCCGAATGGTCGGCCATGGGCGAGGCCGGAATGCTGCGTCGCCAGGACATGCAGTTCATCTGGAGGAACGACGGCTACCGGACCTTCGACGACTTCCTGGCCGCCCTGTCGTCCAACCGGAGGAAGACCATCCGGCGCGAACGCCGCGACGCCCAGTCCGATCTCGACATCCGCGTCCTGACCGGTCCGGACATTCTGGAGGCCCACTGGGACGCCTTCTTCGACTTCTATCAGGACACGGGGGCCCGGAAATGGGGTCGCCCCTATCTGACCCGCGCCTTCTTCGAGAGGATCGGGGAGACGATGGCCGACCGGATCGCCCTGGTCATGGCCTTCCGCAACGACACGCCCATCGCCGGGGCCCTGAACTTCATCGGCCGCGACGCCCTGTATGGCCGTCAGTGGGGCGCGCTGGAGGAGGTGCCCTTCCTCCATTTCGAGCTCTGCTACTACCAGGCCATCGAGTTCGCCATCGCGCGCGGCCTGTCCCGCGTCGAGGCGGGGGCCCAGGGCGAGCACAAGATCGCCCGCGGCTACCTGCCCTCCCCCGTCTATTCCGCCCACTGGATCGCCGACCCGGCGCTCAGGACCCCGGTGGCGCGCTATCTGGAGCAGGAACGGGCGGGCGTGGCGGCGGAGATCGCGGCGATGACGGAAGAACTGTCGCCGTATCGGGCCTCGTGAGGAGACAGCAGGCCTGACCGGCCTCCCTCACATCCCATTGGCGATGCGCGGATCCGGTCGTTTCCAGGACTGGACCGACCCGTATGTCAGCGACCGCCATGCCCATTCGAAGGGTCCATACCGGTAGGACCTGAGCCAGAAGGAACTGGCGATAACCTGCAGAAGAAAAAGGAGAATGGAAACGCCGAGCCCCGCGGACACCCCCAGTCGTCCCATCAGTCCCGCGCCATAACCATAGAACAGCAGTCCAAGGACGACCGATTGCAGGATGTAGTTCGTGAAGGCCATCTGCCCTGCCGGAGCCGCCCAGTCCACGAGCCATCCGAGGCGACTGGACGAGATGACCCATATGAGCGCGGCATAGCTCACCGCCAGCAGTACAGGCGCAGCGCCCGCCAAAACGGACCCGATCCATCCGGGTGCCACGCCCGGGATCGCGGTGATCGATGCAACTGCCCCGAGGACGACCAGAACGGCACCCGCGCTCAGGATCGGTGACCTTGCGCCATGGCCGGGCTTCAAGACGCCGGATCGCCAGATGAGCGCGCCCAGAAGCATCAGGGCGACGGTCCTCGGAAACACATAGGCATGCAGTTTCGCGATCTGTGGCAACTCCTCGATGCGGAACCGCAAGACCTCAAGGAACGAGCCGCCGCCGTAGACGGCGCGGGCCGTGCTCACATGAGCGTCTATCCAGTCCGCAGAGGGAAAGCTGAACGGCAAGGGTATCCATGGCACTGCGAGATAGAGCAGCATCGCGCCCGCGGCCGCCACGCCGAGGGTCAAGCGGGAGCGACCCAGAAGCGGAATGACGACAAGTCCTGCGATGGCATACTCGGTCAGAATGTCGCCATTCCAGACCAGGGTCAGGTGAATAACGCCGAACATCAAAAGGACGAGCAGGCGCCGGACCAGAACACGGCTTCGGCTGCTCTCGCGCAGACGGTCGAACTGCATCGCAAGGCCGATGCCGAACAACAGGGAGAATACGGCGAACGCCTTGAACTCGATCAGGAGGCCGAACAGCATCGAGACAAGGCGATCGAACGACGATGATGCGGCCGCGAGCGCAGCAGGCTGAAACTGCTCGAACAGCGTCACCCGGAACTCGCTGTCGAGATTGATGATCAGAACGCCGAAGAGCGCCAGACCACGCACCGTGTCGAGGCCATGGATCCTCGCGCCGTGAGCAACCGGTCCATCCCCGGGCAACGTTTGTCCTCGCAGGTCGGTCAGTTGGGTGCCGGGTTTCATCTTCAATCTCCCCCACCCCCGTGCACCCCGGCGCAGGCCGGGGTCCAGAGGGCAGATACGCCTGACCGGATCAGCACGCCAAGCGCCAAACCCTGCCATCGCGCCCGTGATCTGGACCCCGGCAGAGGCGGCCTGGGTCGCGGCTGAGGAAGCCCGGACGGAGGTTGGCTGAGGCCTGTGCGGACGTTAACCTTGCGTTGACAGGAATCTCCGGACCCTGCTCCCGCACAAGGAGCCGCCAATGATCCGCGTCGTACTCATCGCCGCCGCCCTGCTGACCGCCACCTCCGCCCTTGCCCAGGAGCCGACGACCCCACGCTACCAGCTGGAACTTTCCGTGGTCCAGAACGGCGTCGAGGTGGTGTCGACCCGCACCCAGATCGTCGAGGACATGCCCGCCAGTGCTTCGGCCAGCGCCGGCGGCGTCACCTATGATTTCGAGGCCAATCTGTTCGCCGACCAGAGCGACGGCGGGGCGACCCAGCTTCAGCTCGAGGCCAATCTGTCGCGCGGCGAGCAGCACATGGCGTCTCCCCGCCTCACCTTCCTGCGCGGCGAAATGGCCGCAGTCCGTGTGGGCGACGAATCGGGCGACCTCCTGACCATGACCATCACCCCGATCACATAGGTCGGGCGGCCAGCGCCGGTCTTTCCCGTTCGAACCCGCACAACATCGCCTTCTTGCCGGGGCCGGATCGCGCCATACTTGCGAATCCCATGCCCATCCGCCGCCTCCCGCCCGAGACCGTCAACCGCATCGCCGCCGGCGAGGTGGTCGAACGCCCGGCCAGCGCCATCAAGGAGCTGGTCGAGAACGCGCTCGACGCCGGGGCAACCCGGATCGAGGTCCAGGCCGACGGCGGCGGCCTGTCGCGCATCCTGATCGCCGACGACGGCCACGGCATGGCCCCGGACCAGCTGGCCCTGGCCGTCGAGCGCCACGCGACCTCCAAGCTGGAGCCCGACGACGCGGGCGACGTGGACCTGTTGCGTATCTCCACGCTTGGCTTCCGGGGGGAGGCCCTGCCCTCCATCGGTTCGGTGGCCCGGCTGACCATCACCAGCCGGAGCCCGGGCGGCGAGGCCCATCAGATCACGGTCGAGGGCGGCGATACGCGCGCCGTCGCCCCCGCCGCCTTCCCCGGCCCGCACGGGGCCCGCGTCGAGGTCCGGGACCTGTTCTATGCCACCCCGGCCCGGCTCAAGTTCATGAAGTCCGAACGGTCCGAGGCCATGGCCATCTCGGAGGAGATCAAGCGCCAGGCCATGGCGCATGAAGGGGTGGCCTTCACCCTCGATCTCGACGGCCGCACCACCCTGCGCCTGCCCGCCGAACACCCCGGCGACGAGGGCCGCCTGAAACGGCTCGCCGCCCTGCTGGGCCGGGATTTCGAGGCCAATGCCCTGCTGATCGACCAGTCGCGCGAGGGCATCCGGCTGTCCGGATACGCGGGCCTGCCGACCTACAGCCGGGGCAATGGCGGGCACCAGTATCTGTTCGTCAACGGCCGCCCGGTCCGCGACCGGCTGCTGCAGGGGGCCCTGCGCGGGGCCTATGCCGACTTCCTCGCCCGCGACCGGCATCCGGCGGCCGTGCTGTTTCTCGAGATCGATCCCCTGTTCGTCGACGTCAATGTCCACCCGGCCAAGGCCGAGGTCCGCTTTCGCGACCCCGCCCTGGTGCGCGGCCTGATCGTCGGGGCGCTGCGCCACGCCCTGCATGCTGCCGGACACCGCGCCTCGACCACGGTGGCGGACAGTGTGCTGGCGGGGTTCACGGCCCACACCGGGGCGGCGTTCAGCCCGACCTCACCCTCCGCCCAGGGCTTCAGTGGCTGGACCGGCTGGGACCGGCCGGCCGCCGCGGCCCAGGAGATCCCCGGCCTCTCCGAACGCTCCGCCCGCTTCGAGCCCCACTGGGACACCGCCGCCAGCGGCCTCGCCACTCACCACTCGCCACTCGCCACTAACTCAGCCCCCGACCCCATCGACCAGCCCCTGGGGGCCGCCCGCGCCCAGGTCCACGGCACCTATATCGTCGCCCAGACGCGCGACGGCATCGTCGTGGTCGACCAGCATGCCGCCCATGAACGCCTCGTCTATGAGCGGATGAAGACCCAGATGGCGCAAGGCTCCGTCACCCGTCAGGCCCTCTTGACCCCCGAAGTCGTCGAGCTGGACCCCGCCGAGGCCGACCGCGTCGTCGCCCGCGCCGACGAACTGGCGCAACTGGGCCTGATCGTCGAGCCGTTCGGCGGCGGGGCCGTGCTGGTGCGCGAGACGCCCGCCTTCCTCGGCGACACCGACGTCCGGGGCCTGATCCGCGACATCGCCGACGACCTGGCCGAACACGGCGCGGCCCTGGCCCTGTCCGAGCGCCTCGGCGAGGTCTGCGGCACCATGGCCTGCCACGGCTCCGTCCGCGCCGGTCGCGTCCTGTCCGCGCCGGAGATGAACGCCCTGCTGAGACAGATGGAGGCCACCCCGCACAGCGGCCAGTGCAACCACGGGCGGCCGACCTATGTGGAGCTCAAGCTGGCCGATCTGGAGAAGCTGTTCGGGCGGCGGTGACGTTCCTGTCGGGCTGTCGCTGCGCTACTGGAAGCGATGCCCTCCGTCCTGTTCGTCTGTCTCGGCAACATCTGTCGCTCGCCGCTGGCGGAAGCTGCCCTGCGCGCCGAGGCCGAACGGCTGGGCTCGACCTGGTCGTGGACTCGGCCGGCACCGGTGACTGGCACATCGGCGATCCGCCCGACCCCCGCGCCCGCGCGGTTGCCGCCCGCCACGGCATCGACATCTCCGGTTACCGGGGTCGGCAGGTGAAGCCCACCGATTTCCGACGGTTCACCCATATCGTCGCGCTGGACCTCGACATCCTCGCCAACCTGCGCCGGCTGGCCCCCGCCGACGCGGTTGCAGAGCTCAGCCTCGCGCTGGACCATGTGCCGGGTCGGGAAGGCCAGGCCGTGACCGATCCCTGGTTCGGCGACGACGACGGCTTCGACGTCACCTGGGAGGAGGTCACGGCCGCAGCGGTCGGCCTGGCTCAGGCGCTCAGGGCCCGTCGGCCATAGGCCGCCATCGCCTCTGCCATCCATTCCGCCAGCCCCGGTCGGATGCCCTCGTAGCGCGCGTGGAAGTCCGGATTCTCAACATACATCCGGCCCAGCCCCGCATAGGCCTCTGCCGTCGGCCCCATCTTCCAGGTCTTCGCGACCCAGGCGTGATGCCGTTGCAGCAACGGATCCAGGGCCGGGTCATCGGATGCCGCCCCCTCACCCATCGCGCGCGCGAAATCGGCCTCCATTCCGGCGACCTCGGCCAGCCAGCTGTCGCGCTCTGCCTGCGACAGGGCTGCCATCGCCGCCTTGCCCGCCTCGATGCGGTCCTGAGCCGGTTGGCCGTATCGTTCGATGATCCAGGCCTCGTATCCGGCCTGCTTTTCCGGGCTGAAGCCCTCGTATAGCTGCTTGTCCATCACAGTCTCTCGTCCTTCCAGTTCGGCGATCGTGCGGTCGATCGTCCGGGCCAGACGGCGATAGCGGTCCGCTTCCTGCTCCAGCCGCGCCCGCTGCTGTCGCAGGGCCGTCAGCCGGTCGGAGTCCCCGGCCTCCAGCAGGGCCGGAATGTCGCTGAGCGGCACCCCGAACTCCCGATGGATCAGGATCTGCTGCAGACGCAGCAGCTCCGTTCGCCCGTAGTAGCGGTATCCATTCTCGCCGACCGTCGCGGGCTTCAGCACTCCGATGGCGTCATAGTGGTGCAGCGTCCGGACCGAGGTCCCGGACAGCCTGGCCAGCTGGCTGACGGTGTGGAGGGCGTGGCGCGCGTCGTTCCGCATGGACACCCCTATGGGGTCTCACGCCACGTCAGGGTCAAGCCGCAAAAACAGCACCCGCGCCGCCCCATAGTCCCGTGCATCCAGCCGCTCGTAACCGGGCGTCTCGATCTCCGGCTCGTCCGACCCGCGCTCGAACACGACGAGGGCCCCGGGCTTCAGCCAATGGCCCTCCAGCAACCGTTGCAGGGACTGCTCGCCCGGATTCGGTGAAGACGGGCCCTTGCCATAGGGCGGGTCGAGGAAGGCGAGGTCGAAGGCTTCGCCGTCCGATCCCGGCCGCGCGCCCAGATCGATCGCGCTGCGTCGATGCACGCGCGTCGCGCCCATGACCCCGAAAGTGTCCGCGTTCTCGCGGATCGCGCCGCGCGCCGCCTCGTCCGTCTCCACGAACAGACAGAAGGCGGCCCCCCGGCTCATGGCCTCGAACCCCAGGGCCCCCGAGCCCGCGAACAGATCCATGACCCGCGCGCCGGCCAGGGGCTCGGCCCAGGCGGCATGCTCCAGCACATTGAAGATCGCCTGACGCGCGCGGTCGGAGGTCGGGCGCGTCCTCTGCCCTTCCGGAGCCACAATAGCGCGACCCTTCAGCTTTCCGGCGACGATCCGCAACGGTTAACCGCCCGAACGGGGTCCGCGCGGCCCGGACGGGCTGCGGGGTTTGGCCGGGCCGGAGCCGCGCTTGGGCCCCGTCTTGTCGCCATCCCGCGCCCAGGTCGCGGACTTGGGCCCGATGATCTTGTCCTCGCGCGGCTTGAACATCCGCGCCGGGCGTTCGCCGGCCGCCGCGCCGTCCTCGCGGGGCTTCCAGGGCTTTTTGGTCGAGGGTCCGCGCGGGTTCGGCGGTGCGGCCTTGGCCCAGCCGGCTTTCCTGGGCGGACGATTGGCCCGCTCGGCTCCCTCGACCTGGGCGGTCGCGGCGGCGCGGACGCGGCTGGGCTTCCTCGACGGATCCGACATGGCCGAGCCCGAAGTACCCGTGACCTTCGGCGCGCCGGTGCGGCGGCCGGGGATCGGCGCGGGCGTCTCGACCGTATGGCCCTGGGGCAGGTTGTCGGGGCGGATGTGTTCGCCCAGCAGTTCGCGGATCACGCGGGGACCGACCTCCTCGACCGAGCCGGTCGCAAGGGTGCCCAGCTGGAAGGGTCCATAGGCGAGGCGGATCAGCCGGTTGACGGTCAGACCGACCGATTCCAGCACCTTCCTGACCTCGCGGTTCTTGCCCTCGGCGATCTGGACGCTGATCCACAGGTTGGCGGCCTGACTGCCGTCCTCCTTGGTCGTCGCCTTGTCGATGGTCGCCTCAACCGGGCCGTAGCGGACGCCGTCGACGGTCACGCCGTCCTTCAGCCTGTCCAGCTCGCCCTGGGTCACCCGTCCCCGTGCGCGGGCCCGGTACTGGCGCACCAGGGCCGTCTCGGGCAGCTCCAGCGCCCGGCTCAGCTCGCCGTCGTTGGTCAGCAGCAGCAGACCTTCGGTATTGATGTCCAGTCGCCCAACCGAAATCACGCGCGGCAGACCGCTGGGCAGGGCATCGAACACGGTCGGCCGTCCGGCCGGATCATTGTGCGAGGTCAGCAGACCGACCGGCTTGTGGTAGCGCCAGACGCGGGTCGCCTGGGCCGCCGCGATCGGCTTGCCGTCCACGGTGATGACGTCGTCGCGGGTGACCAGGGTCGCGGGCGTGTCGAGGATACGGCCATTGACCGCCACCTTGCCCAGACCGATCAGCCGCTCGACCTCGCGGCGTGACGCGATACCGGCCCGCGCCATGGCCTTGGCGATCCGTTCGCTGCGCTTCGGTTCGGCGGGCGCGGCGTCCTTGCCGGGCTTGCCGCCCGGCTTTCCGCCCGGGCGAGGCCCCTTGGCCCGGGGTTCCGGCCGCGCCCCCTTGTCGGCCGGATAGGCGCGGCCGCTGCCGGAGCCGCGGCCGCCTTCGGGCGTCCTGGCGCTGGACTGGAACAGGGCAGCGGAGGCCGAGCCGGGGCGCGCGGAGCCGCCTTTCGGGCGATCCCCGGGCTTGTGCGCCCTCGGGGCTTGACTGGGGCGGGGCTTCTTGTCGTTGTCGTCGGTATGGCGGGCCATGATGAGCGGTTCATGCGCATGGCACTGGACCTTGCGCAAGCGGCGGCGGACGCAGGCGAGGTTCCCGTCGGGGCCGTGATCGTCGACGAAGCGACCGGCGAGGTCGTCGCGACCGGCGCGAACGCCCCGATATCAGGACATGATCCGACCGCCCACGCCGAGATTCAGGCGATCCGCGCGGCGGCCTCGGCTCTGGGCAATTATCGTCTGTCCGGCCTGACCCTCTATGTCACCCTGGAGCCTTGTGCCATGTGCGCGGGGGCCATCAGCCATGCCCGAATCGGCCGGCTGGTCTGGGGGGCCGACGATCCGAAGGGTGGCGCGGTCGTCCATGGACCCCGTCTTTTCGACCAGCCCACCTTGCATTCGCGCCCCGCCGTCGAGGGCGGGGTCCTGGCAGAATCGTGCGGTGAAGCCTTGCGCGCCTTCTTCCGGGCCCGGCGCACCGGAACGCGAACCGGCTGAGCCCGTTACAGCCAGGCCTGACCGCCAGCGTTGCCGGAGTTGCCATGAAGATCGTCGCCCCCGTCGCCCTGCTGGGTCTGGCTCTGCTCGGCGGGTGCGGTCAGGCGCGGTCGGCTCCCGAAAGCGCCGACGCGGTTCAGCAGCGGGCCATCGACGCCCAGACGGCGCAGCGTCGGACGGGCGCCGAGATTCAGGACCGCGCCCTGAACCGCGTGATCCGCACCGTCTATCTCTGCGACAACGGCGAGCGCCTGACGGTCGATTTCGACAATCCCCGCGCCATGGCGACGGTCCGGAACTCGCACGGCGAGGCCGCCGACCTGTTTCAGGAGCGGACTGCCGACGGCATCTGGTACCGGGCGGGCCGGACCGAGCTGCGCGGCAAGGGCATCCTGGCCACCTGGACCGCCGACGGCCGCGCCGACACCCGGTGCCGGGCGATCGATTAGGCGAATGCGTTCAAACGGGCATCCAGCCGCGCTCGGACCTCGGGCCAATCGCGGGCCAGGACGGCATAGAGGGCCGTGTCGCGACTGCGGCCGGTCCAGGTGATCTTGTAGTTGCCGAGCACGCCCTCGAAGCGCGCGCCAAGCTTTTCGATGGCGGCCCGGCTGCGGGCATTGAGCGCGTCGGTCAGGATCTCGACGCGCAGGGCCCCCGCTTCGAAGGCGTGCGCCAGAAGCAGTCGCTTGCAGGACGGATTGACGACACCGCCCCTGGCATCCGGTCGATAGAAGGTCGCGCCCAGTTCGCAGCGCCGGTGTTCGGGCCGGATGTCATACAGGCTCGTCGTCCCGACCAGCGCTCCATCGGACAGGCGACGGACGGCATAGGCCACCTGGGTCCCGGCAGCCGTCCGGGTCAGGGCCGCCTGCCACCAATCCTCGAAATGCTCGCCCTGACCGGTTCCGGCCATCATGGCCCAGACCTCGGGCTCGATGTCCAACGCCGCCCGCAGATCGTCCTTCAGCGGCAGCACCCAGGGCTCGAGCCGGACCCAGGCGTTTTCGAGGACAACAGCCTCGATCTTCAAGTCGCGCCCTCCTGTCCAAGGAAGTCCAGAATCGGGCGCGCATCGGTGAACTGGCGGGTCAAGGCCTGGCCGATCCCGGACGCAAGGATCAGGGTGACCGCGCCGCCCTCGGCCTTCTTGTCGCCCGCCATCCGCGCCAGCAAGGCCTCGCTGGAGAACGTCCCGGCCTGGGTCAGCCGCGTCGGCAGACCGGCCGCTGCGACAACCTGTTCGACCCGTGCGGCGTCCGCAGGATCGCACAGTCCCTGCCCGGCCGAAAACCGGAAGGCCATGCAGCACCCCAGCGCCACCGCCTCGCCATGCGCGAGCGCTGCCGCCTCGAACCCGAGCTCCGCCTCGATCGCGTGGCCGAAGGTGTGGCCCAGGTTCAGCAGGGCGCGGCGACCGGCTTCCTTTTCGTCCTCGCCGACGATGGCCGACTTGATCTCGACCGAGCGGATGACGGCCCGGGTCAGGGCCTCGGGGTCGCCCCGGGCCCCGGCCGCGCCATCGCCGGTCAGCCAGTCGAAGAAGGCCGCGTCGCAGATCAGCCCATGCTTCAGCACCTCGGCCCAACCCGAGCGCAACTGCACGTCAGGCAGTGTGCCCAGCACATCGATGTCGGCCAGCACCAGACGCGGCTGGTGAAAGGCCCCGACCAGGTTCTTGCCGCGTGCCGTGTCGATCGCCGTCTTTCCGCCGACCGAGGAATCGACCTGGGCCAGCAGGGTCGTCGGCACCTGGATGAAGTCGATCCCGCGCATGTAGAGCGCCGCCGCCAGCCCGGCGAGGTCACCGACCACGCCCCCTCCCAGCGCCACGATCACATCCTTGCGGTCCAGCCCCGTCGCCAGCAGCCGGTCCATCAGCCGTTCCAGCTCGCCGAAGGATTTGGATGCCTCACCCGCTGGAACGGAAACAAATTCCGTTTTTATACCAGCCTCTTCAAGCGATGATTTGAGAGCAGGACCGTGCAGGGCGGCGACCGTTTCGTCGCTGACGATCACGGTGCGGCCCCTGGCGAAGGGCGCGATGCGGGACCCGGCCTCGCGCAAAAGACCCCGCCCGACGACGACATCATAGGGCGTGAAACGCCCGCCCCCGACAGGCACCACGGTCGTCATCGCACGCCCTCCCCCGCCCAGTAGGCCTCCAGGGCCTCAAGGATCGCCTCCACGGCCTGGGCGTGGGCTCCCGCGCCGACCTCCACAGTCACGTCGGCGGTCGCATAGACCGGATCGCGCACCTCGGCCATCGCGGTCAGGGCGGCGAGCGGATCCTTGCCGCGCAGCAGGGGCCGCGTGTCGCGCCGCTGGACGCGCGCGGCCACGACCTTGATGTCGGCCCGCATCCAGACGGACGTCGCCTTCGCCTTCATCAGGGCCCTGGTGTCGGGGTTCAGCACCGCGCCGCCGCCGGTCGCCAGGACGATCGGCGGTCCTTCCAGCAGGCGTCGCATCACCCGGGCCTCGCCCGCCCGAAACTCGGCCTCGCCCAGCTGGGCGAAGATTTCGGACACCGTCATCCGGGCCGCGGCCTCGATCGCGTCGTCCCCGTCGACGAACGGCAGGCCAAGGCGGTTGGCCAGGCGACGACCCACGGTCGATTTTCCCACGCCCATCAGCCCGACCAGCGCTATGATGCGGGTCGGTGCGGGAATCGATGGACGGGACGTGTCTCGGCTCACCGGACGGTCGCGTTGGGCAGAGAGGCTTGGACAGGCATGATCGGGTCGATCTCTACACCAAGCCGCCCGGTGTGCCACCGGAACACGCCGATCTGCGAACGATGACGACGCCCCAGGTCGAGGCCTTTCTGGAGATGATGGCGGTCGAGCGCGACGCCTCGCCCCACACCCTGTCCGCCTATGCCCGCGATCTGGCCGATGTGGAGATGGCATTGGGCAAGGTCGGGCTGCTCGGTGCCGATGAGGGCGCGATCGAAGCCTGGTTCTCCGGACTGTCGACGCGAGGCCTTTCGGCCGCCACCGCCGCACGACGCCGATCGGCCGTGCGCCAGTTCTATCGATTCGCCCTGGGCGAGGGTTGGCGTACCGACGACCCGTCCCGCCGCCTCGATGCGCCGAAACAGGGCCGCCCCCTGCCCCGGACCCTGACCCGCGAGGAAGTGGTTGGCCTGCTGACGGCCGCTGCGGGTCGTGAAGGGGGGGCCGGTGTGCGCATGATCGCCCTGGTCGAACTGGCCTATGCCTCCGGCCTGCGGGTATCGGAACTGCTGTCCCTGCGCGTCGAGGCCGTCCGTCGCGATCCCGCCTATCTGATCGTGCGCGGCAAGGGCGGCAAGGAACGGCTGGCCCCCCTGAATGCCTCGGCGCGGGAGGCCGTGAAGGCCTGGCTGGTCATCCGCGACGCCCGGCGACCGGAAAAGGGCCCCGACAGCCCCTGGCTGTTCCCGTCCGGCGCGGCGTCCGGCCACCTGACGCCCCGTCGCTTCGCCCAGATGCTGGACCAGGCCGCGATCGACGCCGGGATCGAACGCGCCCGCGTCAGCCCCCACGTCCTGCGCCATGCCTTTGCCACCCATCTGCTGGAAGGGGGCGCAGACCTGCGCGTCGTCCAGACCCTGCTCGGCCACGCCGACATCGCCACGACCCAGATCTACACCCACGTCGCCACCGATCGCCTGACGCAGGTGGTCAACCGTCACCATCCCTTGGCGAGAGACGACTAAGAGCGCATATTCAGGCCCATGAGCCAGTCCTTCTACGTCAAGGCGATCTGGGATGCCGAGGCGGCTGTCTGGACCAGCGAGTCCAACATCCAGGGGCTGGTGCTCGAAACCGCGACCCTTGCGGAGTTCGAGTATCTGGCACGCCACTTTGCCCCGGAGCTTCTCGCGGAGAACCTCGGCATCCACGGCCAGGTGCCAGTTCGATTTGAGGCCTTGGGCGGTTTCGACGTCATCGCGGCATGACACGGCCAACGGCGTTCTCAATCAGGCTGGCCTTTCCAAAGCTTTCTGAACCCCGCTTGCCCCCCGGCGTTGACCTCTCTAGGTTCCGCCGCCTTGCGACAGGGCCTGTTTGCCCGCCCCTCCCGGACGCCTCATGGCCACTCACTATCTCGATTTTGAAGAGCCGATCGCCGATCTGGAGGCCAAGATCGAGGAGCTCGGGCTGCTTGCCGCGACCTCCGGCTCTTTCGAGACCGAGATCGAGGGCCTGAAGAAGAAGGCCGAGCAGCTTCGCCGGAAGACCTATGCCGAGCTCGACCCCTGGAAGAAAACCCAGGTCGCGCGCCATCCGCAACGCCCGCATTTAGTCGATTATCTGGATGCGCTGTTCACCGACTATGTCGAACTGCGCGGCGACCGCCAGTTCGGCGACGATCAGGCCATCCTGGGCGGCCTCGCCCGCTTCCGGGGACAGGCCGTCGTCGTCATGGGCCACGAGAAGGGCCACGACACCGCCACCCGCCTGACCCACAATTTCGGGATGGCGCGGCCCGAGGGCTATCGCAAGGCCGTGCGCCTGATGGACATGGCGGATCGCTTCGGCCTGCCGGTCCTGACCTTCGTCGATACGGCCGGTGCCTATCCGGGCCTGGGGGCCGAGGAACGCGGCCAGGCCGAGGCCATCGCCCGCTCGACCGAACGCGGCCTGATCCTGACCACGCCGATGATCGCCACAGTCACCGGCGAAGGCGGCTCGGGCGGTGCCATCGCGCTGGCCGCCGCCAACCGGGTGCTGATGCTGGAGCACTCGATCTATTCGGTGATCTCGCCCGAGGGGGCCGCCGGCATCCTGTGGCGCGACGGGGCACGGGCACGGGATGCGGCAAACGCCATGAAGATCACCGGGCCGGACCTGATGGCCATGAAGATCGTGGACCGGGTGGTGCCAGAGCCGGTCGGCGGTGCCCATGCCGACCCGCAGGCAGCGATGAAATCCGTCGGCGATGCCGTGTGGGAAGAGCTTCAGGCCCTTCTGCGCCTGACACCGGCCGCGCTGCGCAAGCAGCGTTCGGACCGCTTCTACGCCATCGGGCGCGCCTAGTTTCCCACGTCCGCGGCGGTTCTTGCCCCGCGCGTCTGTTTTTTCCACAGCGCCGCATATTCGCCTCCGACCCGGGCCACCAAATCATGGTGTGCCCCGCGCTCGACGATACGGCCGGCCTTGAGCACCAGGATCTGATCCGCATCGGCGATGGTGGACAGGCGGTGGGCCACGACCAGGGTGGTGCGACCCGCCTTGGCCTTCCGCAGGGTCTTCTGGATCGCGGCCTCGGTGCGACTGTCCAGTGCGCTGGTCGCCTCGTCCAGGATCAGGATGCACGGGTCGGCCAGCAGGGCGCGGGCGATGCCGACGCGCTGACGCTCGCCCCCGGACAGCTTCAGGCCGCGCTCTCCGACGCGGGTCTCCATGCCCTCCGGCAGGCTGCGTATGAAGTCGGACAGCTCCGCCGCCTCCGCAGCCGCCTCGATCGCCGCTTCGTCCGCGTCCGGCCGGGCGAAGGCGATGTTGACGCGCAGGGAGTCGTTGAACAGCGCCACGTCCTGCGGCACCAGGGCCACCGCCCGGCGCAGCGACGCCTGGGTCACGTCGCGCATGTCCGAGCCGTCGATGGCCACGCAGCCGGTCTGGGGGTCCAGCAGGCGCAGCGCCAGTTTGACGATGGTGGACTTTCCCGCGCCGGAGGGGCCCACCAGGGCGGTCGTCGTGCCCGGTGCCACCTGAAACGACACATCTTCCAGGCCGTTGGCCCGCGTGTCATGGCGGAACGATACGTCCTCGAACGCCAGAGATCCCCCGCGCTGATCCTGGGGACGCACCAGGTCGATAGCTCCCGGCGCATCGGCGACCTGCGGCGATTGACGTGTGACCTTCAGCATCTCCTCCATGTCGATGAAGGACTGGCGGATTTCGCGATAGGCGAAGCCCAGGATGTTCAGCGGCGAATAAAGCGAGATCATGATGAGCACGGCGGCCGTTACGTCACCCGGCCCCATCCGCCCGGCCGCCGCCTCGAAGCCCGCCATCACGGCCATGACCCCCAGACCCACATTCATGATCAGGGCCTGGACGGCATTCAGAAGCGCCAGCGAGCTGTTCGCCTTGAGTGCCGCGGCGTTATAGACCCCCAGCGCCCGGTCATAGCCCTCGGCGGCGCGGCCCTCGGCCCCGAACGACTTGACGGTCTCGTAGTTCAGCAGGGCGTCGACGACCTGACCGGCCGCCTCGGTGTCGGCGGTGTTCATCGTGCGTCGATGCTCGATCCGCCAGTTGGATATGGCGAAGGTCAGACCGGTGTAGAGAACCACCACGACCACCGCGACGCCCGCGAACCGCCAGTCGTACTTGCCCCCCAGCACCGCAGCGGCGAGGGCCAGCTCCAGAACCGTCGGAGCCAGGTTGAAGGTCAGGATACGCAACAGGAAGTCGACCGAGCGCGAACCGCGGTCCACCGTCCGGGACAGGGCGCCGGATCGCTTGGTCTGGTGGAAATCCAGCGACAGGTTCAGCGCATGGGCGAAGGTCTCGGTCGCAGCGCGCCTTTGGGCCGCCTGACGCACAGGGGCGAACACGACGTCAGAGAGCTGTGGGGCCGTCGAGGAAAAGAAGCGCACGATCGCCCAGCCCACAGCGAAGCCTGCGAAGCCCAGACCGACCGAGACGCCCGCCGGTTGATCCCTGGCCAGATGGTTGACGGCAGCCCCGAGCACCAGCGGCGCGACCACACCCAGCGCCTTGCTGACGATGATCAGTGCGATCGAAGCCACCAGCCGAAGGTGCAGTTGCGGCGCACCCGATCGCCCGACCAGCCGGGCCAGGTCGATCAGCGCCGGGATCGTCCGGGGTCCGTCGGCCGCGTCATGCGCGACCCCCGACAATTGCGCCTTGGCTTCCATCGAGCCGCCCCGTTGTCCCGATCGTTCGCCACGTGCCATGCCACGCATATGCACTGCGCAGCCACAGTCCGAAAGACGTGGTTCAGGCGACGCTGCCGAAGACCCGACGGAAACTGGCTTTCAAGGCTCCGTCTGCTTCGTCCATGCCGGCGATGACACCCAGATCCAGCAAGCTCGTCACCCCGTGCTCGCTGATGCCGCAGGGGACGATGCCTTCGAAGTGGGCCAGATCGGGCTCCACATTCAGACTGATGCCGTGAAAGCTGACCCATTTTCGGATCTTGACCCCGATGGCCGCGATCTTGTCTTCGCGCGACCATCCCGGCCCCTTGCGCTCGACCCAGACACCGACCCGGCCCTCGCGCACGCCGGCCTCGATGCCGAACTCCGCCAGCGCTCCGATCAGCCAGGCCTCCAGCCCCCGCACGAAGCCGCGCACATCCTTCCCGCGTGCGTTCAGGTCCAGCATCACATAGGCCACGCGCTGGCCCGGCCCATGATAGGTGAACTGCCCGCCCCGGCCGGTCCGGTGCACCGGGAACCGCCCGGCATCCAGCAGGTCGTCGTCCCTGGCCGACACCCCGGCCGTGTAGAGCGGCGGATGCTCCAGCAACCAGACCCGCTCGGCCGCATCCCCGGCCGCGATCGCCGCCACCCGCATCTCCATTTCGGCGACGGCGGCCTCATACGGCACATAGCCGGGCGCGACGATCCATTCGACCGGGCGGCCATCGGAACGAATCAGTGGTGAAACGGCGGCGCTTAACGGCTCGGCAAGCATGATGGGATCAATGTGTCCCCGGGAGCAGCCAATGCAAGTCCAGACGTCTGTACCTCCCGCGTATCCGGAGTTCCCTTGAGCCAGATTGAAGCCGTCGACGTCGAATTGTCCGTCGTGCTGGGCCGCTCCGTGCTGCCTATGTCCCAGCTGTTGCGGATGGGTCGCGGCGCCGTGATCCCGCTCGATGCATCGGAAAACGACGAGGTCTGGATCCTGGCCAACAACCATCCGGTGGCCCGCGGCATGATCGAGATCCGCGAAGACCGCATCGCGATCACAGTGACTCGCCCGGCCGACGTCTACGACTTCATGGCCGGAGCGGCCTAGACGAGCGATTGGGCAGTAGGCAGTAGGCAGTAGGCAGTAGGCAGTAGCGAGGTCGGTGCCGGTGGATACGGTCAACAGCTATCGCGATCTGAAGGTCTGGCAAAGGGCCATGGACTTGACCGTGCTGGTCTATGATTTGAGCCGCGGCTTTCCCAAGGAAGAATAGTTCGGTCTGACGTCACAGATCAGACGCGCATCCGTCTCCATCGCGGCGAACATCGCGGAAGGCTACGGACGCTCCACCACGGGCTCCTACCTCAGCTTCCTGCGCATCGCTCAGGGTTCCCTCAAGGAAGTTGAGACGCACCTGATCCTCGCCGGCCGCGTCTCGATCTGCTCCGAAGCCAGGACAAGCCCGATCCTGGCCCAAACCGACGAACTCGGCCGGATGCTCCGCGCGCTGATTGCGCGTCTCGAACAACACCAGGACCCTTGAAACCCACCTTCTACGACCCACTGCCTACTGCCTATTGCCTGTGTTGCCCCCCTTCCCTTCCCTCCGATCCTCCGCTACAGCCCCCGCTCCGATGCGAGCGGTCGTGGCGGAATTGGTAGACGCGCAGCGTTGAGGTCGCTGTGGGGCAACCCGTGGAAGTTCGAGTCTTCTCGACCGCACCATCTGACGTAACAAGGGATACGATCGGCGCTACCGGCTGATTCACATCGAGAGAGGGAGGCCCCCCGCGTGAGCGAACGAACCGCCACTCTCGACCCTGTCGTCACCGAAGACCACGAGGCGCTGGACGAGGACTACGTCCTGACGGCGTCCTTTGTCGAAAAGGTCGTGGACGCCGCCGATGACGGCGACGGCCTGCGCCTGCGGTCGCTGCTGGAAGACCTTCACCCCGCAGACGTCGCCGACCTGATGGGCTTCCTGACAGCCGACCACCGGGGGGTCGTTGTGCTGTGGCTGCCGCCGGAGCTGCTGGCCGAGACCCTTCCCGAACTGGACGATGGCATCCGCGAGGAGGTGCTGGAGGGTGTCGCGCCGGGAACCCTGGCAGAGGCGCTTCAGGAACTGGACTCCGACGACGCCGCTGCCGTGGTCGAGGATCTGGAAGACGATCAGCGCGAAAAGGTCCTGGCCGCGATGCCGGCCACCGACCGCGCCGCGATCGAGAACTCGCTGGGCTATGCCGAGGACACCGCCGGACGCCTGATGCAGCGCGAGGTGATGGCCGCCCCACTGTTCTGGAGCGTCGGCGACACCATCGACCACGTGAGGGCGCAGGGCGAGGACCTGCCCGAGCTGTTCTTCGACATCTACGTCGTCGACCCGCACAACAAGCCTGTCGGCGGCATTCCGATCAGTGGCCTGCTGCGCGCGGCGCGGACGGTGAAGCTGTCGGACCTGATGGAACCCGTGAACGGCATCGCCGCAGACACCGACCAGGAAGAGGTCGCCTACATTTTCGAAAAGTATCACCTTATCTCGGCGCCGGTGGTGGACTCGGCCGGGCGGCTGGTCGGTCAGATCACCGTCGATGACATCGTCAACATCATCCAGGAGGAAAACCGCGAGGACATCCTGCGCCTGGCCGGCGTGTCTGACGAAAGCCGGGGTGCCGGCGTGTTCGGCGTGGTGCGGTCGCGCATTCCGTGGCTGGTGGTGAACCTGGGCACGGCCCTGTTCGCATCGATGGTCATCGGCCAGTTCGAGAACGAGCTGAAGGCCCTGGTCTATCTGGCCATCCTGATGCCGGTCGTGGCTTCAATCGGCGGAAACTCGGGCACCCAGGCCCTGACCGTGGCCGTGCGGTCGCTGGCTTCGCGCGAGCTGACCTCGGCGAACGCGCCCCGCATTCTGGGTCGGGAGGTCATGGTCGGACTGTTCAACGGAGTCACGATCGGCGCCCTCCTCGCAGGGGTTGCCTGGATCTGGTTCAGGGAGCCCCTGCTGTCGCTGACGATTGGCCTGGCCGTCCTGATCAACCTCGTCGCTGCCTCCCTGGCGGGAACACTCGTGCCCCTCGCCCTGGACCGGCTGGACCGGGACCCCGCCGTGGCTTCGCCGGTGTTCGTGACCTGGATCACCGATACTGTGGGTTTCCTGTCGTTCCTGGGCCTCGCCGGCATCATTCTGCTGTAGAATGCCCGGGCGGCCCGCGCCTTGCTCCCTCCCCTGCGGGGCGAGCGCGCTCCGTCTCGTTTTGGGTCAATTCCAGTGTCCGACGCCGCCAGACCGACCATGAAGATTTCCCGCGAGGGCATCGTCCTGATCAAGAGCTTCGAGGGCTTCCGCCCCCGGGCGATCCGTCGCGAGGACGGTGGCTGGGTCATCGGTTACGGCCACACCCTGTCGGCCCGCGAGGGCGCCAGCGTGTCGGAGGCCGATGCCGAACTGCTGCTGCGCTACGACCTCCTGCCGGTCGAGACGTCGGTGAACGAGGCCGGTTCCACGATCCTGAACCAGCACCAGTTCGATGCCCTGGTCAGCTTCGTCCACTCCGTGGGCGTCGATCGCTTCCAGTCCTCGGACGTCCTCGCCCATCTGGTCGAGGGCGACGCGGATCGGGCGGCAGACGCCCTGATGGGCTGGCCCGAGCCCGCCCGACCGCAGGCCCCGCTGCGTCGCCGCGTTGCCGAGCGCGCCCTGTTCTGGGCGAACCCGGATACGGACGTGGTGCTGTCCGATCTCCTCGCAGCGACGCCGGATATCGTTGCGCCTACCGCGTCCGAAACGAACCCGGAGACACCGACGGCATCACCGGAGATATACCCCCCTGCGACCGAAACGCCCCCCGCGATCCAGACGGACCCGGACGATGCGGAGCCAGGGACGGTGGCCGTTTCCATGTGGCTCGGAGAAACCGATGCCGCGGTCCTTCCGGGCGTCTCGCCGCCCCCTCCGGTGTCCGAGGTCGCTGCGGAGAGCGATGTCGGGACGAACGCCTTTGCCGTACCGGCCAATGACGTCGCCGCCGATGGGCCGACAGCGCCTGCGATTCCTGATCCCTTCACCTCCACCGAAATCACGGCGACACAACTGCCGGAGCCGGAGCCCGAGCCGGAGGCCGAGCCCGAGCCCGGTCCCCTGCCCGAAGTCACGGACGATGCCGGCCCGGCCGCCGCAAGCATGCCGGAAAAGGCGACGGTTCCGACGGATGCATCGATGCCGTCAGCCGCCTTGCCGGCTGAGCGCATCGCCGTCACGCTTAAGCGCTATAGTCCCTACGGGGCCGCCATGATCGGCCCCCTGCCCTTCCTGCAGCCAATGCAGGACCGGGTGATCGAGCCCGAGCCTGGGGTCACGCCGGCCATCGACCCTCAGCGTCCAGCGACGCCGACGGAGGTGCCGGTCGTCGCGGATAGCGAGCCGGCGACGGAGACTTCGCCGATCCAGGAGGCGATCGAGGTCGAACCGCTCATCCTCAGTCCGGATGACGATGCGCCGACGCCAGCGCTCTCGCGCGAGCCGTGGACGGTCGAGGAGCGCGTGGAGCTCAGCGACCCGAGCGAGGCCGGCCTGTTCGGCGAAGACCTGTCGCTGACCCAGGGCGGCGCGCCCATTCTGCGCCACGGCGACCTCGAAATCCAGGCACCCGCTTCGTTCGACTGGAGCGAAACGGGGGCTTTCATCATCATGGGTGCCGTCGGGCTGACGGCGTTCGGAGCGGCCATGGCCGCGTTCCGACTGGCAGCGGAGCCGTCGGGTGGCAACGAAACGGCCATCATCGCCTGGGTTCTGGCGCTGATCGGCGCGGGCTGCGTCGGGGTTTCCTCGTTCAACCTGTACCGTCGATGGGGCCTGCCGGGCGGCGACAACTAGCGCATTGGCGAACCGGCCCGGCCAGTGCTACGCCGCTGCCCATGAGCATTCCCAACGCCCCCCAATCGATGGAATTCGGCCTCGGCGAGACGGCCGACGCCATCCGCGAGACCACCGCCCGCTGGGCCGCCGACCGGCTGGCCCCGATCGCGGCGGAGATCGACGAGACCAACACCTTCCGCCGCGACCTCTGGCCCGAGATGGGCGACCTGGGCCTGCACGGCATCACGGTCGAGGAGGAATGGGGCGGGCTCGGACTCGGCTATCTCGAACACGTCGTGGCGATGGAGGAGGTCTCGCGCGCCTCCGCCTCGATCGGCCTGAGCTATGGGGCCCACTCCAACCTGTGCGTCAACCAGATCCGCCGCTGGGGAACGGACGGGCAGAAGGCGAAATACCTGCCCAAGCTGATCAGCGGCGAGCACGTCGGTTCCCTGGCCATGTCGGAGGCCGGTTCCGGCTCCGACGTCATCTCCATGCGGACCCAGGCGCGCAAGGTCGGCGACCGTTACGTCCTGAACGGAACCAAATTCTGGATCACCAATGCCCCGTCGGCCGACACCCTGGTCGTCTATGCCAAGTCCGACCCCGAGGCCGGGTCCAGGGGCGTAACCGCCTTTCTGATCGAAAAGGGCATGAAGGGTTTCAGCGTTTCGAAGAAGCTGGACAAGATGGGTATGCGCGGCTCCGACACGGCCGAACTGGTGTTCGAGGACTGCGAGGTTCCCGAAGAGAATGTCATGGGCCCGGTCGGCGGCGGCGCGGGCGTGCTGATGAGCGGCCTGGACTATGAGCGCGCCGTACTGGCGGCTGGTCCGCTGGGTATCATGCAGGCGGCCCTGGACGTCGTCCTGCCTTACGTCCGCGACCGCAAGCAGTTCGGCAAGCCGATCGGCTCCTTCCAGCTGATGCAGGGCAAGATCGCCGACATGTATGTCGCCCTGAACAGCGCCCGGACCTATGTCTATGCCGTCGCCAAGGCCTGCGATCAGGGACTGACCACCCGCTACGACGCGGCGGGAGCGATCCTCCTGGCGTCAGAAAATGCTGTGAAGGTGTCGCTGGAAGCGGTTCAGGCCCTTGGCGGCGCGGGATATACGAAGGACTGGCCGGTCGAACGCCTTGTCCGCGACGCCAAGCTCTACGACATCGGTGCGGGCACAAACGAAATCCGCCGCTTCCTGATCGGGCGCGAGCTGCTGGGAGCCTAAACCGCTCGAAAGCGTCATCGTCCCCCTCTAGGCTTACAGCATGAGCCTGACGGTGACCTCGACCGGCCGACCGATGCGCTTCTCCGATACCCTGGAGCGGCTTGGGAGCCATGGCGGCGAGAAGCTGTTCCTGGGCGAGATCGTCGAGGCGTTCGGGGAGCGGGCGTTCGGAGCGGTCATGCTTCTGTTCGCCATCGTCAACATGTTGCCATGGCCCCCGGGTGGCACGACGCTGACCGGTGCGCCGCTGCTGTTTCTGTCCGCCGAGCTGGCCTGGGGGCGCGACACCCTGTGGCTACCGCACTGGCTGGGCCGGGCCTCGGTCGGCCGCGAGACCTTTCGCAGGATGAGCGGCCGGCTGATGAAACTGATCCGGTTCAGCGAGGCCCTGTCGAAGCCGCGCCTTTATGTCCTGACCGGCCGGCTGGGTCAGGGCCTGATCGGACTGGCCTGCCTGGTGCTGTCGGCCATTCTGGTGCTGCCGGTGTTCGGCGGGAACCTGATCCCGGCCATCGCCATCGGGTTCTTCGCGCTCGGCGTCATGCAGCGGGACGGTCTGGCAGTTCTGCTGGGCTGGATCACGACCGGCATCACGGGTGCCGTTCTGATCTTCGCCTGGACTCTCGTCGTCGCCGGGTTCCGGCTGGGCTTCGGCTGGTTTGGACAGGTTTTCTGAAAATGGCCGAATGTTAAGTGGCGAGCGTTGGTGGACGTGCCTAAATCCGGTCGAACCCTTCAGAGCCCAGCCCGATGCCTGATTATGATTTTCAGAGCGACCACCGCCCATTCTCGACGGTGCTGGACGACATCGGGGCCAAGGACGATCCGAAGCTCTATCTCGGCGAATTGATCAATGCCTTCGGAGAGCGCGGTTTCGGGGCGTTGATGGTGTTCTTCGGGCTGATCAATGCGATCGCATCTCCCGTTCCCGGCACGACGACCGTCCTGGGCGCACCGCTGTTGCTGATCTGCCTTCATCTGGTGATCCGGCGCGACCAGCTGTGGATGCCCGCCTGGGCGTTGAAGAGCAGCCTGCCGCGCGACAGCTACCGCGCCACGATCGCCAAGGTCAGAAAGCCCCTGATTCAGATCGAACGTCTGTCGCGTCCACGCTTCAGTGTCATGAGCAGCGAGGTATCGGAGGTCCTGATCGGCGTGGTGACCAGCCTGCTTGCGATCATCGTCATGCTGCCGATCTTCGGCGGCAACCTGTTCCCGTCGCTGTGCGTCGCCCTGTTCGGATTTGGTCTTATGCAACGGGACGGTGCCCTGATCGCCGCTGCCTGGCTGGGCGTCGCGGGGTTGGGCATCTTTGTCTGGGCGGCCTGGAGCCTGATCGTCGCCGCCTTCCAGACCTCTCTGCAGTGGGTCCAGCAGCTGGTGTAATCGCCGGTGGCGCGGGCCGGGGTGTCCGCCTAAAGCTGGCTGGCCCTTCCGGATGACCCATGCCTTCTTCGCAGTCCCACGCCCGCACCTTTTCCGAAGTCCTCGAAGACCTCGGCCGCGGGGAGAACTCGAAGCTGTCCCTGCATGAGGTCGTGGACCGTTTTGGTGAGCGCGGCTTCGGCGCGCTGATCCTGGTGCTGGCCCTGGTGGCCATGATCCCGTGGCCCCCGGGCGGCAAGGCGCTGTTCGCCCTCGCCATCATCCTGATGGCCGTTCAACTGACCCTGCTGCGCCATGAGGTCTGGCTGCCGGTCTGGGCGGGCAAGGCCTCCGTGTCACGGAGCTTCTACAGGAGCGCCAGCGGCAAGATCATGGGCATCGTGCGTCGGTTCGAAAGCCTCTCGCGCCCGCGTCTGCTGTTCATGACCGGCAAGGTCGCCGACATCCTGATTGGCGTCGTCGCGGTATTGATGGCGCTCATGATGGGCACGTCCGCCCCGTTGATCGATGTCCTGCCCGACCTGGCGCTGGTGCTGTTCGGACTGGGCCTGATGGCGCGCGACGGGGTCATCCTGATCGGCGGCTGGGTGATGGTCGGGGTCAGCATCCTGACCTACGTCCTGGCCTGGGAATCGCTGATCGCGCTGTTCCACGGCGTGAGGCATACACTGCACCTGGGGTAGCAAAAAGGGCCGCCGGATCGCTCCGACGGCCCTCATTGTCTGACCGCGTTACGGTCGAACCGATAGCTTCAGCCTGAAAGGATCAGGCCCGGACCTCGTGGGAGGACCAAGTTTCAGTCACCGTAAGGGTTTGGGACAATGAGATCACTTGATCACCTCCTTTCGCTGTTGAACAGGACGTCGAAGGTAGGACCGCTTCGGCCCGTCCGCAAAGCCCCGATGCCGACTTCGTGATACCGGCTCCTGGTGGCGGGCAGACCTTCCACCTGCGTTCGACCAGGGAGCGACCGTGTCGCGAGCATCAGCGCATTTCAACCTGCTCCAGCACCGAGGATTCGCGAGCCGCAGGTCAGGGCCCTTCACCCATGCAAAAACACCGGGAAGCGAGCTTCCCGGTGTCCTTGTGTCTACTGGAACAGCGACAGGAGAATCTGTGGCGACTGGTTGGCGATCCCCAGAGCCTGAACACCCAGCTGCTGCTTGGTCTGCAGCGACTGGAGCTTGGCGCTTTCCTTTGCCAGATCGGCGTCCACCAGATTGCCAACACCGGATTCCATCGCGTCCGTCAGTTTCCCGACGAAGATACGATGGGTATCCAGCGCCTTCGACTTGGTGCCCAGACGCGCGAGCGCAGCCGAGACCTTGTCGAGGGAGGCGTTCACCAGACCCAGGGCCGTGGAGGCCAGGGTCGCGGTGCCGATGGTCGTGGTCGCGGCCACGGTGACATTCGTCGATCCCAGGGCCAGCACCTCGGCGCCGACCGTCAGGGTCGTTGTACCCGCCGCATTGGCCAGGGCCTGGAAGCCGGTCGCTCCCGCCTTCAAAAGGTTGACCCCGTTGAAGTCGGCGGCGTTGGCAGCCGAGGTGATCTGGTCGCGGAGGGCCTTGAAGTCCTCGTTCAGCGCGCTCCTCGATGACGTCGACAGCGACTTGTCCGTCGCCGCCAGGGCCTTCTCCTTCATCTGGACCAGCAGGTCCGAAATGCTCTCACCTGCCGCAAGACTCACGTCCACCGCCGATACGCCGCGGTCGAGCGAGGCTCTGACCGCCCCCAGGGCGCCGATATCGGACCGTTGACCCTGGGCGATCGCCCAGATGGCCCCGTTGTCCTTTGCGCTGCCGACCTTCTTGCCGGTGTTGATCCGGGATTGGGTCGCCGACAGCTCGGCATTGGTGGCGTTCAGATTTTGCAGCGCGACGAGGGCGCCAAGGTTCGTATTGACCGAGTTGGCCATGAGAAAGTCCTTCCATTCTGGTCGGGGGGAGACGGCCTTCTGGCCGTTGAACCGGTTCTGGTCCTGCGCGCATCAACGCAAGGACCGAGCCGAACTCATCCGATTGAAAAGACTATGGTAAATGTAGAAGCTTTGCCGTAGCCCGGCAAAATCTGGCAGGCTACGGTCAAGGTTGCCGGGCGGCTAGGATGCCTGGGCGGCCGGCTGCCCCTGGGGAGCCAGGCCCTGCATGATCGAGCGGTTGATGTCGATCAGGGTCTCGAAGTCTTCCTCGCCGCGCATGACGGCCGACGAGTGGCGGCCCACAAACAGGCTGATCGAGATGATCTGGGCCTTCAGCGGATTACTCAACTGGTTCTGCGAATCCGAGCAATCGGTGGCCAGTACGGACCAGAGGCGCCGATTCCAGTCGAGGGCGTCAATGCGGGTCTTCACATCGCCGGGATCGACGGTCGAGGCATGAATCAGTGCCCGGGTGACCTGGCCGAACAGCCGGTATTCCATTTCCCGCGGCGTTTCCGTCCGCGTGGAAGCCTGTGCATACGCGCTCAGCATCCGGTCAGACTTTCCTCGTAGTCCACCAGTTTCCGTGCCGCCATCAAGGCCTTGTAGTACTCCCGGGCCAGGACATGCTTGGAACAGGCGACGCAGTCGGTCATGGCGACCGGATTGCGGGTCGCGCCCATGAACTCCGAAAGCCGGGTCACGAACTCGTCGTAGACCTTGGGCGCCGCGCTCTCGTCCAGATACATCATCATGACCGGGAAATAGATGCGCTTGGCCGGGCTCGTGACCTCGTCCAGCTGCATGATGTCCTTCTCACGCAGAACCGAGGCCTTGTTCTGCAGGATCAGAACACCACGACGGTCGCCGTTCTGAACGACCGCGCCGTTCAGAACGAACTTCTCTCCAGGCTTCAGCGACAGCTTCAACGGCATAGATGGGGCTCCTTCAACCCGTGCGATCCTGACTACGCGCGGGGTGACTGACACATGCTAAACACCCGTGGTTAATCAGGTGTTCTATGGCAAGCGGTATCTGGGTCTGGGCGCATCAAACAAATCGAGTCGTCCATGACCCACGTCGTCCCCTCGCCCGCAGATCTGGTTCCGGCCGAGCTTGCACTCGGCCACATGCCGATGGCCCAGGGCGCAGTCGGCGACGCCGCCTCCCCCGTAAGGGACCCGGTGTCGGTCAAGGCATCCCCTGAGGCAAACTGATCGTTGTTAACCGGCCATGTCATCGGCTAGGCGTGGTGCGAACCCACGGAGCATCCGATGACGCGGCCGACCGACCGGTTCGAGGGAACCTCGAACTACATCGCCACCCAGGAACTGAAGATCGCGGTCAATGCCGCTGTCGCCCTTGAACGCCCCCTGCTCATCAAGGGTGAGCCCGGCACGGGCAAGACGGTGCTGGCCTACGAAATGGCGGCCGCTCTGAAGGCACCGCTCATCACATGGCACATCAAGTCGACGACCAAGGCCCACAACGGCCTTTATGAATACGATGCCGTCAGCCGCCTGCGTGACAGCCAGCTGGGCGACGAGCGCGTCCATGACGTGCGGAACTATCTGAAGCCCGGCAAGCTGTGGGAGGCCTTCACCAGCCCCGTGCGGCCCATCCTTCTGATCGACGAGATCGACAAGGCCGACATCGAGTTTCCCAACGACCTGCTGCAGGAGCTCGACCGGATGGAGTTCTTCGTCCAGGAAACCGGTGAGACGATCCGCGCCGCCGTGCGCCCCATCGTCGTCATCACCTCGAACAACGAAAAGGAGCTGCCCGACGCCTTCCTGCGCCGCTGCTTCTTCCACTACATCCGCTTCCCCGACGACGAGACGATGAAGGCGATCGTCGACGTCCACTTCCCCGCCATCAAGCCTCGCCTGGTGTCCGAGGCGCTGAAGACCTTCTACGAGATCCGCGACACGCCGGGTCTGAAAAAGAAGCCCTCCACGTCCGAACTGCTGGACTGGCTGAAGCTGCTGATGGTCGACGACGTCCAGCCCGAAACCCTGCGGGAAAAGTCGCCCAACAAGCTGATCCCGCCCCTGCACGGAGCCCTGCTGAAGAATGAGCAGGACGTGCACCTGTTCGAGCGGCTGGCCTTCCTGAACCGGCGCGAAGGCGCTCGCCCGGGCGGCTAGCCTGCCGTCATGCCGACACCGCGCGAACAGATATCGTCAGGCCGGTTACCGCGATTTCACTGGAATGGCCGGCTCTTTCGATCAGGATGGACGGCGAAAGGAACATTGTTATGCGTCTGCCCCTTCTGGTCACCCTCTGCGCGGCTTCGGCCCTCGCGACCGGCTGTGACGGCGAGAACGGCGTGCGCATCTCCAGCAGCACGACGTCATCGGACGCCAAGGGGGTGCTCAAGGTCGTCGAGACCCTGCAATGCCCCGAGACCCTGGGCGTCCTGACGCGCAAGGGCACCGCCCGGGCCGGCGGCACCGTCTGCACCTACTCGGGGCCCCGCGGAGCCGAGGTCTCGCTCCATCTGGTGGCGCTGGACAAGGAGCCGGTGGACACGGTCCTGGCCCGGTTCCAGTCCAGGCTGGCCGCGGCCATGCCCCGCACCTCGGCCGACCTGAGGGCCTCGGCCGACGCCGATCGGGCGCAGATCGCGGCCGATGCGGCGCGGGTCCAGGCGGACGCGGCAAGGGCCGATGCAGAGACTGCGCGCGCAACCGCAGAAGCGGCCACGGGCGAGCGTGTCACCGTCCAGGGGCCGGGTGTGAACATCGACAGCCAGGGCGACCAGGCCGACGTCAGCCTGCCCGGACTTCAGGTCAAGGCCGACGGCGACCGCGCCAGTGTCCGCATCGGCGGCCTCAGCATCAACGCCGACGATTCCGCAGGCACGGCCGACATCCGCTCCAGCGACGACAGCGTCAGCATCCAGGCCCATGACGACGCCGCCGAAATCCGCACCCGCGCGCCCGGTGACGCCACGCGGACCACCTATATGCTGACCGACAGCAGGCCGGCTGACGAGGGCTGGCGGCTGGTCGGTTACGAGGCGCGTGGACCGGTCGGTGGCCCCCTGGTGATCGCCACGGTGAGGGCCAGGGATCGCGACAGCGACGGCGTGTTCGACTCGGCCAAAGACCTGGTCACCCTGAACGTCGGAGAATAGTCCCCGCGCCCGAAGGCGTTCGCGCTTGATCCCGGCGGCGGGATGGGTCACCTGACCTGCCGTTCGCCGCTGGACCCTGCCCCTTGGACGATCTCGCAAAGCCCACGCCCGCACGATCGCGCAAGTCCGCGGCGCCCGCCCCGCGCGCCTGGCAACGGATGCTGTCGGGTCGCCGGCTCGATCTGCTGGATCCCTCCCCCTTCGACATCGAGATCGAGGATATCGCCCACGGTCTGGCCCGCGTCGCCCGCTGGAACGGTCAGACGATCGGCGAGCACGCCTTCTCCGTCGCCCAGCACAGTTGCGTGGTCGAGGAGATCGCGGCCCACTTGAAGCCGGGCCTGGAACCCGGATGGCGTCTGGCCGCCCTGCTGCACGACGCATCCGAATACGTCATCGGCGACATGATCTCGCCCTTCAAGGCGGCGCTGGGCGTCAGCTATAAGAGCTTCGAGGCCCGGCTGGAGGATGCCATCCACGTCCGCTTCGGCCTGCCGCCCAGGACGCCGCAGCCGATCAGGACGCTGATCAAGGCCGCAGACAAGGCCTGCGCCTTCTTCGAGGCGACCCAGCTGGCCGGCTTCACGGAAAAGGAATCGCTGCGCTTTTTCGGCGCACCGCCGGCCGATTACCACCTCACGATTGACCCCCTGCCCGCCCCGGCCGCCCAGGCGCGGTATCTGGAACGCTATCGCGTTCTGGCGGAGGCGACCGGCGGCCTGCCGGGTCCCGACGCCTGGCACACGGAATAGCCGATGTCCTGGGGCGGAGAGCACGGCGTTCGCATCAGCCTCTCGGCGGTTGTCATGGCCGTGCGCGGCGGCCGTCTGTCGGTGCTGACGACCGAGGATGCGAACGGCGACCTGGCCCTTCCTTCCGGCCCTTTCGATCCCGTCCATGACCGGACGTTCGAGCGCGCGCTGCGGGCCTTCGTGACGGATCAGACAGGCTTCGGGCTTGGTTTCGTGGAACAACTCTACACCTTCGGCGACGCAGGCCGAAGCGCGCCGCGCGCGACGCCGGGCCCGGACCAGCAGCGCGAAATCTCGGTCGGTTACCTGGCCCTGACCGCCGATGCCGTCGATGTCGCTCCGCCCGGGGCCCGATGGACCTCGGTGCTGGAGGTCTTTCCCTGGGAAGACCGGCGCCAGGCCGGCACGCCCGAAGTCCTTGGCGCTGCGCTCAGGGCCTGGGCCGAGGCCGATGCCCGTCGCGAGACCCGCTACGAACCCCTGTTCGCCCCCGGCCCAAACCTGCGATGGGACGAAGGGGCCGTACTCGACCGCTACGAGCTGTTGTATGAGGCCGGGCTGGTGGCAGAGGCCCTTCGCGATGGTCAGGATACCACCCCACCGACGCTCGGCGACCGGCCGATGTCCTCCGATCATCGCCGCATCCTGGCCACCGGTCTGGGTCGGTTGCGGAGCAAGCTCCGCTATCGCCCGGTCCTGTTCGAGCTGATGCCGCAGACCTTCACCCTGTCCGGCCTGCAGGCGGCGGCCGAGGCCGTCGTCGGCCTCAATCTGCACAAGCAGAACTTCCGTCGCGGTGTCGAACGCACCGGCCTGGTCGAGGCGACGGGCCGGCTGTCGACCGGCACGGGAGGCCGTCCGGCCGAGCTGTTCCGGTTCACGGGCGCGGGCGTCCAGGACGGCCAGGCCCCCGGTCTCGCCCTGCCTGCGCTTCGCTGACAGCGGCCTTCATATTCCGGCTTGCGGTCCAGCCCCCGCCCCATTAGAGAAGCCGCTCGCTTTCGACCGAGCGTTCCTACGGCCCCGCGGAGAGGTGGCAGAGTGGTCGAATGTACCGCACTCGAAATGCGGCGTGCCTGGAAGGGTACCGTGGGTTCGAATCCCACCCTCTCCGCCACTTCCTGAAAAAAGACCGTAAAAACAACGGTTCAATTCAGATCTTGTTGGCCACCACCGATAACTGGTACCATCTAATGGTCCACATAGTTCGCTGTGGTGACGCCTTTCACTTCGGGTCGAGCCCAAAGTGACAGACCTTGGGGTTCGCCGCGTTTCGCGGAAGCCGTCCCCGCACCTTCTTTGTAGAAACGGCATCTTCGGTGTTGTCAGCGTAAGTTTCAAAGCCTGTACTTAGGCCCATTTCGGAGGCGGTGAGCCCACGAAAAAGCGAAAAAATTCAGCAGACGATGATCAGTCAATCGACCCGAACAGCTTGCCTGTTAGGCCCAAAATTCAACTGAAGTCACCAATTGTGGCTTTACCCTGACAACACCTCTCGGCCCACCCCCGGGTGAACAACCTTCATGGCGTCGACAGCTAGGGTAGCGGTCCACGACTTTCAGAAAGCAGATCGGTGCCACGATCGGGCGAGGCGTCCTTCCAGCGTACCGAGCCGACGGGACGCTCCAGCATACGTCTGATCCGAACAGGCGTTTCCGGATCCAGTAAAGCCCGGCTTTCGTCCAGCCCCTCGCGGCCGGATCCCTCGCCCCGGTGAACCAGGTGCTGGTAGTCGTTCCAGGTCGGAGCATGAAAGCGCTCTGTCCAGAGTGTCGCGTCTGTAATGTCGCGCGCGATCGACCAGCCGTAGCCTCCGGTGCGCTGGCGATAGCGACGGACCTTCTGCATCACCTCGTAGAAGGCCCGGGCGTTCTCGACCGGTACGACATAGTCGAGCTCGATCACGATCGGCCCGCTGCGAGGCGTGATCTCCAGGCCGATGACCGGGGCAGCCCGGTCGAGCGATCGCTCCTCAGGCGCGCGAGACAGATCGGGCAGGCGCAACCAGAAGCCGACCAGCACCGATGCGATCATCAGGCACCCGGAGATTAGGAGGGTCTGGCTGACGCCAACTTCCTCTGCACACCGGCCCCAGGCCCAGGCCCCCAGTGCGACGCCACCTGCGACCGTCGCCTGAAAGATCGCCAGGGCCCGGCCGGCGACCCAGCGCGGTGCCGCCACCTGGATCGAGATGCTGTAGAGCGTCAGGACACTTGTCCAGGCCACCCCTGCGATCAGCAATGCAAGCACAGTGACCGCCTCGTTTCGGCTGACGGCCGTCACCAGTATCGCGGCTCCCGTGATGCCTGCCGAGAGCCGGCTTGAGGTTTCGGTCGTGAACCTTCTGCGCAGGTCCGGCAGGATGATGGCCCCGCCGACGGCACCCATGCCGAACGCCCCCAGCAAAACGCCATAGACCGGCGCGCCGCCTTGCAGGAGTTGACGAGCGATCAGCGGCATCAGGGCCGGAACGACGCCACCGATCAGCCCGAACAGGGCGGAGCGGGCAATAAACATGCGGTGCGAAGGGGCGTAGCGGATGAACCGGACGCCAGAAACGATGGCGCGCCAGAACGTCTCCGGTGCCAGTCTTGAAGGCTCCTGCTGCCGTTTCCAGAACACCAGGACGATCAGCAAGGGCACATAGAAGACGGCGTTTGCCACGAAGGCGCCGATGGCACCCACAGCAGCGACGATGACGCCGCCGATAGCAGGACCAAAACTTCTGGCCACGTTGAAGCTGATCCCGTTCAGCGCGATGGCCGACGGCAGGGCCTCGTTCGGCACCTGTTCCGACACGGACGCCTGCCAGGCCGGGCCGAACACCGCCATCCCGCAGCCCACAATGAAGCAGAAGCCGAGCAGGATCGGCGGCGTCAGCAGACCCAGCAGGGTGACAACGCACAGACCAATCGCCCCGGCCAGGGCGAAAGACAGGGCCCCGATGCAGACAAGACGCCTGTCAAACATGTCTGATAGCGCGCCGGCCGGCAGGGCGATCAACATGATCGGCAGCAAGAGGGCGGTCTGGACCAGTGCCACCATTGTGGCGTCATCGGTCAAGCGGCTCATGCTCCATGCGGCGCCTACGCCCTGGATCAGAATGCCGAAATTCGAAAGCAGGCTGGCTGACCAGATCCGCCGGAAGACCGGCACACGCAGAGGCGTCAGCAGTCCTTCCGCCTGCATTGCGCTGACCATACCGTTCCTTCCAACGCATTGCTCAAAGAGCGGAAATTGCGAACCTAGCGCACTCTGACGGTACGCTTGGAAAACATCAGACAGCCGGAAAGCGTGGTCGACGACGAGCTGTCAATCCAGGACCCTAGCATGACAAGAGGCGTTGAACGGAACGCTCTCGGCCATCTTTTGTTCTGATTGACGTCTTTCGTTCTGATATCAGTAGTTGAGCCGAACCATTTCCAGGAGTGTCAATGGCCCCTTCACCCCCCGCCGAGCGCGATACTGACCTGGTCAACGGCAGGCCTCGCATCAAGGGGCCCATCGATGGACGTCCGACATTGATGCTCACGGCGTTCGATCTCGCCGCCCTCGGGTACCAGGTCGACGAATACGAGATGTCGGGCATAGCCGCTTCCTACAGGATGCAAGGCCCGAGGCGGCGTCACGGTCACTGGAACGTCGGCCCCCACCGCTCCGCGCCCTACGCGACGCGCATCGTCGTCATTCGACCGACCAGGCTGTCAGACTTCAACGGGACCGTACTCGTGGAGTGGCTGAACGTCAGCGCCGGCGCCGATACCGCGCCAGAATGGGGATATCTTCACCGGGAGATCGTCCGCAGCGGCTATGCGTGGGTCGGCGTGTCGGCTCAAAAAGCGGGTATCGACGGTGGCGGGTTGATGTCCTTTCCAGGGATGGAGCCGCTGAAGAAGGCCCAGCCCGAACGGTACGCGGACTTGAACCATCCCGGTGACGCTTTCTGCTACGACATCTTCACCCAGGTCGCGCATGCTCTGCGCAACGAGCCGGAACGCCTGCTTGGCTCCCGGGAAATCAATTCGCTGATCGCTGTAGGCGAATCCCAGTCGGCGGGACGCCTGACGACCTACATCAATGCCGTTGCGCCTCTCGAACAGGCCTTCAACGGCTACCTCGTCCATTCCCGTTTCGGGGGTGCGCCCGGGCTGGGCAAGTCATCAGTGCTCTCGGCGTTGCTTGGCGCGCTGCAGCCCGTGCATCTGCGAACCGACACACCCGTGCCAATCCTGAATTTCATCACCGAGACCGACCTGATGATGAAACGGTTCGGATATCTTCCCGCCCGTCAGCCGGATCACGACCGATTGAGAACCTGGGAGGTCGCTGGCACAGCCCACGCCGACACCTATGTCATGGGCGCATCGCTGATCGACAGCGGGACATTGTCCCCGGAGGACATGGCAGACGCCATGGCACCGACCCGCAATCTTCTGGGTCTGACTCTTCCCGGAGACATCAACGCCGCTCCGCAGCATCACTACATCATGATGGCGGCGCTCTCGGCGCTGAACCAATGGGTCACGACAGGCGAAAGTCCTCCAGCAGGGGAAAGATTGACACTTGAGGCCGGCCAGTCTCCCAGACTGAAGCTCGACCGTTTCGGCAATGCCCTTGGTGGAGTCCGCTCGCCCTGGATGGATGTGCCGACCTGCCGATTGTCCGGTATGGCGATTGAGAAGAGCCGGATGGGGGCCCTGTTCGGCTCGACGGCGCCCCTCGATCCCGCCAGCTTGTCGCGGCTCTATCCGGCCGGTCGCGCGCACTATCTTGCGAAGTTCAGCGAGGCGCTGGCAGCCGCGATTTCGGCGGGCTTCATCCTGTCCCGGGATCGCACCGAGATCGAAGCCCTGGCGGCGGCCAGCTATCCCGGTTGATCAGAATCCAGCGACTTACCGTCCGCGTCGGAGCGGATGCCTTCCAGCAGCAGTGTCAGGATGCGCGGTGCTCGGACCCGGCGCTCCTCAAGTCCCCATCGCCTCAAAGCCGATCCCGCCATAACCGTCAGATCCAGCAGGTCGGTCTCGTCCAGATCCTGACGGACAACGCCTGAACGACGCGCGGCCTCCAGAGGACGCCGACAGATCGCGACGAACCGCGCCAGTAATGGAGCCGGCACGATCAGGTCGCTGTCCAGCAGCGGCGCGACGTCGACATCCTGGTTGATCATGGTGCGGATCAGCGCCAGCAGCCCTTCCGGCTGGTCCGCGAGATCGGCAGCCTGAGCTTGGAGCTCGTCAAGATTGCGTTCCAGCAGAGCCACGACCAGGTCGATCCGCTCCGGGAAATGCCGATACAGCGTGCCTCGGCCAACGCCCGCCCGTCGAGCGATCTCGACCAAGGGAGCTTCGATGCCGTCTTTCGCGAACACCTCCGTCGCTGCGTCAAGCAGGGCGGCCCGGTGACGGATCACGTCCCTGCGGATCGAAGATTTCGGAACAGAGGCCGCACTTTTGTTCAAAACGGACATTGATGTACTATTTTTTCGGGTGGATAGTCGTCGCTTGGAACCACGACCGGCGCAAGCGTCGCGGACCACACAAGGGACGGAAACCGTGCAGGACCAATTCGACTACATCGTCATCGGTGCAGGGTCGGCAGGCTGCGTGCTCGCTAACCGATTGTCGGCCGACCCCGCCAACTCGGTGTTGCTGGTCGAGAGCGGGCCATCCGACGACAACCTGTTTGTCCGCATGCCGCGCGGGATCGGCGTCCTGCTGACCCCGGGAAACGAGCGGCTTTTCACCTATGAGGCACGCCAGGGCGGCAATCGCCGATCCGAGACCTGGGTCAAGGGACGGACGCTCGGCGGATCAAGTTCGGTCAACGGGATGGTCTACATCCGCGGCGCGCCGCGAGACTTCGATGGCTGGGAGGCCGCTGGCTGCACGGGCTGGGGCTGGGAGGCTATGCGTCGCCGGTTCATCGAACTCGAAGACCACGAGCTCGGCGCGGGTCCGGATCGCGGCGTGGGAGGCCCCCTCAAGATAACCGTGCCGGAGTTTGGTGATCCCATGAGCGAGGCCTTGATCTCGGGCGCGGGGGAGCTCGGCACGCCACGTTCGCGCGACATCAATGACCTGGCTTCCGTCGATGACGGCGGGTTCGGATACCAGCCCGTCACAATCCATGGGGGATCGCGCTTCAGCGCGGCCCGGGCCTTTATCCACCCCATCCGCAAACGTGCCAATCTGACTATCGTGAGCGAGACCCATGCCGTCCGGCTCCTGTTCCAGGGAACGCGCGTGGTCGGTGCCCGGCTGCGCTCCAAGGACGGCGAGCGCGACGTGACCTGCAGGCGCGAAGTCATTCTCAGCGCGGGTGCGATCGAAACGCCCAGGCTACTGCAGCTGTCAGGAATCGGTCCACGTGAACTACTGACCTCACTGGGTATCGATGTCGTCGTCGAAGCGCCCGAAGTCGGCAAAAATCTGATCGAGCATCGCTACCTCTCGCTCCAGTATCGGAGCCGGGCACCGAGCCAGAACGAGAAACTGCGCGGGCCGGCGATGCTGGGCGGCCTCCTGACCTATCTGTTCGCGGGCAAGGGCCCCATGACGCGTGGAGCCTATGAGGGCGGGGGCTTCATCAAGACCGACCCTGCGCTGGAACATCCCGACATCCAGATCGGCGTGGGTCTCTTCTCGATGGCGGAGATGGGCCTGTCACTTGACGGTACCAAGGCAACAAAGCCAGGCGAGACGCCCAAGCCACCAAAGTTGCAGGTCGATTCTGCTCCGGGTGTCTCTGTCGGCGGCTATTTCACCCAGCCCAGGAGCCGCGGCGAGATGCGGATCCAGTCTGCGGACCCGGACACGCCCCCGATCATCGACGCCAACTATTTCGCGCACCCCGACGACCGCCGACACTCGATCGCGATGGTTCGGTGGATCCGGCGCCTGATGGAGACCGAAGCCGTTCGCCCTCTGATCGTCGAGGAACTGGTGCCCGGACCGGCCTGCCAGACGGACGACGAGATCATCGATGCTTTCCTTGATCTTGGCACGACAGCCTTTCACGTCGCGGGCACCTGCCGGATGGGGTCAGACGCACAGTCCGTGGTCGATCCCCGGCTTCGCGTCCGCGGTGTCAGCGGACTGCGTGTCATGGACACCTCGGTGATGCCTACCCTGGTGTCCGGCAACACCAATGCCGCCACCCAGGCCATGGCCTTGAATGCGGCCGACCTGATCCTCGAAGACGCGGCCTGAAGCGAGCCCCCTGCCCCATTCTCTGGAGACTGCGACCGTGGCCATCCCCTTCACCGATATCACCAGCCTCTACATCGACGGACGATGGGTACCGGGCGACGAACCGGCCGAGGCGGTCCTGAACCCCGCGACGGAAGAGATCATCGGCCACGCGCCGGTCGGCGGCGTTGGCCTGGCTGACGCCGCCGTCGATGCCGCCCGGCGGGCCTTCGACAAGGGTCCCTGGCCCTTCATGTCGATGGCGGAGCGGGTGGCTGTCATGACGCGCCTGCACGCCGCCCTCGAGGCCCGAAAAGCCCGGATCGCGGCCCTTATCGTTGCCGAGGTCGGATGCTCTCAGGGCATCACCTGGGCCATGCAGGTCCAGGCTCCGCTCGACCATTTCCGCGACGCCATGGTCCATGCCATGCGGGACACGACCGTCCAGTTGCCGATCGAGGCCACTCCCAATCCGATGAACCCGGAAGGCCCCCAGATCCTGGGCGGAACGACTGTTGTGCGCGAACCCGTCGGCGTGATCGCAGGGATCACCGGCTACAACTTCCCCTTCCTGTTAAACTTGTCGAAGATCGGCCCGGTCCTGCTGGCCGGCAACACCCTGATCCTGAAACCCTCTGCCTTCACGCCGTTCTCGGCCCTGCTGTTCGGCGAGGCGGCTGATGAAGCGGGTCTGCCCCCCGGTGTGCTCAACATCGTCAATGGCGGTCCCGAGGTCGGCCAGTTGCTGACCACTGATCCGCGCGTCGACATGGTCAGCTTTACAGGTTCCGAAGCCGTTGGCGCCGCGATTATGGCCCAAGCCTCGCCCACATTGAAACGCGTCCACCTGGAACTCGGCGGCAAATCTGCGCTCATTATCCGCCATGACGCCGACGTGCAAAAGGCGGCCATGACCGTGGTCGGTATGCTGTCGGTCAATGCGGGACAGGGATGCGCCCTGCTGACGCGCCTTCTGGTCCACAACAGCATCCGCCCGGCCTTCGTCGAAACCGTCAAGGCCTTCGCCGCCATGTGGAAGATCGGCGATCCGGCCGATCCCAGCGTCATGATGGGGCCGCTGATCCGCGAATCCCAACGCGCCAAGGTCGAACATTATATCCAGATGGGTCTCGATTCCGGAGCCCGATTGATCCACGGCGGCGGACGACCGGCGGGCCTGGACAAGGGTTTCTTCACTGAACTGACCCTGTTCGACGACGTCGATAACAGCTCGGTCATCGCCCAGGACGAGATCTTCGGACCCGTCGGCTGCATCATCGGCTTCGACACCGACGACGAGGCGATCCAGATCGCCAACGATTCTCGCTACGGCCTGAACGGCGGCATCGAAACCGCCGACGCCGCGACCGGATACGCCATGGCGCGTCGCATTCGGGCCGGCAGCGTGATGATCAACGGCGGCACCGGCAAGATGAGCTTCGCCCCTATCGGCGGCTACAAGCGGTCAGGTGTCGGTCGCGAATACGGGCCGGACTGGCTCAAGGAGTTCACCCAGGAAAAATCAATCTTCTATCCGGTCGGTCGCTGAGGCGGCGCCCGCGACAAGGCTCAGGCCCCGCCGGCCATCGGCGGATCAAACGAGGCGCGAGGCCGACCCAATGGCCCGCCTAAGGGAGACTGAAGACATGGCTGACCCTTTCGCCGCGCCGAACCGGCGCACCCTGTTCGGTGCAGCGGCCCTCGCCGCCGGCGCTGCACTCTCGACCGAGGCCATGGCCTCCTCTGGAACTGTGGCACAGACCACGCTCGACGCCCCGTCCAGCCCGGGGTTCCCGATCGTTGACACCACTTCCGGCAAGGTGCGCGGCCAGACCAACGGCGATGTGCGTCAGTTCAAGGGCATCCCCTATGGCGCGCCGACCGGCGGTCGCGACCGCTTCATGCCGCCCCGCAAGCCCGAGCCCTGGACAGGCGTCCGTGACGCCCTTGGGTTCGGCCCGGTCAGTCCCCAGACCCTGATCGACCTGCGTGCCGACCTGGCCATGCTGGTGCAGTGGGACCGTCAGGAAGGCGGCATGGGGGAGAGCCCTCTGCACCTCAATATCTGGACCCAGGGTCTCGACGACGGCAAGAAGCGGCCGGTGCTGGTCTCGATCCATGGCGGCGGTTTCGAGAGCGGATCGGGCAATGCGCCCGGGTTCGACGGGGCCCAGCTGGCCCGCTACGGCGATGTCGTTGTCGTGACCGTAAGCCACAGACTGGCCAGCTTCGGCTATATCAACCTTGCCGATAACGGCGCGCCGGCCGAGTTCGCATCGGCCGGTGTGACCGGCATCATGGACCTTGTGCTATCGCTGGAATGGGTCCGCGACAACATCGCGGACTTTGGCGGGGATCCGGCCAATGTGACGATTTTCGGCCAGTCCGGAGGCGGCTACAAGACGACCGTATTGCTGGCGACGCCCGCCGCCAAGGGCCTTTTCCATCGGGCGATGGTTCAGAGTGGCTCGGCCTTGAAGCTGACGGAACGTGAAGCATCGGCCCGAACCGCAGCGGCTCTGCTCAACCACCTGGGGATCGACAGGAGCCGCATCGCGGATCTTCAGCAGGTGCCTTGGACGACTTTGCTTGAGGCCCAGACGGCGGTGGCGGCCATGCCGACCGGCGGGCGGTTCTCACCGGTGCTCGACGGCGCGTACCTGCCTCACCATCCCTTCGATCCGGGCGGCCCGGCGGAGTCGGCCGACATCCCCATGATCATCTCGACGACGCTCGAGGACGGGGGCCTAATGAGCTTCAACTGGGATCTGGATGAAGCCGGCCTGAAGGCCCAGATGGCAGCCAGGCTCGGCCCGCTGGGCGATCAGGCCGTTGCCCTCTATCGCGCCCGCTATCCGAACAAATCGCCCTTCCTCATTCAGGCCCAGATCGCGACCGATGCCGGTTTCCGCAAGAACGCCATCCTCCAGGCCGAGCGCAAGGCAGCCCAGAGCCCGGGCAAGGTGTGGATGTACCAATGGGACTGGGAAACGCCGGCCTATGACGGAAAATTCGGCGCCATCCATGGGATCGACGTCTCGGCCTCATTCCACAACTACCGCGACGGCATGGTCGGGTGCGGCGTGGCGTCGGGGCGGCTGATGTGTGACCGGCTGGCCTCAACCCTGATCGCCTTCGCCCGGACGGGAAATCCAAACAACGACCAGATCCCGGTCTGGCCCGCCTATGACGCCCGGACACGCGCCACGATGATTTTCGACAACGAGATGCGGGTCGAGAACGATCCACGATCGGAGATCCTCGGGTTCTGGAACAGCCTGCCGGCGCCGACCGCAGCACGCTGAAAGTCTCAGGGTTCGTCGGAGACCCGTGTCCATTCCAGATAGATGCGCCGCGCGCGCGGCGCATCGCCTTTGGAAAGAGCCTCAAACAGAAGTTTCGGCGAGCGGACTACCCGCTCCGCCGACTGCGGAGATGCGACAGATACAATCGACAGAAAGAGCTCCAGCGCGCCATCTCCCGACAGGGCACCCAGTTGATCAAAGACGTGAGACGACGTCGCCTGTTTCAGCGTGCAGTCGCGATCTCCCGGCGCGCGTTCACAGAAAGCGCTCAGCGACTTGAGTATCAGTTGACGACGAAACGACGCCAGGTCCTCCGGCGCGATCGCCGTCTGTCCGAGGAATTGCGTTGCGCGTTCGATCGCTTTTGATGAATCGGGCATCGTGATGACGAGGCCGCCGGATCGTCCTCTGTCCATGCGGACGACAGAGTTCTGCTCGAGGATACGCACAGCCTGTCGAAGTGTGCCTACCGTCACCCCGTATCGCGCCAACAAGTCACCCGCCCCGCCGATCCGTGCGCCAGGCTGCCAGCCCAGCCGACGAACGTCACGCAACAACTCGCGTGCGAGGCGCTCGGCCGGGCTCGACGGACCTCGCGTTTGCGGGTCCGATTCGATCGGGGGAACGAGACGATTGTCTCGATCCATGGCGCTCCAGGCGTCCTGGCTCTCGCGGATCACGTCCAGTTGTCGACGACGCAGGTCGAACAGGGCGGCGACGTCGCCCGCCATCTGCGCTTCGACCATCTCCAGCAAGGCGTCCCACCAGGCGCGCTGGAAGTCCTGACCCCCAGCAACAACGCTGTCGGGTGCCAGATCCTGGCCATAGTCGGCAGTCACCTGGTAGGCGAGACCGGCCAGCGGGTCCTTGACCAGCCGTCTGATGGCACCCAGCAGATCCTTGATTTCGTTGGCGCGCGGCAGGCTGGCTGAAGCATTCTGGCTGAGCCGTCTGGCAAGGTGACGGACGCGTTCGCATTCAGCCAGATCGAGCCGAGGCGTCGACGTCAGAAAGACGTGGGTGTCCGTCGCGTTCAGCAGGCGATCCAGGGCATGCGGTCCCTGCATCCGGCTCTCCAGCAGGATGGCGAGGGCGCGACCCGCAGACTGTGGGTCGGGAGGCGAGACGATCAGTCCCCCGCCCGCCCCGCGTTTCATGGTCGCTACGCCGCGTTCGTCGAGGATGCGAACGGCCTGACGCAGGACCGAGCGGCCGGTATCGTGTCTGGACCGCAGGTCCTGCTCGGACGCGACAAGCTGACCCGCTTTCAGACCCGATGCCCGGATCATCTCCGTCAACTGGAGGGCGAGCTGGACTGCGGCAGGATCGGTGGGCACGCCTGCGGTTCTTCGTCCGTTTCCGGTCAGAGGGGTCAACACCTTATCGAACAGGACGCCAACGTACCCATCCCCGATCGTCAAGGCATCCGACGAAACACTGAAGCCGCCGATCGATATGCCATCCGGGACGACCCGGAAAGCAAATATCGATCGGCGGCCTCAGGCCGGTGCGCCTGAGATCAGATCAGTTGCCGAAGTCGTACCGCAGTTCCACGCCGAAGAAACGCGGCTGTCCGTAGAGATAGGAGGCGGTGCCGAACTGGCTGGTCAGTTGGTTGTTGGTGCCGGTGATATACTCCTCGTCCGTAAGGTTGCGGACGTAGGCAGCGACGCTGACGTTGCTGTCGTTCACGTTGCGCCAGTCCGCGCGCAGATCCACTTTGGTATATCCGTCAACATTGGTGCCCAAGCTCGACAGGGCAACAAGCGCATTACCGTTGGGCACGTTCGCCGGATCGGTAGCGATACCTGTCTGGTAGTAGATCGGTGCGGAAATCGACAGGTCGCCCATCCCGTTGGCCAAAGCGAATTCAACCCGCGGCGTGAACGTCAGCTGATGCTCGGGCGTGTTGGGGAACCGGCTACTGGAGAGATCTCCCAGTAGCGCATCGGTGTAACTGTCGTATTGCGCATCCAGGTAGGTGTATTGCAGGGTCGCACTGAGCCAGGGAGTCGGCGCGACGATAAGATCGAGATCGATGCCTGCGATGGTGCCCGCCGCCGCGTTCCGCGTCACGGTCGATGCGGGCACTGTGGCCAGGTTAACGAACCGCTGGATGTCGGTGTAGTCATCGTAGAAGATGTTGACGGCATACCGGACTTGCGTATCGCCGAAGAACTGCTCGCCCTTCACCCCGACCTCGTAGTCGGTGACTTCTTCCGGTCGGAACTGCGCGTCGGCCGGATTGATGGCGTTGGCATTGAAACCGCCGCTCTTGAAGCCACGTCGCACCGTCGCATAGACACTCAAGTCCGGGCTGAACTCATACCGGGCTGCGACGTTCCAGGTAGTGGCCTGGAACTCCACGGCCAGCCGCGGCCCTGCCGCCGCAGTCAATCCTGTAGGATAGGGCGTCAAGGGCGAGAACAAGAGGAAGGTCTGACCGGGACCACTGGTCCGTTCATCGGTCGTATCGCGCACGCCGGCGGTCAGGGTCAGTTGATCTGTCAGGGCAATGTCGAACTGCCCGTAGAAGGCCTCGCTTCCCGACGTGGACTGGTTGAAGTTCACCGCACCGATAACCCCGCCAGCTGGCAGAAGGCCGGGAATGCGCACAAACTGCTGGGTGTCGAAAGCGATCCGAAGCGGACTGCTGTTGTCCTCAGTAAAGTAGCCGACGACGCCGTCGATGCGCCCGAAGTTGAACTGAGCCTGAAATTCCTCGGTTGTGCTTGTATTGTCAGGTCCGGTCGGGTTGGTGACGTGGAGGACAGTTAGGGGGCTGCCGTCGAGATCGTAGGATTGACCTTGGGCGAAGTCCCGTTTGCTGTAGATGTTCTTCAGGGTCAGATAATCATTGATCCGCCAGGTCGTTGTGTTGATCCAGCCTTGGCTTTCCAGGCGGATAAAGTCGGGCTGATAGTTGGCGGCCAACCTCCGGGGACCCCAGGCGATCTGCTGAGCGACAGCGCCCTGAAGCTGGGCGAAGATATTCGCGTTGGAGAATGTCGGCACCGCGACGCGCAGTTGCAGGCCCGAACCTCCCTCATCGACGCTGACATCTTGATACAGGAACGTGTTCTCGAACCCGTCAAAAGGCCGAGCTGTCAGGCTGATGCGCCAAGCTTGGCGGTTCTCGTCGTCAAGATAGTCGCCGTTGACGGTGTTCTCCGTATAGCCGTCTCGGTTCAGGAACTGGCCGGCGACCCGAAATGTCAGACGATCACCCAGGATCGGCCCGCCGACACCGAACTCCAGATCCCGTCGCTGATAGTTGCCAGCGCGGGCGATCACGTAGCCGTTGAAAGTATCTGACGGGGCTTTCGGCGCGAAGAGGATCGCACCGCCGGTGGTGTTCCGGCCGAACAGGGTGCCCTGCGGCCCCTTCAGGACCTGGATGCCCTGCAGATCGAAGATGGCGTCGCCAAACGACGGCACTTCGGCGAAATACGGCACGACGCCGGGGGAATTCTGACCAAAAGTCTGGCCTTGGCCGCGGATTGAATAGGTGATGTTGTTACGGTTGGCGGTCGTGTTCTGGACGCTGAGGCCGGGCGCGACCTGTCCGAGGTCATTGGCCTCGCGAACTCCTTTTTCCTGAAGAACTTCCTCGCTGAGCGCGGTAACGGCCAGCGGTACGTCCTGAAGATTCTCCTCGCGGCGACGGGCGGTAACGACGACGTCGTCCAGTCTGGAAGCTTGGCTGGGCTCGTCGGTCGCGGGCTCTGCTTGCTGAGCGACCGCAAGCGACGGGGCCGTGAGACAGGTCGCGAACATAAGACCGGCGAGACCAGCCTTTCGCGCAATGTACCATTTATCGGTGACGAAAACGTGCATAATTATCTAATCTCCCCGTGCCGGCCGCGCCCCTATGGACGTTTGGTGAGATGATCCCCCGCCGTGCATTGAACAAAACTGTCTCATATGTTTAGAAACTCGGCAAGAACATTCGTCTGGCATCAGAATTCCGATTTTCCAAACTGACGGCCCGGCGCGCCTATGCGGTCACCCTTTCAGCTTTGTTCCGATGAGAGAATAGTTGACCGATGTCAGAATGACTGCATAGAGTGGGCCATCGGTCGCAGATCCGGGGCCCAAAGCGGTCACAGATTGGGAAGAACGCTCATGTTGGATGCTGCCGAAAAGCTGGCGTTGGACACCCGGGGGTATGTCGTTCGGGACAGCTACTTCGGAGCTCCGTACATCGATCGCGACGAGTGGCGCGAGAAGCCCTACCCCCATCGCAACGTGCATGGCGGATTCGAGAACACCGACACCCGATTCACCTTCTACTTCCCGGCTGTAGAGGAATGGGGGGGGCGGATGTATCATCCCCTAGAGGGGGCCCATGCCGGTCACGAGGAAGCCTTCGCAGGGGCCATGGGTGCCCTGCTCGGCGGCCTCGACATGATGGTCAAGCTGGGCGGTTACATGGTCGAGTCGAACTCGGGCCACATCGGCGACGACATTGATCCCCGGGCGGGCATCGACCCCGGTCTCTACGGATATCGCGCCAGCGTCGAGAGTGCGCGGTTCTCGAAGTACATCTGCAAACAAGTTTTAGGCCGCGAACCCGACTACAGCTACGTCTGGGGCGGCAGCGGCGGTGGCCGCCGGTCACCGCTGTGCCTGGAGTATGGCGGCGGAGTCTATGACGGTGCCTTGCCTTTCATGGGCGGCGGAAATGTAGAGCCGCATGGGACGAACTCGCGGGTCCGCAGCGAACAGCCGTTTTCATTCGGCAGCATGTTCAATGTCCAGCGCCTGTTGCGCGGCGACAAGCTGGAGGGCGTCATCGACGCCATGGCTCCCGGCGGCACAGGCGATCCCTTTGCGGGCCTGACCCAGCACGAACGCGAGGAACTGGCCAACCTGTACCGGCTCGGATACCCGCGCGGCGACGAGTTCATGATCGCCAAGCCCATGGGCCAGATCTGGCTGTGGTGTTCGATCGCCGGCATGTTGCTCGAGGAAGACGCCGACTATTTCACCAACTTCTGGACCCAGCCTGGCTACATTGGCCACGACCGTCCCGAGGTGGTCGCAGACGACCTGATCGACGTCAACCTTCCGATCACCCGCATCATCACCGCCCAGGACCTGATGGGCGAGGAGTTCGCCGGGGCCGAGTACGCCGACTCCAAGGCGATGATCATGCTGATGGCGTCCAGCAGCGGCGCCTGGGATCTGCCGGTCGCGATCGAGGTCAAGGGCCTGACCGGCGGCTACAGCACCGGATGCGGCGTCAGGATCGACAGCGGCGCCGTCGCGGGACGGCAGCTATTCTGCACCCGCGCGGTCGGCGACATCTGGTTCTGCGACGGGCGCGCAGACGCCAACATCCTGCGCTTCCGCGGGGTCGAGGTCGGCGACAGCGTCCACCTCGACAACCACGCCTTCCTCGCCTTCTGCTACGCCTACCGGCACCATCTTTCCGAAGACCCGCTGAACGATTTCCTGCGCGTGGACGGCCAGCCGATCTATCCCCAGCACGGCGTGCCGGTGCAGTCGCCCCTGATGGGCGTGCCCTATTCCGGTCAGTACGAGGGCAAGTTGCTGTGGGTTCACCACACCCACGACGCCTCGCTGTGGCCGCCCCAGGGCGTGATCTACAAGCGCGCGGTCGAAGAGGCGCAAGGGCCCGACAGGCTGCGCGAGAAGTTTCGCCTGCAATGGACCCAGAACGCCGAACACGTTCCGCCGATGCTGCTGCCGACCAATCCCAAACGCGCCACGACGACCTGGTTGATTGATTACATGCCCGTGATCGAACAGGGACTGGTCGATCTGGCGGCCTGGGTCGAACAGGGCGTGCCTCCGGCCGAGACGACCTATGCCTTCTCCGACGGCAAGGTCACCCTGCCCCCCTCTGCCGGGGAACGCGGCGGTATCCAGCCGGTCGTCGAGGTCACCGCCAACGGCGCCGTCCGAGCGGACGTCAGGGTTGGCGAGCCGGTTACTCTGACAGTCCACGCCGAGGCGCCCGAGGGTGCGGGAACCTTTACCCAGGCGCAGTGGGATCTCGACGCCAGCGGCGCCTTTTCGCTCAAGGCCGACGTGGCACCCGGCCAGACCGAACTGACCCTGTCCACGACGACGGCCTTCGACAAGCCCGGCGTCTATTTCGTCACCTGCCGGGTGCGGCTGAACCGTCACGGCGATCCGGCGGCCCGCAGACAGATCGAAAACCTCGCCTCGGCCAGGGTCGTGGTCACCTGAGTCCAAGACGGCGGACGGGTCCAAGGCGGCCCCGATTTTTTCCAATACCCGGCTACGCGTCCAATCAAGAGGCGCGATGCCGGCAAGAACGTCCAGGGAGGACAATCGTGAGTCTATCTATGAAATCCAGGCTTTTGGCGTGCAGTGGGGCAGTCGGGGCGCTGGCGCTATTCTACGGATCTTCCGCTTCGGCCGGAACGTGCGAGACCGCCGCGATTCAGGCCAGCGCACCCGCAGACACCACGATCACCTCGGCGACTCCGACAGCGGCCCCTGTGCCGCACTGCCGGATCGAGGGCTATGTGACGACCAACAACCCGGGCCCGAACACGGTCAATTTCCGCCTGCAACTGCCGGACACCGGCTGGCAGAATCGGTACTATTTTATCGGCATGGGCGGGGCGGCGGGCTATGTGCCTTCTGACTCCCAAATTCCTGCCGGCAATCCGCTGGTTCAAGGCTTCGCCGTCGCCGGCACCGATACGGGCCATACCGGTCACATTCTAGATTGGAGCTTCCTGGCCGATCCGGCCAAAGCCCGCGACCACATCGATCGCGGGGCTCACGTCACTGCCGTGGCGACGCAGCAGATCACCCGCGCCTATTACGGCGGGCAGTCCTTTTATCGGTACACATCCGGCTGCTCCGGCGGCGGGCGCATGAGCACCGAAGCCATCGAGCGGCACCCCGAGGACTATGACGGCGTCCTGCTCGGCGCACCCGGCGGACGCAGTTCGGCGACCATGCTGGCCTTCATCAACGCGGCCCAGCAGATGGCGCGCGAACCCGGATCGTGGGTCTCGCCTGCCAAATTCGCCATGCTGGACGCCAAGGTCACCGCCGCCTGCGACGAGATCGACGGTGCCAGGGACGACATCATCCAGGATCACACCAGATGCCTCTTCGACTTCGACACGGTCGCCTGTCTTGACGGTGACAAACCCGACTGCCTGACCCAGCCCGAGCTCAAGAGCATCAAGGCGATCGTGGCGGGCCCCCGCAGCCCCGCCGGACAGATCAAGGTCGGCTTCCCGATCTCCAACATGACCGTCTGGGCCGGCTTCATGGGGCAGGTGCCGCCGCCGTGGTCAGACGCCCCAACGGTCGAAAACATGGCCCGATCCTCACCGGGCTATGTGATCGGCAGCTCTCTGGCCAAGGTCCTGTTCGGCCCTGACTTCGACGTCATGACGATGGACCTCAACGACCAGGCCACCATCGACCGCTGGTGGGAAGCGACCAAGAAGCTCGATTTCGGCTGGCCATACAGCGCCAATCTCGCGCCCTATCGCGCCGCCGGCGGCAAGGTCCTCATGTGGAATGGGGTCAGCGACCCCTGCTGCATCGACACCGAGATGGAGCAATACTACGCCGACGCCGCAACATCGGTCGACGGCATGGACAACCTGCGCCAGTTCGCCAGCTTCTACAGGATTCCGGGCATGGGCCACTGCGGCTCAGGCACCGGCCCTGGCGATGCGCCCGACGTGCTGATGACCGAGCTCATCAACTGGGTCGAGAACGGAGAAGCCCCTGGCGCCGTCGTCGCCCACCGCGGCATCGATCGTCAGCAACTGCTTTTCGCCGATCCCGCGACCCGAATGGTGTCCGGTGTCCTCGTGCCGCCGCCGACAGGAACCTCGCGCGACTTCATGCTGTGCCCCTATCCGGAGGTCGCGGTGTTCGATCGCACCAAGGCTGGCATCCCGGATGCCGTCTACGACGCCGCCAACTGGACCTGCCAGGCGCCACCACGCATGTGATGAGGTCTTGACTGATCGGACGCCGCGCCCTGCCCGGGGCGGCGTCCACGTCATGACACAAGGCAGAAACAGGAAAAGCATACAAAACATGCGGACGTTCAATCGAGCGATGCCCCGCGCGGACTTCAACTATCAGGTGCTGGTCGCGCCGATGGACGTCAGCGCCCCGGCCATGAATGATGCCCGTGGCTTCTTTGGCCTGGTGTTGAACAAGACCATGCCCTTTGGCGTGCTCAGGGATGGCGAGGGACACCTGTATGCGCCGGTTCGCGCTCTTATGGCCCCGACCGGAACGCCCAACCCCACGACCTTCTTTTATCAGTCCACGCGGCTGGGTCAGGACACCCTGGTGATGGACACGCCTCGCATGGCTGCTCAGGCGCAGACGGCACTGCCCATTCAGACGCTGGAGGGCGACACCGTCATGTGGCGGTCGCTGGACAGCGACGCCGGAAACGCCTGGCGGGTGACGGCCTCTGCCGGACGTTTTTCCTGGGTCGAGGATGGATTGTTCGACATCAGCGGCACGCTGCTGGGATGCGGAATGCAATGGTATCTTCCGGGTGTCGACTGGGGAACATTCTACACGGCCCAGATGTACGAAGTGACGGGCCACTGTGACGGCCATGCGGTCAAGGGCGTCATCTCGCTGGATCAGGCGTATCTCGCCGAGGGCGGCGCGATCCACTACAAGAAGGATCTGATCGTCAACAACGGCATGCATGTCATCTGGTGGAATTTCGCCACCGTGTATGTTGACGGAACATTCGACGTCGGCTCCTTTTGCGTGGGCCATGACATGCTCGGCTATGCCATCTTCCAGAACGAGAAGGGCGAGATCCGGACCACGACCAAGATCGAGGGCGTGTCGCACCACCCGGACGGGGACTATTTCTGCGACACGGCCCGCATCATCCTCGACGACAGCGAGGAGTGGGAGTTCCTGCCCGATCCCAAGGGACGGATGGTCAGCTTCCTGGGCGGCTTCCCGATCACCGCCCAGCAGGAGGGCCGCTGGCGTCGTGTCGGCGATACGCGCGAGCCGTCACATTGGCTGGGCTGGGGCGAGACGGACCGGCGCAACGGCACCTCCCGCAACGTTCGAGGATCGGACATCGCATGACGATATCGAGAGCCGAGATTGAACGCTTCCTGCATGGGCAACTCGAGGCCTGGAATACCCATGACCGCACGGCCTTCTTTGAACTTTATCGAGAGTTCGGAAGCAACGGCCTGACGATTGACTATGTCGGCAAGCCCCGTCGTGACGCCATGGAGATTCTTGAAGCCATGTGGGCGGACCATAATGCGGGCATGCGACTGGAGGCCGTCAAGTCCGTGATCAATGGACATGAGGCCGCCTGCCATCACCGGAACCACATCGTCGCTGCCAATGTCGTGATCGAAACGATGGAGCTCTACGACTTCGGTGACCGTACCCTGGCAATCCGCTACTTCATCGACGCCTGACATGATCGACCGCTATGACGTCGTCATCCTCGGTGGCGGCCACAACGGCCTGATCGCCGGAGCCTATCTGGGCAAGGCCGGAAAACGGACCCTGGTCGTCGAGCAGGCCGCAATCGCAGGGGGGCTGTCGCAATCCGAAAGGGTGATCCCCGAGGCACCGCACCATATGATCAATACCGGCACGGCCGAGTTGATCCACATCCGCGCCTCTCCCGTGATGCAGGACCTCGACCTGCAAAGCCATGGCTGGAACACGGTCGAGACCGATCCCATGTACGCCTACCTCGATCCGGACGGTGGCTCGATCGCAGTGTTTCGGGACCCGCGCCGGACGGCAGAGGACATCGCCCGGTACTCGACAGCCGATGCGCGCGCCTATCTCGAATTCATTGAGCTGATCGACGCCTTGATGCAGTTCGCGGGGGCCATGGGCAAGGGCGACCCGGGCGTCCGGACCGTCGGAAACTATCTCGATCTGGCCAGGGTATCGATCCGCAATCGCGCCCTAAAGACGAAACTGCAGCTTATCAGCACGGCCCCGGCCGACCAGCTGGCAGCCGAATGGTTCGAGCATCCCGCGACCCGGGCTCTCCTGCTCGGTATCGTTGCGGGCGCAGGTCCGTTCGATACCGATGGCAACGGGATTGCCTATGCCCTGTTTGGCCTGCTGCATCGGGTCGGCGTGTCCAAGGCCGTGGGTGGAATGCGGATGTTCGCCGATGTGCTGGTGAGCGCCTATGCGGCTTCGGGCGGTGAATTGATGTTGAACGCCGAGGTCGCGGAGATTGTCATCCGCGACGGGACCACACAGGGCGTGTGTCTGGTCGATGGCCGGATGATTGAGGCAGATGTCGTGATCGCCACCTGTGACCCCATCAGCGCCGCGCGCTTGGCGACTCAGGGTGGGCTCGACCGGGTCACGCGCACCCGCCTCGAGTACGCTCCGGCGCACCGGGCCAACGTCGGGCCATCGCTCCTGAACGTGGCCTCGTCCCAGCCCTTCAGGCTCAAGCGACACAGGCGCACCGACGGCGTGGACCTGAACCAGGCGGTCGGCCTGATCGGCACCGCTGACGAACTGAGACAGGCGTTGGTCCAGGCGCGACGCGGGCTGGTTCCGATGACGCCGGTCTTTTCCCTGTCGCCGATGACCAACTGGGATCCGTCGATCGCGCCGGACGGTCAGGGCGTGGCCTACATCTATCTGCCGGTTTTCCCGGTCGATGTGAACGCTGGCTGGGACAGCGCCAAGGCCCCGGCGGCCAATGCCATCATCGCCCGAGCGGCAGACTACTACGACGGTTTCGACGGCGAACTGGGCCGGTGGTTCGAGACCTGTTCCGACCGCGAGACGCGCACAGGCCTGACCAAAGGCTGCGTCACCCACGTTGACTTTGGCGCTCAACGAACAGGAGCCAAACGGCCTGCGTTCGGCCTAGGCGGGCCTGAACCCCTCGCTCGTGGCTTGTTCCTGGGCGGTGCGGGCATCCACCCCGGCGGTGGGGTGTCGGGCGGTCCCGGTCGGCTGGTGGCGAAGCGGGTGCTCGACTACCTGACCTGAGGGTCTGCGATCACATCATGACGCCGGAATGCAGCGCCAGCTGACCACCGTCGCTGTTCAGGATCACGCCGCTCAGATAGGAAGCCTCATCCGACGCCAGGAAGGCGATGGTCTCCGCCTGTTCCTGAACCGTGCCCATCCGGCTCAAAGGGACACGCCCGACCCGGGCCTTGAGCCTTTCCGGTTCCATGCCGGTCGGACCCGTCGTCATTTCGGTCGCGGTGATGCCTGGACAGACGCAGTTGACCCGGATGCCGTATCGCCCCCACTCGACCGCCAGCGATCGGGTCAGGCCGACGACGCCGTGCTTGGACACGACATAGCCGATCTGGTTCGGTACGGCAGCCAGACCCGCCATGGAGGCGACGTTGACGATCGCGCCCCGCTGCGTCGGGATCATCGCAGCCTTTCCCACTGCCCGCGACCAGAAGAACTGGGAATAGAGATTGGTCCGGATCACCCGATCCCAGGCTTCAAAATCCTCGGCGGGTGAGCTCACGGAGATGCCGGCGTTATTGACCAGGATGTCGAGACGGCCGCACAATCCCATGACCTCGGCGACGGCATCATCGACAAAGGCTTCGTCTGCGGCATCACCCGCGATAGCCAGTGCCTGACCGCCCTCCCCTGTGATGATCGCGACCACGGCGCGGGCAGCAGCAGGATCCAGGTCGTTTACGGCGACGATCGCCCCCTGCCCGGCCAGCAGCCGGGCCGTACTTTTTCCGATGCCGCTCCCTGCCCCTGTGACGACCGCAACCCTGTCCCTGAACCGCATGACGGCATCTCCCTGAACGATGGATCTCGTCATGACCTGAGCAGCTCTGCATCCGGTCGCTCTATTGCCCGCGCCAGAACAACAGTTGGCCGACCCGCGATCAGGCCTGTGACGACGAGGCCAATCCCGATGAGTACCACCATCCCGGCCACCGCTTCGAACCCGCCCGTCCACTGATGCAGCAGGCCGATGCCGAGGGGGGCCAGAGCCGCTGGCAGATAGCCCACGCCCTGCGCCATGCTCGAAAGATGAGAAGCCACATGGGAGTCGGGCGATCGCAGCAGGACCATGGTCAGGGCAAGCGAGAAAAGCCCTCCCTGCGCCAGGCCCTGAACAATGGCCCAGACCCAGACCCCCGAAAGCGGGGCCAGCAGCAGGCCTGCAAGACCCGCTGTGGCAGCAACGGATAACAGGGCGGCAATCACCCGCTGGCCCGCCTGGCGGGTTGCGATCGACGGAACCGTCAGCGATGTCAGAAGCTGGACGACGATCAGGACCGACAGCACCAGACCCGCGGTCACGGCATCCAGCCCCCGGTCCCTGAGGATCGGTGCCAGCCAACCCAGCACACAGAAGGCCAGCGCCGACTGCAGTCCCATGAACAGGGACACACTCCAGGCCAGCGGATCACGCCACAGCCCCGCGACCGGAAGCACTGCTCCGATCTTCCTTGACCCCCGGCGTCGCTGTGGTGCCCATAACAACAGGGCCAGCGCGACCGGTACGGCCCACATGGACAGGCCAACCTGCCATCCACCCCCTAGCCAGGTTTCAACGGGGATGGTGATAGCGGCAGCCAAAGCCGCTCCGCCCGAGATCGCCGTCACATAGGCCCCGGTGAGCAGGGCGGTTCGATCTTCGAAATCGCGCTTCACAAGTGTCGGCAACAGCACATTGGCGATAGCGATCGCCGCGCCTGCCAGGATGGAGAACGAGAACAGCGCCCAGACCGGCCCCAATGCCCGGCAAGCAGTTCCCAGTCCGATCAGCATCAGCGATCCCGCCAGAACCCGCTCCGTGCCCCAACGTCGGGCAAGGCGCGGTGCCAGCGGTGCACAGAGGCCGAGACAAAGAACTGGCAGGGTCGTCAAAAGCCCGACCTGCCAGGGCTCCAGCCCTGTCGCGCGTACCACCTCGGGCAACCGCACCGACAGGCTGGCGAACAGCAGTCTCAGGCAAAACGCCGTGCCGATGATGCCGGCTGCCATAAGCAGCCGATGGCCGCGTGCGCCCCGTGGCTGCGTCATGGCGACCATCGTCCTTTCCTCCCGCGAAAGCCGATCGGACCGGGATGACTTGCCACAGACCATTCGACAGTGAGAATATCAATCTAATAACAGATATTGGGGAAGCCTATGCTGATCGACGTCCATGCTCACCTGTTTACGCCTGGGATGCTGAATCGACATCCGTTCTGGGGGCCGTTCATGAAGCCGCAGGGACTGACCGTCGGCCATTTCTCGCTGGGCACCAAACAGCCGGTAAAGGCCGCGAACGACGCCGAGGCAGAGGCCAATCTACTGGCCCGGATGACCCACGCCGCCAGGCTCGAGATCATGGCCCAGCGCGGGGTCGACAAGCTGGTGCTATCCACGCCGTCGCATGCGTTCATGTATTGGGCCGGCGAGTTCGGGAACGAATACGCCCGGATCTGCAATGACGAACTGTCCGCCTTCTGCCGCGTCATGCCTGACAAGTTCGACTTCTGGGCCCATGCCAACCTGGCCGACCCCGAGGCGGCGGTGGAGGAGATCGACCGCGCCGTAAGGGTGCTGGGCGCCAAGGGGCTGTGTGTCGGCGGCACGAATTTCGCCGGCATCCAGACCTATGACGAGCGCCTGTTCCCCGTCTGGGCCAGGCTGGCCGAACTGGACGTGCCGATCATGGTCCACGGTTTCAATCAGTCGATCTATCTGGGCGAGCGCCATCACGAGGACCGGTTCGAAACCAGTTCGATCATTGGCGACTGCGTCGATGAGACCCTGTTCTTCTGGTACCTGATCTGCAGCGGCGCTCTGGATGCCTATCCCTCGCTCAAGACCTACATCACCCACGCGGGCGGGATGGCGGTGTTCCAGCTGGGCCGACTGTCGGATCTGAACAGCGTCATGGCGCCGGACTCGAGGAACCAGCGCCCGGTGATGGACTATATGAAGAATTTCTATTTCGACCTGGATCTCCACCACCCGGCCCTGCGCCGTGCGGTGGCCGAGGTCGTGGGGCCTGATCAGTTGCTCTACGGAACCAATTTCGGCGGGGCCTATGACTACGGCGATCTGACTGCCGGTATCGACCTGTCAGACGCTGACCGCGAGAAGATCCGCAGCGGCAATGCGATCAATCTGCTCAAGATCGAAACGCCCCAAGCTGCGGAGGCCGCTTGAACCTCCTCTGCTCCACCTTCAAGCGAGGTGTAAGACCTCGATCTTCCCGGTTTTTCGGGTCTGGAGATGCTGCTTCAATCCTGAACGGCTGAGCCAAGGGCCCGAAAGCAGGATCTTCGAGCCAAGACCCTCGGGGGCACAGGGCAGGCCGAGCCCTCCCAGACCCGTCGAGGTTTGTTTTGACACCCGAATGGAATTCGCCGTACAGAATGAACTGAACACTATCGACCAGATCGTTCAGAATATGCGATGGTCGGCGTCCAGGGAACGTCATTTGTCTCGAAGAGTCCCGCCAAGGGGCCTCGACGCAGGAAGGATATCGAACATGCTGATCGATCTTCACGCCCACGCCCCGCTGCCGGGCTACTACAATCAGGATCCCCACTGGGGCCCCTTCTTCGAGAAGCATGACGACGGCCATATCCGCCTTCGGGTTGGCGACTGGATCCTGAGCCTTGGGTCGCCCGAGCGGCGCGCTGCGGTCCGCCGGGGCGAGACCATGGAAGTCTCCGAGTTCATGTCGAAATGGAACGATCCCAAGCATCGCCTGGCGGGCATGGATGCGCTGGGCCAGGACGCCCAGGTTCTGTCGGTGCCGTCGCACTGCTATATGTACTGGGCCGATCCGGCATTTGCGAACCGGTTTTCGACCACCGTCAACGACACCCTCGCCGACTACTGCGATCGCTCGGGCGGCCGGTTGATGATGTGGGCCACGGCGGCCCTGCAGGATCCGGTCAATGCTGCCAAGGAAATCCGTCGCGCCTGTACAGAACTTGGCGCGAAGGGCCTGAGCGCAGGCGGATCAAATTTTGGCGGCATGGAGTTCGACGATCCACGCATGGATCCGATCTGGGAGGTCCTTTGTGACCTCGACCTGCCGATGTTCGTCCACGGCTACAACCAGTCCGTGACCTGGGGGGCCAAGGCCAATACCGACAAATATGAGACCACGGCCATCGTCGGCATGAACTATGACGAGACCAAATGCTTCTGGTACCTGATCTGCGGCGGCGTGCTGGACCGGTTCCCGAACCTGAAGGTCTACATCACCCACGCCGGCGGATTTGTGCCCTACCAGCTGGGCCGACTGGCCCAGACGATCAAGAACCTCGACGTGGTCCACAACAAGAAGGACCTCGAGGAGTATTTGCCGAACTTCTGGTTCGACCCGGAACTGCATGAACTGCCGATGCGCCAGGCCCTGGTCGAGGTCATCGGCGCCGACCGACTGGTCTATGGTACGAATTTCGGCGGATCGGACGCGATCCGGGGCGATCTGACGACGGGGCTGCGGGTGTCACCCGAGGACCTCGAGAAGATCCGCTGGAAGAATGCGACCGAACTGCTGCACATCGACCTCGAAAAGATGGGCCGGGCCGCCAAGCCGCTCGCCGCCTGATCCCTCGTCACCCAGCGCGGCGGCTCCAGCGGGGTCGCCGTTCGTCGTTATGGGCCCCATCGGCCAGGAGTTCCATGACCGCTCACCCTGGATGCAAGATCTGCACGATGCTGGACGTCGCTGCGCCAGGGGACGTCGTGCTGGCCGGCGACGTCTGGGGCGTCGTCGCCATGCAGGACGTTCCGGGGATGCTGATGGCCTTCACCCGCGACCACGACGGCGGCGTCGGCACGATCCAGGACGCCGCAGCAGCCGAGCTTGGTCCCTTGTTCAAGTCCCTGTCGGCGGGGCTGCTCGCAACCGGCGATTTCGAGAAGGTCTCGGTGATCTATCTGGGCGACAACGCCATCCATACCCATTTCATGCTGCTGGGCCGCAAGCCGGGAGACGCGCCGGTGTTCGACAATGCGCCCCTCCTCGCCCGGTTTGCGAACAAGGATCGGGACCGAGCCCGCGCCATCGCCGATCAGCTGCGCGACGCCTTCAGCCCATCAGGAACACACCCATGAAACTGGCCCGATGCACCGACGGCGGCGCGCCCTTCTGGGCCATGGTCGATCCAGAGACCGACGCGGCGCGGCCGATCGTGGGCGGCATGGCGGACTGGGGTCCGGCTGTGACTCGCGGTGATGGCGAGGCCGCGCTGACATTTGGGGGCCCTGCCCTTACCCTTTCCACCCTGCGGCTGATGGCGCCGTGCGAGAACACCAGCAAGGTCGTGATCGCAGGTGCCAACTACAGCAGACACCTGGTGGAATTCGGTGTCGCGCCGCCGACCCAGCCGATCGCCTTCCTCAAGGCCTATGGTGCCTTGATCGGGGCGCATGATCCCATCCGCTACCCTCCCCTGACAGAACAACTCGACTATGAGTGCGAATTGGTCGTGGTCATCGGTGACGAGACCGTCGATCTGGATGATCCCCTCGCGTCGGTCCTGGGATACACCGCCGGCAATGACGTCAGTGCGCGCGATCTGCAACGCTCTGGCCCGCCAGGCATCGGAATGGACCTGTATGCCGCCAAGAGCCAGGACCGGGCCACGCCGGTCGGGCCGTGGATCGTCACGAAGGACGAATTTCCGGCCGGCAGTCCCGCCCTACGGCTGTCGACCACGATCAACGGCGAGCTGCGCCAGGACGGCACAAGCGCCGACATGACCTGGGATGTCTGCGAACTGATCCGGTTCATCCAGCCGAGAGTAAGCTTTGGAGTTGGCGATCTGCTGTTCACCGGTACGCCGGAGGGCGTGGGTCAGGGCTCAGGCCGATACCTGAACCCCGGCGATAGGGTCGAGGTCATGGTTGAAGGCGTCGGCACCTTAAACAATATCGTCGGGCCCAGAACACTGCCGCCAAAGGCCTAACTGCGCAGGGCATCCAGAATGACGTCGATCGTGCTCTGAAGCCGCAGGGCCAGAGGCTTGCCCTCGGCCGGAGGCACAACGGTTTCGCTGAGGGCGAGGCGAACCATCATTTCGGCAATGGCGGCGCGATCCACGGGTGTGCCGATATCAGCCTCCCAGGCGTCGAAGACCGGATCCAGGGCCGTAAGAACGCGCTGGATGAAATGCTCGAAATTGGACTGGAAATACTGGATGACGAACGCCGGTTCGACATGCAGGAATTGGGATCCCCTCCGGGTCTCGTTGTTGGAGACGCTGTACTTCAGAAAGGCAGCGAACCGCTCGGTCGGGGTCTCGCAGCCCTTCATCGCGTGGTTCAACTCTTCATCGGTCTCGGTCCGGAGTCTCAGAACCACAGCCTCAAGGACCGCCTCCATCGAAGGAAAGTAGCGGTAAAGCGTACCCCGAGAGACACCAGCCGAGTCGCAGACCTCCTGGGCCGTCACGCGAGGCGTACCATGGTTCATCATCACATTCTGGGCGGCATTGACGATGTTCTCGATCGTCTTGGCCGCACGGGGGTCCGGCCGACGCGCACGGACGTCATGCGATGGAATAACGCCGGGTGGACGATCGTTCCCTGACGACGGGCGTGCCCTTCGGGCGCTGACGGTCATACCTTGTCCACTCCGGGAATCCCCGCCCAGACAGTAACTTGCCGAAGTTCAATCGGCAAACAGCCGCCAGCCGTCTGATAAAAAAAACAAGACACAATCGCGTATTCTGACTAGAAAATATCATTCTGGCTGGCTCGCCAGAAGCGCTCTTGTGGACATCAGCATGTACATCGATCTCAGCACAAAACGGGTCATCGTGACGGGCGCGAGCCGGGGAATCGGACATGCCACGGCAGCAGTCTTTGCGCGCGAGGGCGTGCGGCTGGCGATCTGCTCACGGTCACCAGAAGCGCTCGGTGTCGTCGCCGAGGAGATGCGGGCGCTCGGGGCCCGCGACGTGATCGCCGTCGCGCTGGACGTCCGCAACACGGCGGCCGTCAGGGCTTTCGTGGATAAGGTCGCCAAGGCGTGGGACGGCATCGATGTGCTGGTCAACAATGCGGGCCAGGGCAAGGGCGGCAGTCTGGAAACCCTCGAGCCCGAGGACATCCTGGACCACGCCAACAATATCCAGATCGCGCATTTCCGCTTCGTCCAGGCCGTTGTCCCTCATATGCGCAGACAGAAATGGGGGCGCATCATCAATATCAACGCCCTGGCCGGAGCCTTGCCGACACCGGACGGGATCCCCTCGGTGACCAATCGCGCCGCAGGGATTGCCCTGTCAAAACTGCTCGGGCAGCAACTCGCAAAGGACAATATCCTGGTCAACAGCCTGAACCTGGGCTGGATCGACACCGGCCAATGGGATCGGCACTACAAGGAGATGCCCTCGACCATAACGCGTGAGGAGTTCCTGGACATGGTCACCAAGATCGTGCCGCTCGGCCGGCTTGGACAGCCCGAGGAGATCGCCAATGTCTGCCTGTTCCTGGCCAGCGATCTTGCGACCTTCCTGAGCGCCGCTTCGATCGATGTCTCCGGCGGCCTTCAGGGCGCGATTGCCTATTATCCCACGCTGAAGCGCGAGATGCAGGAGATGGGAAAAGATCGCGAAACGGCCCTGGCTGAGCTGGCGGCATCCGGTACCGAGGCGGAGTAGGCCGGAAGGGCAGTCCGTCCCCGGGAGGGGTGCCGAATCCGCATTCGCGGAGCGGCGGGAGCATCAAAGGGCCCGGGGAATCTCGATCGGATTCCCTGCGACGCTCCCTCTTCAGTGACCCTCGCCCTGCGGATAGAGGGCCAGTCGCGCGATGTTGGCCCGATCCGGCTGTTCGAGCATGAAGCGGATGGCGCGAGCCACGTCCTGCGGATCGAGGGCGACGGGTGACTCGACCTTGGCCGCTGCCATCATCTTGTCGAACATCTCGCTGGAGGTGGAGCCCGGCGCGATGGTGCCGACCTTGACGCCGGTACCCGCCAATTCGATGCGTAGTGACTGGGTGAAGGCTTCCAGCGCGTGCTTGAGCCCGCCATAGACCCCGCCCGCGCGCGAGATCAGATAGGCGCTTATGCTCGACACATTGATGATCGCGCCCGACGACTGCCCGCGGAACTCGCGCGCGAAGACGTAGGAACTTCGGACAACCGCCTCGAAATTCACACGGATCATGTAGCTGACGGCGTCCAGGTCGATGGTGTCCATCGTGCCCACAGCCATGACGCCGGCGTTGTTGATGACCACATCGGCACGGCCAAACCGTTCCTTGGCAAGGGCCAGAAGCTGCTCCGGTACGCCTGGCTCGGCGATGTCGGCGGCCAGAAGCGCGCTGGGGCCCGGCAAGGTGGCTGCGAGGGCCTCCAGCTTGTCCATCCGGCGGCTGGTCAGGACCAGATTGCAGCCGGCCTGGCTGAGTTCGAGCGCTGTGGCGGCGCCGATGCCTGCGGACGCCCCCGTCAGGACGACGGTCTTTCCGTTCAGCTCCATTGGCCGGGTGCCTTCTTCATGCCGTCGATGATGGGTCGCATATCGGCCACGCTGGGCAGATGGGCGGTGAAGCCGCCGTCGACCGAAAGGATCTGGCCGGTGACATAGGCGCTGAGGTCCGACGCCAGGAAGACGACCATATTGGCGATATCGCGCGGCACGCCGAGGCGCGGCACGAGGCAATGGCTGAGAAAGATGTTCTGGATATGCGCTGGCAGCCGCTGTTCAAGGCCGGGCTGGATGATGAGGCCGGCGGCGATGGCATTCACCCGGATCCCCCTGGGGCTGTAGCCTGTTGCCATATGCCGGGTCAGGGCATTGACCGCCGCCTTGGAGGCCGCATAGGCGAAATTGCTGACATCGCCCGACAGGGACTGGCCCGAGGAAATGTTGATGATCGATCCGCCGCCGCGCGACAGCATGGACGGGATCGTATATTTGCAGAACAGCATCGGCGCGCGAACATTGATGGCCTGGACCTGATCCCATAGCTCGACAGGCATGTCGGGAATGTCGAGATCGCGCGAAGAAAAGCCGGTCGCGCCGGCGTTGTTGTCGAGAATGTCCAGCCCACCGAACGTCTGTGTCGCAAAGTCGACCACCGCCCGGATGTCTTCCTCGGCGGTGATGTCACCGGCCACAGACGCGACGTCGTAACCCTGCCCCTTCAGTCTGTCGGTCACAGCCTGAAGCTCGGGAGCCCGCAGGTCCGTCAGCACGACGCGCGCACCCTGTTCGGCAAGGGCGAGGGCCGTCTCCGACCCGATCGAGCCCGCCGCTCCGGTGACAAGCGCCACCTTCCCGTCCAGCGATCCCATGGTTTCTCTCCCCCGTCGGCTTCAGCAGCCCTGTTGTTCAAGCTCGGCAACATTGGCGGGCCGTGACTGATAGCCCGGCATGTGCAGCCCCCCGTCAACGTTGATCATCTCGCCCGTGACGAAGCGCGACATGTCGGATGCCAGAAACACGGCGACAGGCGCGATGTCCTCCTCGGGATCCCCGTTCCGCAACAACGGCTTGCGCGACGCCGCCATCTCGGCGAAGCCGGGCATGGCCTCGGCCATGCGGTGAAACACTGTCCCCATGGCTGCCGGCGACAGCAGGTTCACCCGGATGTTGAACCGTCCCCACTCGTGCGCCGCGCTGCGGGTCAGGCCGCGCAAGGCCGACTTGGTGATGTTGTAGTCGGAGTTCAGCCAGGCGGCCGTCTCCACGTCGATCGAATAGAAGTTGATGATCGACCCGCCGCCACGGGCCACCATGTGAGGCCGCGCTGCCTGCATCGACCACCAGCCGGCCCAAAGCCCCGAGTGCAGGGTGGCATCCAGCATGTCGTCGGTCTTCTGCTCGAGCAGCACCTTGGGACTGAGCGTGAAGGCGTTGTTGACCAGGATATCGATGCCGCCGAACAGGTCCACGGTCCGTTCGACCGCACCCTGGATCTGTTCCTTGACGCGAACATCTGCCTTGATGACCTCGGCGCGGCCGCCGAGCTCTACGGTCAGTTCCTGCTTGATCGAGGCGCAATACTCATCGTTGAACTCGGCAACGACGACGGTCGCCCCCTCCCGGATGAATTTGCGGGCGATGCCCCGTCCGATGCCGCCGCCGCCGCCGGTGACCAGGGCGACCTTGCCGTCCAGCAAGCCCATCAAAGCACTTCCGCGGGCGTACGCACGGTCGAGCCGAGGATCGGCCCGACGAGATCGTGACCCCAATAGCTCAGGCGTTCGGCATTGAGTTCGAACGGATCGCCCGGCCAGGGGTGGGTCTCGGCGATCACCTCCACCGCAAATCCCGAAGGGCTGAAATGATAGAAGGAGAAATGCGGGTCCTGGGTGTGCTGACCCAGCGTCATCTGGACAGGGATCTGACGCTTGTTGACGATGTCCCATGTCTCGCCGACGTCCCGCAGGTCACCGGTCAGCAATCCGATGTGCTGGATGCCCATTCGACCAGGCGCGAGGCCATAACCGATGTCATGGCTGGTCAGATTGTTGAGTCCGGCGCGATAGAAGCCCGTCTTGCCCTTTCCGGCACCCGACCCGTACCATTGGAAGCCCATGAGATTGACGAGGAAATCGTCGAGTTCCGGTCCATACTCGGGCGTGATCAGAACGACGTGGCCAAAGCCCCTGCCATAGGTGTTGAAGCCGCCATGACGACGTCCGGGCACGAAGGAATCCGGTTCACCCTTCTGGCCGTAGAAGAGTTCGTACTGATAGCCGACCGGGTCCTTGAACCGGACCACATCGCGGACGGCGCGGCGTGCCTTCAGGTCGTCGCTTCCGAGCTCGACGGCGATCCCCGCGTCCTGGAGCCGCTTCACCGCCTTTTCGAAGGCGATCCGGTTGATGCACTCCCAGCCGATATAGGCGATTTTGTCGATCGGTCCGGGCTGGAAGGCAAACCGGTAGCGACGGTCGTCCATCTTCAGATAAAGCGCATCCGGCTCGTCTTCCGGAGACGGCGCGATGGCAAGGCCCAGCACCTCCGGGCCGTAGCTGCGCCAGGCTTCGATGTTGGGGCTTTCAAAGCCCAGATAGCCGATACCCCGGATATCCATGGTCAGGTCCTCATGTCGTTGGTTTGGCTAGCAGGCGGTCGTGCCGCCATCGATGATAATGTCGGCACCCGTAATGAAGGCAGCCTCGTCCGAAGCCAGGAATGCCGCCATGCCAACCACGTCCTCCGGCTCGCCCGGGCGGGCCAAGGGGATCGAGCCGGTAAGCTGTGCGCGGACAGCGGGATTCTCGACAAAGGCGCGGGTGCCCGGAGTGATGATGAAACCCGGGCTTATGGAGTTTGCCCGGATGCCGTGCGGGGCTCCCTCCAGCGCCATCTGACGGGTCATCGCGATGACTCCGCCCTTGGTGGCGTTGTGAGCGATGGTTCCATTGCCCCGCGAGCCCTGCCAGCCGGCGGTCGAGGCGACATTGATGATGGCGCCTCCCTGTCTGGAGAGGTGCGGCCAGGCGTATTTGGTCGTCAGGAACACGAGGTCGAGCTCGTTCCGGATCGTGAATCGCCAATCCTCGACCGACAGGTCCATGATCGATCCAAACCGCGCTGCCGAGGCATTGTTATAGACGATATCGATCCGGCCATGATCCGCGATGGCCTGATCGATCCACGCTTGCGCACCCTCGGGATCACCAAGATCGCAGACTTTGGTCGTCATCACGCCGCCGGCCGCCTGCACCAGGCGCGCGGTCTCTGCACCAGCATCGCCATCCACATCGCAGCCCACGACAATGGCACCGTCCTGGATGAACCTCAGTGCCGCTGCACGCCCCTGCCCTCCCCCGGTGCCGGAGATCAGAGCGACGCGGCCTTCCAGACGCCCGCTCATGCGATCACCTCAGATCGGGCATCACGGGCATCAAGCTCGGCTCGGATAACGGCGTGCCTGTCCCGGGTCAGCGGATAGGTGAAGGCCAACCAGGCACCGAGAAGGAACAGCAGGGCCGAAGGGCCCGCGAACACCATCTCGAGGCCCGCAATCGCCTCGGGCGTGTTGTTCATCATCAGGGCGGGCTTGTAGCCGACAAGGGCCAGCGCCACGAAGGAGAGACCAACCGCAAGCGCGCCCCCCAGCTTCCAGCTGCTGATCAGCAGGGCAAAAAGGACCCCCGTCTGGTCAGACCCGCTTTCGAGCCGCAGCTCATCGCCTGCATCCGCCATCATGGCGCGAGGCAGAAGATTGAAGGCACCGAAGGACAGTCCCCAACCCATCATGCCCAGCGACACGGCCAGAAGGCTGCCGTCCGGCACAAAGACAAACGCCACGCTGACGATCGCAGCCAGCAGGCCGGAGATGCCGAGGGCGATGTGCTTGTCCAGCTTCCGGGCAAGCAAGGCCACGGCCGGCACGGTGATCATGGCCGTGACGACCTGCGCAATCAGGACAACGCCAACCGCGCTGCGATCCAGACCCTTTGCGGCCGTTACAAAGAAGACAAGCATGGCCGACGCCGTGCCGAAGCCAAGCCCAAACAGAAGATCGATTGCGGCGATGCGGAACACGGCCTTGCGCCTGACAACGGCCAGATACTCCTTCAGGCCAACGATGTGTTTCTGGGCGACCAACGCGGCTTCCGGGACACGCCAGGCAGCGAGAGCCACCGCAGGAGCCATCAGAATAATGATGATCCAGCCCATGATCTGGGTCGGTGCCATCCCGGTGTCGCCGATGGACTTCAGCAGCAGCGGAAAGCCCATCACCGTCAGAATCCCGAGTAGCGACGCGAACTGCAGCCAGGCATAGACCTTCGACCGGTCATCGTAGCTGCCGGCCAGTCCCGACGCGAGGGCCAGTTGGGCCAGAGACAGGATCGACCAGCCAAGGAAAGCCGCTGTCAGGGTCAGCAGCAGATAGATCGGACCGACCCCAGGGCTGGCCATGAACAGGAGATAGACGGCCAGCATCAAGGCCGGGGCTCCGAAAATGAGCCAGGGCCGATAGCGACCCCACCGGCTCCGCGTCCTGTCCATGGCCGCGCCCAGCAGAGGGTCGACGACGATGTCGAAGATGCGGACGCTGGTGAAGATCAGGCCGACCACAGCCAGCGGCAACCCCAGCACCGTGGCATAATGCTCAGGGATCATGACCACCAGCGGCAGGGAAAGGGCCGTCAGGGGAATCCCCATGAGCGAAAGGGACAGCAGGCCTTTCGGCTTGCCCTTGGCGGGGGCTGTAGCCGGAGAGCCTGAGGCAGTGGCTTCGGTCATGCCGCGACCGGTTCCACGACGATGGCCGACTGAGGGCAGGACTCGGCACCCTCGATGGCGCGCTCGAGCCATTCCGGCGGCACCACATCCCGGGTCAGGACGATCAGTCCGCCCTGGAGTTGATACAGCTCCGGGCAAATCTCGACGCAGGTCCCATAGCCGCAGCAGGCGCTACGATCAGCGACGACACGATGGGCGATCGCTTCTGAACTCATCATTTTCCTCCTTGCCGGGTGTCCCTTGGGGACTTCTCCGGGGACCCAGGGTCTGTCATTCCTCACTGAATCGAAGAGTTGCATTTTCGATACAGAAATGCCACCTCTGTTCAAAATTATATGGCGCAAGACGCTGCGGAGGACAACATGCTGGACCGGACACGGACGACGCTTTCGGACGGGACGACAATCGACGACCTGATCAACGTCCAGACCCGGGAAGTGCAGTTGCGCGCGATCTCTGATCCCGAGCTTTACGACATCGAAATGCGCAAGGTGTTCGGGAAGACTTGGCTACTCCTGGGCCATGAAAGCGAGATTCCGAACTCGGGCGATTTCATCACACGGCTGATGGGTTCGGACCCGGTTCTCATCACGCGTCAGAAGGACGGAACCATCAAGGTGATGCTGAACGTCTGCCCGCACCGGGGCATGCGCGTATGTGTAAACGACGCGGGCAACGCCAAGGTCCACACCTGCATCTACCACGGCTGGGCCTTCAAGAATGACGGCGACTTCATCGGTGCCCCTGTTGCCGCCGAACAGATGCATGGCTCAATGCTGCCCAAGGAAAAGCTCGGACTGACCCAGGCACGGGTCCACCTCTACGGCGGGCTGATCTTTGCCACATGGAATTTCGAGGGGCCGTCGTTCGACGAGTTCCTAGGCGAAATGAAATGGTACTACGACATGCTGTTCTGCCGGACGGACAAGGGGCTTGAAGTCCTGGGGCCTCCGCAGCGCTTCACCATCAAGGCCAACTGGAAGACGGCCTGCGAGCAGTCCGCTGCAGATGGTTTCCACACCCTGACCCTGCACCGCTGGCTCGGCGAATTTGCCAAATTCGGCGACGGCGACCTGACCACCTCGATGTACGGCACCGAGGTCGGTTCGCTTCAGGGCCATGCCCTTCGCTGCATGCCGGCCGCCAACAAGTTCAAACAGGCCGCCGGATTCCGCGACGGCAATCTGACGATTGCCGAAAAGCTCGCCATCGTACCCCCTCCGGGTGTCACCAAGGAGATGCTGCCGGAGCTGATGCGCAACCTCACGCCCGAGCAGCTGGGCCTGCTGGTCGACAGCCCTCCCCAGGTGGGCGGCATGTTCCCCAACGTGCTGATCGCCTTCATCTATGTGCCGCAGCCAGATGGGGAAATCATCGGCCTCACCTCGTTGCATACCTATATTCCCAAGGGTCCGGACGAGCTTGAGTTCTGCAACTATATCCTGGCCGAAAAGGACGCGCCTGAAGAACACAAGCAGAAGGCGCTGCAGTTCGCCGTCAGGATGCTGGGCACCTCGGGCATGGTCGAGCAGGACGACTCGGATACCTGGCCCCACATCACCCAGACAGCCAAGGGGGCAGCGGCACGCAATATCACGATGAAGTACCAGGCCGTCTGCACCACGCCACCCCGGCCCGACTGGCCCGGCCCGGCCCTTGTCTATGAAGGCTTCACCAAGGACGACACGCAGTGGAACTGGTGGTTGGCCTATCGCGACCTGATGAACGCCCCCGCTTGATCATCGCCGACATCATCAGGATCACATTGTCATGACCATGAACGCCGTCATCCCCACCGACGTCAGCGTCGCCGAGGAGGCCCCGTTCCGACCCAACCGCGTTCCGGTCGGATCGGCTGCCTATAACCAGATTGCCGAGTTCCTCTATGAGGAGGCCTGGCTGCTGGACGAGATCCGCCTGAAGGAATGGGTCGCACGGCTCGACACCGACCTTCGCTATACCTGCCCGGTGCGCCAGACCCGGTCTCTGGCCCAGCACGCGCAGTCGATCGTCCGGACCGTGATGCATTTTGACGAGACCTATGCGTCGATCCGGGGCCGCGTCGGTCGCATTACCGACACCAAGAGCGCCTGGGCGGAAGACCCGCCCTCGCGCACCCGGCGGCTGGTGACCAACATCCTCGTCGAGTCCACAGACGATCCGGACGAGTTCGAGGTGAAAAGCTACCTGCTGTGCAGCCGTAGTCGTTTCGACGAGACGACCCTGCTGATGCTCAGTTGCGTCCGGCATGACTTGCTGCGTCGCTATGACGATGGCTTCAAGCTGGCGCGCCGCGAGATCATCGTTGATCAAACCGTTCTGGGATTCCCGAACCTCGCCATCTTCCTCTGACCTGAGGGCCTGCAGGGTCGGAACCGCCGGGTTCGCCGGGCGGATGCCGACGCGCGACCCAAACCCCCCGATCCAAGGACTCCCAGCCATGCGCGCTGCCGTCATTTCAGGCAATGGAATCGCCCCGGTCCTGCAGGACTTTCCGGACCCGACGCCTCAGGAGGGATCGGTTTTCATCACGGTCGATACGGCCGGGCTCGGGGGATGGGACGTGCTGGGGGCTTATCGCCTTGGCGTTCAGTATCCATGCGTGATCCGCGGCGAAGGCGTTGGCCGGGCCGAGGATGGACGTCGTGTATACTTCGGCGAGCGATCCGTCGCGCCCTGGGGGGCATGGGCCGAAAAAACCATCGTTCCCGTCGCCGAAGTCTGGGATGTGCCTGACGACATCGACGACCGCACTGCGATCACAATGGGCATTGCGGGAACAGGCATCCTGATCCCGCTGGAAGCAGCACAAATCCAGCCGGGCGAAAGCGTTCTGATCCTTGGCGCCACGGGTGTGCTTGGGCAGATCGGACTGCAACTCGCCAGAAGGCTTGGTGCCGGTCGGGTTGTGGCTGCGGCCCGCAGTCAGGCGGGTCTGGACCGTTTGATGGAACGGGGCCTTGCGGACGCTGTCGTGGCCATGGGTGGCCAGAACGACACCGAAACCCTGAAGGCTGCATCGGGCGGAGACGGGTTCGACGTGGTCCTCGATCTGGTGTTCGGCCAGCCCTTCCTGTCCGCAGTGAAGGCCACCAGATGGGGGGCGCGCCTGATCACGATCGGGACCGGAGCCGGTCGCACTGTTGAACTGAATATCGGCGATCTGCTGTTTCGAACCCTGACCTGTATCGGCACCGGGCAGCGACCGCCTGCGGACCGCGAGGCGATATGGCACCGGCTGCTGGCGATGCAGAAGGACGACGCCATCACTGTGGACTATGTCGACTACGACTTTGTCGACGCCGCCGAAGCCTGGGCGGCCCAGGTGGCGGGTCCCCACGCCAAAATCACGGCAAGGCTGCGCTGATGATCGAGGCGGAGGGCACATCCAGCCTCCGCCATGCCCATTCGGCTGCAGGGTCAGTCGATGGACAGCGCCCTGTCGATCGACTCGACCAGGCGCGGGTCGGTGGCAGCGATGTCCGGCGCAAAGCGATCAATGACCCGCCCGTCACGTCCCACCAGGAATTTCTCGAAATTCCACACCACTTCGCCGCGTTCCCCAGTAGCGATGCCATAGCCGTTCAACCGTTCGCGCATCGGTCCGTCGCCGACCGCGTCGGGTTTTGCTGCCGTCAGACCGGCGTAGAGCGGATGGATGTCATCGCCTTTGACGCTGATCTTGGAATAGAGGGGAAAGGTGATATCGAAGCTGGTCTGGCAGAAGGTCGCGATCTCCTCGTCGGTCCCCGGCTCCTGGGCATTGAAGTTGTTGGCCGGAAACGCCAGCACCTCCAGACCGTCTGCCGCCTTGGCCCGGTACAGGGCTTCCAGCCCCTCGTACTGCGGCGTCAGCCCGCATTTGGACGCGACGTTGACGACCAGCAGGACCTTGCCGGAATGGTTCGCCAACGTGTCGGTTTCGCCGTCGTTGCGGGTCAGGGGAATGGCGGTAATCGGATCGCTCATGTCGGCTCCATCAAGTCTGGACGGCGAGTCGCCACCGTGTCCGGAAACCCTAGCAAAACGACCGTCAGACTGCGCTCCAAATCCGGCCCGCCACGCCCGAAAACGAAGGAAAATCATGCGATGAAACGTGCTCCGATCGACATCATCGGCGAGTTCCTCGACATCTGGTCGGCCGGACCCGAACCGCTCGAAAAGGCGATCCGCGAACTGTTCCGGCCCGACACCGAATGGGTCAATATGGGCCTGTCGAAAACCGTCGGCGCGGACGAGGCCCTGGCCATGGGCGCGAAGTTCGAGGCCGCCATGGGCTATGCCAAGATCCTGGTCGAGACCCTCCACATCGCCGCCCACGGCAATGTCGTGCTGACCGAACGGCTGGACCGGCTGGTCGCCGCAGACGGGCGCGAGATCGGCGCCTTCGCCATCGCGGGGATCTTCGAGCTGGACGACGACGGCAAACTGATCCGCTGGCGCGACTACACCGACCCATCGGCCATCGCGCTGATTCACGGCCACTGAACGTAGCGATCGTCTCCGTCCGGTGGACATTTTTATCAGAATGTTATTCTGTATTTGAAATAGATCGCGCCCAGGAGGCCGGCTAATTCGCGGGAAGGAAGACCCATGAGCAACGCCCAGATGACCCCCAACAAGGACCTCGCCGAGGGCTTCGCCCACGTCGGCGCCCTGTTCGCGGGTGACGACCGGAATATCGAGGAAATCTACCGCGACCACCGCGCCAACATGCCGGTGATGAAGGGCGATATCTGCGCCGAACTGGGCGCTGCCTCCTTTGCCGGTGATACCGGCCGCCCGATCTATACGATCTTCAAGCACGCCGACGTGATGAAGGTGCTGCGCGACACCAGGACCTTCACCAGCGGTATCCTGATGGAGACGGGTCTGGGCCAGTTCCTGGACGGACTGATGATCACCGGCCTGGACGGCGACGAGCATCGTCAATTGAGGGGCATTCTCCAGCCGTCGTTCACTCCGGCGGTCATGGAAGAGTGGCGCGAAACCTATATCCGTCCGCTCATCCAGACTTCGTTCGTCGAGCCCCTCATCTCGCTGGGCAAGGCCGAACTGGTTTCGACCGTCGGCGTGATGTTCCCGATCCATGTTGTCTATGCAGTGCTGGGTTTCCCTGATGACGATCCGGCTGCCCTTGAGACATTCGCCACCAAGGCCCTCAGGGTCCTGGGTGGCATGGCCAATGATCCCGAGGCCAAGCGCGCTGCCTTCCATGCGTTTCAGGAACTCTATGATCCGACCCTGGCCGCCGTCCAGGCGCGACGCGCATCCGGTGCCGAGGGGTCCGATCTGATCAGCCGCCTTATCCGCGCCGAATTCGAAGGACGCACGCTGAGTGATCACCAGATCACCAATTTCGTCCGCATGATGCTGCCGGCTGCATCGGAAACCACCTCTCGCACCTTCGCGATCATGATGACCCACCTGTTCGACCACCCCGAGGTGCTTGAAAGACTTCGCGCGGACCGATCTCTGATGCGCAAGGTCCTCGACGAGAGCCTCCGTCATGATGCAGTCGCGACCTTCAAGGTGCGCGAGACCCAGACCGAGGTCACGATCCAGGACGTCACGATCCCGAAGGGCTCGATCATCTCGGCCTGCGTGGGTTCTGCAAATCGGGACGAGACAGTGTTCGAGAACCCAGACGTCTTCGATATTGACCGCAAGCAGATGGCGTCATTCGGGTTTGGTTTCGGTGCCCATATGTGCATCGGCATGTGGCTGGCCAAGGTCGAGATCGAGGAGGCCGTCGGCCTGCTGCTCGACAAACTGCCCAACCTGCGACTCGATCCGGATTATCCTCGCCCTGTTGTGCGGGGCGTACACTTGCGCGGACCCGAGGCTGTTCATGTCATCTGGGACACCCCCTGACACCATAAGCGCCTGCCCCGTCCGGCGTTCAGGCCAATCGCAGACCAAACCTCTCCGCCTTTCCGGGCCGCTCCAGTTTCCGCAAGAAAAAGCCGCCGACCGGGAAACCGGTCGGCGGCGAAGTTCATCAGGAGCAGGGTAGTTCTAGAAACGCTTCGTCAGTGAAGCACCGTAGGTGGTTGGCTCCCCGATGAAGGCTGTCGCGAAGCCGAGGCCTGCAGAGTAGACGTCGGCAAACTGTCGGGTGTTGTATTCCTCCCCGGTCAGGTTCTTGCCGTAGAGGGCGAGCTCGATGTTCTGGGCATCGAATTCGACTGCGACGCGGGCGTTCAGCAGGCCATATCCGGGAGTCCGGGTAATGTCGTTCGCCGCTGCATAGATGGCCTGGGTTGCAGCCGACTGGTTTACCGAGGGCGTAACCGGGTTGAAGAACTGCCGCCCCAGGTAGGAATAGTCGACGTGCAGGGTCACTGCGCCGAAGGACGTCGGCACGACCTGGGTGGCTCCGAGGTTGTACTGGATCTTCGGAAGCTGGGGCAGTTCCTCGTTGCTGCGGTCAACCGGGCAGATCGAGGCTGTGCCCGCCGGGTTCAGCGTGCAGCCCGCAAAGCCAATACCGGGGACCGCCTGACGTTCGATGAAGGATCCACTCTCGTATTCGCCGTTCATCAGGCTGATGTTGGAGGTCAGCTCCATGCCGGTCCATGGGCGGAAAGCACCCTCCAGTTCAATGCCGTAGACCCGGGCATTGCCGGCGTTGACGATGAACTGGGTACTCGCTCCGGCCGGGGTCAGTGCAGCGGCATTACGCTGGACGTCCGACTGCCAGGAGTGGAAGACCGCGACGTTGGTGCGCAGGCGGTTCTCCAGCCAGGTCGCCTTCAGGCCTGCTTCGAGATCCTTGACGGTTTCCGGCTCGAAGGCTGGCAGGCCACCGGCGCGGGTGTTCCAGCCGCCAGACTTGGACGCACGACGGGTCTGGACATAGGCAAACACATCCTCGTTGACCTGCCAGTCCACGCCCAGGGTCCAGGCCGGGTAATCGAAATTGACCTTCTGTGTCTGGGTGCAAACCCCGGGCACATCAGGTGTCGGCACATTGCAGGTCCCGGGCAGGCCCCAGACCGTGAAATTGTGCAGTTCGGTTTCGCGGCTGTCCCAGGTCCAGCGCAGCCCGGCAGCGATTCGGACCGCATCCGTCAGCTGGTAATAGCCCTGACCGAAGACACCGGCAGACCGGTTGTGCACATCGGCCATGTTCTGTCCGGCAAGGCCGGCGTTGGGGCGGGACACGGCATTGTAGGGCAGGAAGCCGAAATTTTGCGACCGGCTGAATTCGACGCCGGTTTCGTCAGAGAAATAGACACCCGCGATATAGGTCAGCTTCTCGCTGAAGCTTCCACTGATCTGGAGTTCCTGGGACCACTGGTCGGAACTGTAACCAGCCCAGGTGGTCAGGATCGGCACTGGCGTTCCATCCGTGTCGATGATGCCGTCCGTGTCGCTGTACCGGTAGGCCGTGATCGACTTCAGGGTCGCGTTGCCCAGATCAAGCGAGGCGTTCAGACTGAATCCGTAGGCCTCCAGCTGGTTGCCCAGGGGTCGGCTGTAGAGGGCCCGCACCTCTGCCGGCAGCGTTGCAAATGTCGGCGTGTTCGGCACCAGATAGCCGGTCGCATAGGTGTCATAGAAACCGTTGCGGTTGTGGAGTGCAGTGTTCAGCGTATTAAACAGGCCGAACGGGCCGAAGGATCCGGTCGGGCCGAACACCTGGGGTGCATAGGCGTGCAGGGCCGTGAACTGGCCGTTGTCCTCGATCTTGTTGTAGTCGCCGGAAAAGACGAGCGACAGCCTGTCGCTCTCATACTTGAGCTTGGCGCGTACGAAGTCGCTGTTCTGGTCCCAGATGTCGCGTCCCAAGGGAATGCTTTGGCCATACCCACTGCGACTCTTGGTGCTCGCGACGATGCGGGCCGACAGCTGGTCGGTGATCGGGCCCGTGACCACGAAGCTCGCGCCGAACTGATCGTAGTTTCCGGTCTCGACCCTGGCCAGCCCTCCGAAGGTCTGGCTGGGATCAGCGCTCAGGATGTTGACGGCACCGCCGATTGTGTTGCGTCCGAACAGCGTGCCTTGTGGTCCGCGCAGCACCTCAACGCGTTGCAGATCGAACAGATCCGTCAGGCCCTGCGACGGGCGTGGGATGTAGACACCATCGACATAGATGGCGACGGCCGGGTCATTGGAGACCAGCGCCTGGAGGTTTCCCTGGCCGCGCATGGACACGAAGGCAAAGCCCGAGGAAGAAGGCGCTCCGGTGGCGATTGAAAGGCTGGGAGTCGTCCGCTGCAGGTCGGTAACGTCGGCGACCTGCGCCCGCTCCAGCGCCTCGGCCCCGATTGCCGTAACAGCGACTGGGGTCGATTGCAGGTTTTCCTGCGTACGGCGCGCCGTGACGACGATTTCTTCGAGTTGATCAGACTGAGCCTGCGGCTGGGCGGTCTGCGCTATGACCGGAGCGGTCAGTGCAGTACAGGCCAGAAGCCCGAGGGCTCCGCTTCGCCGTACCAAACAAGACAAACGTCGGCTGTCAGAAAATCGCATTTTGGTCTCCCCGGTGGGGTCTAACGCCCCGCGTTTCGCAACTGCCATCAAGCGCCGCGCTGTCGTAAGGCTAAACAGAATTGGAAATCTGTCGCAAGAATAAAAATCTAGGGTAAGAATGGCTTTGCGCCAGGTCGATGCCGCGTGACAAGAATCGCACGGTTCTGGATGGCTTACCTTGGCCGTCCGCGAGCGAGGGCAACTGCTGCAAGGGAGTGAACGTCATGAGACCCACCAACGCCTTGTCCGAAAAGCGCATTATCGTCACCGGAGCGGCCCGGGGCATTGGAGCCAGCGCAGTCCGTGCCCTGGTCGCGGCCGGTGCAACGGTGACGGGGCTCGACATTACCGAACCGCTGGAAAACGGAGCCCCGGTTCCGGGCGACGGGCGACTGACCCATCATCTTTGCGATGTTTCATCCCGCCAATCCGCGAGTCTGGCCTTTGACAGCGCCGTGAAGACCATGGGCGGGCTGGACGTCCTGATCCATGTCGCTGGCATTCAGCGATACACGCCAGCAGAGAGCATCACCGACGACGAGTGGGATCTTGTCATGGGGGTGAACGCTCGTGGCACGATGATCACGAACCAGGCCGCGTTTCCGCACCTGAAGGACCGGGGCGGGCGGATCGTCAACTTTGCTTCCGCCGCCGGAGCTATGGGCTTGCGTGGCTGCGCCCATTACGCTGCGTCAAAGGGCGCTGTCCTGGCCTGGACGCGAACCATAGCCCAGGAGTGGGGCCAATATGGTATTACCGCCAACGCCATCGCGCCCGGAATGTGGACTCCCATGTACGAGGCGACCCGCTCCGGCATGACCCCCGAGCAACTCGTGGCTCACGACAGGGGAATGGCGATGATGATTCCCCTCGGCGGCAAACTCGGCGACCCCGATACCGACATGGCACCCGTCCTTGTCTTTCTTGCCAGCGATGCGTCGCACTTCATCACCGGGCAGACCCTCGCTGTCGACGGCGGCCTGATGATGGTGCGCTAGACCAACCGAACATCCAGGTCGGAACGAATGCGCGGCGCGTCGGCGATCGGGTTCGTCAGAATGCCGACACCTTCGATCTCGACCTGTACGACATCGCCAGGCACGAGCCATTTCGGGTTCGGGCGGCCAGCCGCGACTCCCGACGGCGTACCGGTCGCAATCAGATCGCCAGGGTACAGGGTGAAGATGGTCGACATCAGATGCACCAGATGCGCCACGTCCCAGTGCATCTCGGCAATGTCCGCGCTCTGGCGCAGTTCGCCATTGACGTGGGTCGTAAGCCGCAGCCCCTTGCATCCGGGCGGCAACTCGTCGGCGGTGACGATCTCGGGTCCAAACCCGCCGGTATTGAGGAAATTCTTGCCCGCAGTGACCGCTGAAGGAATGTAGTTGTAGGCCCGCACACTGCCGTCGTTGTGGCAGGCATAGCCCGCAACATGCGACAGCGCCTCATCGCGCGATATCATCCGCCCTCCCCTGCCGATCACGACCATCAGTTCGCCTTCGTAGTCGAGCGTTTCGGAGGCTTCCGGTCGCCAGATCGGCTGATTGTGGGCCACCATCGAGTCGGGGACGCGAAGGAACATGCCCGGGAAGGACTGCACGTCGGCTTTCATCTCGTCGACATGCTTCATGTAGTTCTTGCCAAGGCCGATGATCTTGTCCGGCAGGGCAATCGGTGTGAGATACCGCAAGCCTTCGACCGGATAACGTGCCTCCGCGCCTGCGCCGGCCGCAGCCTTTTCAACACCGGGCAAGGCCTCGGGACCGAGCGCCAGCAACGATCGGATATCACGCGGCAGGTCGGGTGCAGCGACACTCAGGTCAACGACCTCATCCCCCAGGCGAACGCCCATGGTTGCCGTGCCATTGCGCTCAAACGACAGCAGTCGCATCGATGTCTCCATGCATTGTCATCGGCCAGGCTTGATGTCTGTGGTTTCGATGTCCCATGTGGTGAGTGTCGCGCCCTCGTCCCGCAACTGGAACTTCAGGACGCGCCCCTGGGGATTGACCGGCAGTTCCGCCCGAAACTCGATGTAGCGGGGCACGGCATAATAGGGGACACGCTCCATCAGCCAGCGGCAGAGCTGTTCCTCGGTCAACTCCGCGTCCGGCTTGAGCTTGGCGGTGACCTTCAGATCGTCTTCCTGCATGTTTGACGGCACGGCATGGACAGCCACCTGCTCGATCGCCGGATGCGTCAGGATCGAGGTCTCCATTTCGAAGCTGGAAATGTTCTCGCCACGTCGGCGCAGATAGTCCTTCTTGCGATCTACGAAATAGAAGAACCCGTTCTCGTCGAACCGGCCGATGTCGCCTGTGTGGAACCAGAGATTGCCCCAGACTTTCAGCGTGTCCTCAGGTCGACGCCAATAACCCTTGAAGATGATGTCCGGCAGCAACGGCCGACATACGACTTCGCCCGCCGTGCCGACGGGAACCTCATTGTCGTTGTCATCAAAGATGCGGACATCGAGCTCGGGAGCGGCCTTGCCTGAAGAGCCCTCGGCGTAGGAACCGTCCTCGGGCATCGACGTGAGCAGGCCTTCAGTCAATCCGTAGACATTGGACCCGATTTTCTTCGCTCCGAACCGGTCGCGCCAGATCGCCTTGATCTCCTCAGGAAAGGGGTTGCCCTTGACGGTGTGGACTTGGCCGAAACACCGCGCCATGGCCTCGTGGTCGTCGGCGCGGGCCAGCATGGTGCCCAGTGATCCGAGGATCGATACCACCGTGGCCCTCGACTTCTCGATGGCAGGCCAGAATCCCGAAACCGAGAATTTTGGCGCGAACGAGATCGTCGCTCCGACCAGCATCACAGAGACCACACCGGTTGCCAGGGCGTTCATGTGGAATAACGGCAGAGGCGTCCAGTAGATGTCGTCTGGTCCAAACGGTGCCGAGCGCGTGAGCATCCGCGCGAAATGACACATCTGGTTTCCGGTGATCATGCAGCCCTTGGACGGGCCCGTCGTACCGGAGGTGTAGATCAGGGCATTCAGCGCTCCGGGATCAGGCAGATGCTCGAAAGCGCTGTCATCGCTTCCCCGATAGTCGTCCAGCGGCAGCAGGGTCAGGGCCGAGCCGGACGGGGCTTCGAATGCGCCCCGCACCAGAACGGTCTTCAGCGTCGTCAGCTGATCCTCGATATCAACGACCCGTTGGAGATACTTCGCCTCGCAGACCAGAAGGCTCGCTCCGGCATCCTCGATCTGATGACGCAGGAACTGCCCGATCAGGGCGGTATTCAAAGGTACGCTGATGACCGAAATCTTGTTGGCAGCGATCCAGGTCGTGACCGCATCGACATTGTTGTCCAGCATCGACACGATCGGCGTGCCGGCGACCAGTCCGAAATCCTGCAGAACGTGGGCAAAGCGGTTGCTGGTCCGGTCGAACGCTCTGTAGGTGTGCGTTTCACCACTGAAATCCAGGAAAACCTTGTCCGGATGCGCCTCGACCGCGCGACGCAGGGCGGCGATCGGTGTGTCACGAGGGCCTGTCCGCCAACCTGGCTGCGTGGAAGTGTTCATCGCGTTCCTTCGTCCACTCTGGCGAAGACGAGTCGTTGGGTCGTCCGGGGCGAGGCCCACGACACCTGCGACACGCCTCGCCTTGATCGTCCCTCGGGTCCTGCCGACTCGCGCCGGTTCGACTTGGCGGGCGGACAGGTTCCTTATCCGGTCTTGCTGGGCCGGTTCAGGGGAACCTAGCCGGGCCACCCCAAACGGTCCAGCTGTATTCTGGTGTTAGTCGTCTATTCTGTTTTCAGAACCCTTGATCTCGACGACAATCTTGCCGCTCACCCCGCGCGAAGCCAACCTCGCGATCGCCTCTCCGCCCCGTTCGAGCGAGAACCGTTCCGAGATGCTCGGCCGGATATGGCCTGCCGCATAGAGCGCCATCAAGTGTCGCATGTCCTCGGCCCCTGCCAGTGGGTCGCGCGCCATATGGGCACCCCAGAAGACCCCGATGACCTGGGCACTCTTCAGCAGGATCCGGTTCAATGGAATTGAGGGAATACCGGCGGCAAATCCCACAACCAGATAGCGCCCTTGCCAGGCGATCGATCGGAATGCGAGTTCGCTGCAGGCTCCCCCAACAGGATCAAGGATGACGTCGACGCCGCCCTCGCCGCACGCGGACCTCAAAGCCCGGGCAAATGCCTCGGCTGAATCTGTTCCCGAAAGATCGGGATCATAAAGAAGTCCTGCATCGGCACCCTTTGCGAGGGCAGCGTCGAGCTTGTCCTTTGAGGATGCCGCGGCAATCACCCGCGCGCCAAGCGCCTTGCCCAACTCCACCGCCGCAAGTCCGATCCCCCCTCCGGCTCCGAGAACAAGGAGGGTATCGCCCGCGCGGATGCCCCCTCGACCGACCAGGGCATAGTAGACCGTCCCATAGGTCACCTGGAACGCGGCCGCCTCGTCGAAGGGCATGTTGTCCGGGATAGCTGTGCAGCGATCTGCCGATACGACCACGACTTCAGCCATGGCTCCGAATGGCAGTGAGGCCGACACGCGCTGGCCGACGATCGGCCACGTCACCCCGTCGCCGACAGCATGCACAATCCCTGACAGTTCGCTGCCAGGCGAGAAAGGCCGGATCGGCTTGAGCTGATACCGGTCTTCGATCACCAGCAGGTCCGGAAAATTGACACCGCAGGCATGGACATTAACGGCCACCTGGCCTGAAGCCGGGACCGGTTCATCGACCTCACGAACCATAAGCGTGCCAGGACCACCCGGCGTCAGACTCTGCAGGGCTCGCACGGCACCCACCTCCATCGCGTCACGGACCGAGCCGTACACCCTGTCCGCCTATCGGCCAGCGACCCGACTGACAAGCAAATCCGTTCTGATAACAGAACGTCATTTCGCTTGCCGAATTGCGCCGATCGGCATAGCGTCGACAAAACAGACGTCGCCTCAAGCGCGCCTGGAGGATCGCCGTGCTTATCAAGTTTCGCACCATCGCGACGCCGGCTTCAGGCTGCAAGGTCGCCCTGTAGTCATGCCCGAACACACCTCGACACCACTTGCCGGAGGGGCCTGGTTTGCCGCCCGGCACTCGGAGCGGTTCACGGAAGGCTTGGTCATTTGAGCGCGGCCGGTTTTAGCCCTCAACACCCGGTCGTCCTGCACAGCGTGGCCACAAACCCGACGGAGCCTGTCCATGGCGGATGAAGCCATCGAACGCACAGTCCAGATCGAGCGCATCAATCGCGTGGGCTGGGTCGTTCTTGATCGTCCAAACCAGATCAATGCGATCAACCCCGCGCTTCGGACAGACGTCACACAGGCGCTGGAACGGCTGGATCAGGATCCGGACATCCGGGTGATCGCGCTACGCGGATCCGGCGACCGCGGATTCTGCGCCGGTGCCGACATCAAATTCCAGAGCGATGCCTCCTCCCTGCCAGCCCTTCGCGACGGCATGACTCCGGGATGGATCGAGGTTCTGGACCGGATCAGGAAGCCGGTCGTGGCCGCCATCCATGGCTTCTGCCTGGGCGGCGGGGTCGAGATCGCGCTGGCTTGCGATATCCGCATTGCGGCGCCCAACGCCGTGTTTGGCCTTCCCGAGACCGGCCTTGGCCTGATCCCCGGCGGCGGCGGAACCCAGCGCCTGCCTCGTATCGTCGGGCTTGGGCGCGCGCTTGACCTGCTTCTGACGGGCGACCGGATCGACGCGACCGAGGCTCTCAGGATCGGCCTGGTTTCGCGTCTGTCGGCTTCACCCGAGAGCCTGATTGAAGAGGTTCAGGCGATTGCCGAACGTATCGCCTCAAAGCCAGCGACCGCCTCGGCCTTCGTCAAGGAGGCGGCACGCGACGGGCTTGAACTCGACCTGCGCGCCGGACTGAAGCTCGAGAAGGATTTGTTCGTCCTTCTCATGTCGACCGAGGACCGCAAGGAAGCGGCCCGCGCCTTCAAGGAAAAGCGCCCGCCAGCGTTCACGGGGCGCTAGATGGGCTGTGGTCAAGGTCCGGAGGCCGAACGGTGAGAAAACTTCCGCTGCTCAGTGCAGAAACACGTCCGTTCTGGACCGGCGGGGAAGTCGGAGAGTTGCGGATACACCGTTGCGACGACTGCACCCTGTACTTCCACCCCCCGGCACCGATCTGCAGGCATTGCAGCAGCCTGAACGTCACGCCGACGCCGGTGTCCGGCCGTGGCCGCGTGGTGACCTTTACGATCAATCATCAGCCCTGGTCGCCGGCGCTGACCGAGCCTTACGTGGTCGCGATCATCGAACTGGAAGAGCAGACCGGCCTCCGTTTCCTGTCCAACGTCGTGAACTGTCCGGCCGATGAGGTAGCGATCGGCGCGCCTGTGACCGTCGTGTTCGAGAACATCGAGGACGTCTGGATTCCCCTGTTCGAACGAGCGGCCCGATGAACACCCGGTTTCTGGAAAAGAACGTCGCCATCACCGGCATCGGCCAGTCCGAGGTCGGACGCCCTTCTTCTCGCTCGGCGATGCAGCTGACGGTGGACGCGGCGCTGGAGGCCATCGCCGATGCGGGCCTGAGCCCCAAGGACATCGACGGGGTGTGTTCCTGGCCCGGCGACAACTCAAACGGTTCGAGTTTTTCGCCGGTCGGCCCGCTGTCGGTCATGACCATGCTCGGGCTGAACTGCAACTGGTTCAGCGGAGGTTACGAAGCCGCCGGCCCCCTCGCCGGGGTCATGAACGGTGCCATGGCCATCGCTGCGGGAATGGCGAACCACGTCCTCGTCTTTCGAACGATCACGGAATCCAGCAACCGGTCGAGCGGTTCAAGGGATCAGAGCCTCGCGGCCAAGTCCGGACCCCGCGACGGGAATTTCATGTGGCAGTGGTGCACGCCCTTCAACGTGCTGTCGGTCGTCAACATCACAGCGATGTACGCCGCTCTCCACATGGAGACCTATGGAACGACGCCTGAGCAGCTGGCGCAGATCGCGCTTACGACGCGTCGCAATGCACAGCTGAACCCCAAGGCCGTCATGCGCAAACCGATGACCATGGACGACTACTTCGCGTCGAAGATGATCTCAACACCGCTCAGGATGTTCGATTGCGACGTCCATTGCGACGCTTCGACTGCCATCGTCCTTTCGCGCCGCGACCTGGCGAAAGACCTGAGACATACGCCGATACGCATCGAAGCCATCGGTGCGGCCATGAACCAGCCCTATCTCTGGGACCAGGTTGATCTGACCGCCAATGCCATGCCGGACGCGGCCAGGGCGATGTGGGCGCGTACCGACCTGAAACCTTCCGATGTCGATACGGCGCAGCTCTACGATGGCTTCAGCATCCTGACCATGATGTGGCTCGAAGGCCTGGGTCTGTGTCCAAAGGGCGGAAGCGGAGCGTTTGTCGAGGGCGGGCACCGCATCGCGCTCGACGGCGAACTCCCGCTCAACACCAATGGCGGCCAGCTGTCGGGCGGACGCACCCACGGCATGGGCTATGTCCACGAGGCCTGCACCCAGCTGTGGGGCCGCGGGGGCGAACGACAGATCCGGGACCCCCATGTGGCCGTCTGTGCCGCCGGTGGCGGCCCGCTCGCAGGCAGCCTGCTTCTGGTCAAGGACTGAAATTGATCCGGCAAGCGCCCGCGTGCAGCCGATAACAAGGAGAACGAGATGAGCCTCTATGACCTGCTGCTCAGCGGCGATCTGATGGTCCACGATGCCGACCATACGGCCCACCAGATCGTCTCCAAGCTGGAAATCCACGGCCACGCGAACTGGCGCCAGGCCTTCCCCGGCCATCCCTATGTCGCCCACTTCCTGAGGGTTCATAAGTCACTGGCCATTTCACCCACCCGGGTCGAACCCCAGGGGCATCTGGATCTCCCCAATACCGGCGATCCCATGTTCCCGGGATTCCTCAAGAGCCTGGAAGATTTCCAGGGGCCTTTCCGTCCGATCAAGACGCACGCTACCGTCCTGGTCTCCGACAATATCGGTGGCGTGGTCGAACATCTTCTCAGCAAGAACCAGCCCTTCCGCCTCGCCCAGCTGACGCCGGAAATGCCCTTTGACCGGCTGTGGGTGGGATGCACGCCCGAGAACCCGGTCTATGAGCCCTCGGTCGACGGGGGTCTTTGCATCGAGGTCATTCCGCTGCAGGCGATCCAGATGCCTGCTGAAGCCTTCTCTTCCCCTCCCCCACGGCCACGTGATCCCCGGCCAGGCGACATGGTGCGCGTCGTCGGCCGCGGTTTCCTCGTGCGCGATCTGGACGACGTCCTCCGCCGCCTCGACGCCAACCTCGACCTCCAGCCCGGTGGAGCGGTCCAGCAACTGGACAGGGAGGGTTACAAGGTTGCCCAAGTCGGCTTCAACCTCGGAACCAGTGCCACGCTCGATGTGATCCAGCCGACTCGGTGGGACAGCCCGACGGGTCGATATCTGCACAACTGGGGCCCGGGGCCACACTATATCCGGATCTCGGTCACGGGCCTGGATGCCAAGGCCGAGCGGCTCAGGGCCCTCGGCGTCAGATTCGAGCGGATCGACGACTGCGAGGCCGTGGGTGGTGCAATGCTTCGGGTCGATCCGGCTGAACTCGGCGGCGCCATCTTCGAGTTCTGCGAAGACCAGACCTGACCATGGCCAGAGTCGCCCCCTTGCCGCTCGAAAGCTTGTCCGAGCCCCTTCGCGCAACGATCGCTCAAGGACAGGCAACGCGGATGCTGTCCAGCACCCTGCCGGTCCAGATCTGGGCCCGAAGGCCGGCCGCAGCCAATGCCTGGCTTGGAACAATGGCCGAGATCCACGAACGTGGCGTCCTGCCCGAACGGTTGCGTGAACTGGTCCGGCTGAAGATCGCCTCGATCACCAACTGTCCGATCTGCCAGGTCGCCCGCAAGTCCGATGAGGTCTCAGAGGCCGATATCATGGCGTGCAGCGACTGGTCTGACCCGCGCTTCAGCCCGCCAGAACAGGCGGCCCTGCGTTTCGCCGGGCTTTTCGCCGGTGACTATCTTTCCATTGGCGACGAGATCTTCGACCACCTCCGCGACCATTTCTCAGAGGACCAGATCGTCGAACTGCACCTGTTCAGCGGTCTGATGCTGGCCGGAGGGCGGATGACCTATGTGCTCAAGGGTTACGAGGACAAACCGGATTGAAGGCCGGCTTTGCGCGTCTGTCGCCCAATCTGCAGGGTGCGATCTGGGTGCTGCTGTCAGGGGTAACCTTCGTCACCATGACGACCCTGGTGAAACATCTGAGTGGTGACTACCCGTCCCATGTGCAGAATTTCTACCGCCAGACGGGGTCGCTGATCGTCGCCGTTCCTTTTATGCTGCGCAGTCCACGCAGCGTCCTGTTCGTGCCCAGATCGACCATTCCCGCACTGTTCCTGCGCGCCTTGCTGGCGACGATCGGGATGATCCTTCTGCTCTATACCTACGAAGCCCTGCCTATGGCCGAGGCAAACGCCCTGTCCTTCACCCGGCCCCTATGGGTCGTGCTGCTGGCAGCCCTGTTCCTCCGCGAAATGATCGGCCCCGGTCAGATCGTGGCCGTAGCTCTCGGGTTCGTTGGCGTCGTCATCATCATGCGACCCTGGGGTGCCGAGCTTGCCATCGGCTGGCCCCATCTGGCTGCTCTGGCGTCGGCCCTGTGCCTGGCGGGCACGATCACGGGCGTCAAATCCCTGACACGCAACCTGTCCGCCAGTTCGATACTGGTCTGGTCCAGCATCATTGGCGAAATTCTGGCCCTTCCATTTGCCCTGGCGGACTGGCGCTGGCCCAGCCCGGGCGACGTTATTCCGCTCTTTCTGATCGGCCTCCTCAGCGCAGCCAACCAGCTGCTGTTCATCAAGGGTATGGCGGTTGGAGAGGCGGCGATCCTCGCGCCCATAGACTATGCACGGCTTGTCCTGTCGGTCATTGCGGGCCTGATCGTCTTTGGCGAATGGCCTGACACCTTCACCTGGCTCGGTGCCGGCGTAATCGTCATATCAACCCTCTACATCACCGTTCGCGAGATCCGGTCCAAGCGAGCGAGAACGCTGGCCCTGGATGTCGGGCAGCCGGAATCTGTCACACCGCCGGGCCTCGTCCGAAAGGAGACTGACACCCCGGCCTGACAATCCGAAATCAGTTCTCAGGCTTCGGCATCAGGTTCTCATAGACCGTCGCCGTGGCCAGGCCACCCGAGCAACAGATCGCCTGGAGCCCGTACCGCTGTCCTGTCCGACCCAGTTCGTGGATCAAACTCGTTGCCAGTCGCGCTCCGGTCGCACCCAGCGGATGTCCCAGGGCGATGGCCCCTCCGTTTACATTCAGCCGGTCGGCGCCGACACCCGTCTGCTGCATCCACATCAGGGGAACGCTGGCAAAGGCCTCGTTGATTTCAAACAGGCCGATATCATCGAACGACAGTCCGGCAGACGCCGCGGCCTTCCGACTGGCAGTAACGGGTCCTTCCAGCATCAAGACCGGGTCGGCCCCCACCACTGCAACAGACACGATACGGGCCAATGGCGTCAGCCCATGCGTCCTGACGGCGGCTTCGGAAGCCAACAGGACGACCGCTGCCCCATCCGAGATCTGTGAGGCATTGCCGGCTGTGACCCGCCCTGGATCGCGGAAACTGGGCTTCAACGTGGACAGCTTTTCCCGACTGGTCTCGCGGCGGATGGTCTGGTCGACGTCAAGCGTTTCGCGCGGCCCTTCCCAGTCCTTCTCGGCCAGATCGTCGACTGGCACGGACACGGTTTCGGGCCGGAAATATCCAGCATCTGTAGCGGCCGCGGCGCGGCGATGGCTTTCGGCGGCGAAGTCGTCGAGCGCGTCGCGGTCGAAGCCGTATTTGTCGGAAATCCGCTCGGCCGCCTCGCCCTGGGACGTCAGTTCATACCGATCCGATACCAACCATCCGAACGCTTCGCCATGGATGGCGCGGTTGGACCCCATCGGCACCCGCGACATTGCCTCGGCTCCGCCCGCGACGACCAGATCACTGACGCCAGCCGCGATCTGCGCTGCGCCGATATGGATTGCCGCTTCCGACGACCCGCATTTGCGATCAACCGTCATAGCCGGGATCGTTACGGGCCACCCTGCACCCAGCAGTGAGGTTCGCGCGATATTGGCGGACTGCTCACCAATCTGAGTCACATTGCCGAAAATGACATCATCGATGCTGCTGGCGTCGACCCCGGCACGCGCAATCAGCTCATTCAGGGCATGGGCTCCCAGATGGTCGGCGCGAACCCCGGCCAGAGCCCCGCGAAACTTGCCGATCGGCGTACGAACCGCTGCGACCACATAGACCGGGTTCATAGGCTTGTGCCCTTCATTCCCGACCCCGGCACCTTGATACCGTTCTCGTATTTGTAGACGCCCCAGCCGACCTTGCGGCCATAACGGCCCGCCTTGACCATCTTGATGATGAGCGGGCACGGCCTGAACTTGTCGCCAAGCGTCGCATGCAGATAGTGCAGGACCGACAGCCGGGTGTCCCAACCCGTGAGGTCCCCCAGCTCCAGCGGCCCCATCGGATGGTTGAACCCAAGTCTCAGGGCTGTGTCGATATCTTCGGCGGTCGCGGCCCCCTCTTGAAGCATGTACATAGCTTCATTGCCGGCCATGGCCGACATCCGGCTGGTGGTGAGGCCCGGGGTCTCGTTGACCACGATCGCCGTCTTGCCCAACTGGGCCACATAATCCCGACAGGTCGCCACGGCCTCGTCGGTGGTCGCCAGACCACGCACCAGTTCGACAAGTTTCATCTTCGGGACGGGGTTGAAGAAATGCATGCCGATCACCCGCGTCGGATCCTGACAGGCTGCCGCAATCTCGGTGACGCTCAGTGCAGACGTGTTGGTGGCCAACAAACTCTTCGGGGCCATGACGGCCTCGGCCTTCCTGACGACATCAATCTTGGTCGCCAGGTTTTCGGAGACGGTCTCTACCAGCAGGTCGGCGTTCAAAGCCCCTTCATCCACGCTTTCGGACGTGGACAGCCTTGCCAGCGCTGCAGCCGCCGCCGGCTCCTCGACCTTGCCCAGCCGGACACCGTCCGAAAAGATCCCTGCGATCGTCGTTCGCGCCTTCGACAACTGTTCGCTGGACAGATCGATCAGACAGACCGTGTGTCCCGATGACGCAAACGCATGAGCGATACCGACGCCCATCAGGCCGGCCCCCACCACTGCAACCTTCGCCAATGTTCAATACCTTCTTCCTGGGCAGGAACGCCGCGTCGAAACAGGACCGGTTGCGTTTTGCGCACCCACTGAATCGGGCCGCTCCTGACGCCTCGGGCCTCCCCGCACGCGACGGCCCGGCCGTCGTCATCGTTGCCCGGACACTAAAGGGAAACAGGATGTCGCGGCAAACAGTATTCTCTGGTCAGAACGATATTCTGGAATGTATAGCTCCATGGGCTCGATGAGAGCGTGTGTTGAAACGTCCGGGATGCCTTTGTGAATCTCCTCGATCAATTCGGTCCACCCGTCCTTCCGTCAGGGCTGAGCCCTCTTCGCAAGGCCGTCCGGGGTTTTCTTGCCGACTGGACGCCAACCTCGACTCCAGAAAGCCGCGCATTGTCCTGGATGGGTTTCGACGCTGATTTCAGCCGACTTATCGGAGCCCGGGGCTGGTTGGGCCTGAGCATCCCCCGGCGCTATGGCGGGCACGATGCCTCGCCGTTCGACCGGTTCGTGGTCAGCGAGGAGCTGCTGGCTGCCGGCGCGCCCGTCACCGCCCACTGGATCGCCGACCGCCAGAGCGCGCCGCTGATCCTGCGCCACGGCACGGACGCCCAGAAGGACCGCTATCTGCCGGCAATCTGCGCCGGTGAAATGTATTTCTGCATCGGCATGAGCGAGCCTGCATCCGGCTCGGACCTCGCTTCCGTGCGCACGAGGGCCGACCGGCAGGCTGACGGGTCGTGGCTGTTGAACGGCCGAAAGGTCTGGACGACCAATGCCGACCGCTGCCATTTCATGATTGCCCTTGTTCGGACCGACCCCGCGAGCGAGCGCCAGGCAGGGCTGTCACAGATCATCGTTGACCTTTCCCTGCCCGGGGTCATGATCCGGCCGATCAGGGACCTTTCGGGCCATGAGCATTTCAATGAGGTCACGTTCGAAAATGTTCATCTCGACTCTGACGCTCTGATCGGAGTCGAGGGCGACGGCTGGGCGCAGGCAACGTCCGAACTGGCCTTTGAACGCAGCGGACCCGAACGGTTCCTGAGCGCCCTGACCCTGTTTCGATGTTTGGCCGGGGCCGTTGGTCCAAATCCTGACAGCCGTCAGGCCGTGGAACTCGGACGTCTGGTCGCCTGGCTGATCTCGCTCCGGTCGATGTCGATCTCGGTGACTGCGCAACTGGCGGCTGGCGATGACCCGGTGTGGGCTGCCTCCTGCGTCAAGGATCTCGGCACCGGCTATGAACAGGACACCGTCGAGGTCGCCATGAGGCTGATCGATTCCCTGCCCCCCGGCGAGCAGGCCGCCACCACCCGGCGAGTTCTGGCCATTGTCCAGAGTATGGCCCCGTCGTTCTCACTTCGCGGCGGCACGCGAGAAATCCTGCGCGGCATCCTCGCCCGCGGACTGGGAGTCCGCTGATGCGAACTCTGCTTCAGGAAACAATCGAGCGACTGCTAGCCGACGCGGTCACCCCCGACCTTCTGCGAGCCGCGGAGAACGGGGTCTGGCCAGCCGACCTGTGGAACGAGATCGAGGCCCTCGGGCTGCCGCTCGCTGCCGTCCCGGAACATCTCGGTGGAACCGGCGCAAGCTGGACCGACATCTTCGTCATCATCCGTGCCTGTGGGGTCGCCGCCACGCCGGTTCCCTTGCCCGAGGCCATTCTGGCCAACAGCCTTCTGGCCTCCTGCGGTCTGGCACCGCCGGCCAGCGGCGCGATCGTCTTCGCCGCTGGCCCCGCCGATCAACCGATCGCCGAGGTTCCATGGGGCCGACATACCCAGTGGCTGGTTCTGCAGGATCACGTCTCCGGTCTCATCGCGCTGCACTCTATGTCCGGAGCCGAGATCATCGCTGGCACGAATGTGGCCGGCGAACCGCGCGACACCGTCTCGCTCGCGCCCGGGTCTCTGGTCGCCGAGGCTGCCCGTCCTGCCGCTGTGGACGCTGTCTTGCTAGGAGGGGCTATGCTCCGGTCGGCCCAGATGGCTGGTGCGCTCGGCCGCCTCACGGAATTGAATGCCGACTATGCCAACGAGCGCGTGCAGTTCGGACGTCCCATCGGCAAGTTTCAGGCGGTGCAGCAGCAGCTCGCAGTTCTCTCCACCCAGGCTGCGGCCGCATTGGCCGCTGCGGAAGCCGCCTTCCTCATGGCCAGTCCGGCCTCCGCCTTCCTGACCACCGCCTCGGCCAAGGTGGTATCGGGTGAGGCCTCCGGAACGGGGGCGGCGATCGCCCACGCGGTCTTTGGGGCCATCGGCTTCACCCACGAGCACAGCCTTCATTTTCTGACGCGTCGTCTCTGGGCCTGGCGCGCCGAATACGGGTCAGACACCTTCTGGGCAGAGCGGCTGGGGCTAGCCGTTGCGTCAGCGGGTGATGACGGCCTCTGGCCCCTGGTGACCGACGCATTCACGGAGACCGTGGTCCATGACTGACTTCCTGCTGAAGACCCGCGATGGCCCGGTTGCCATCTGGACCCTGAACCGGCCCGAGGCTCGCAATGCCTTCTCCAAGCCCGAGGACATGTTCGAGATCGAGGACGCATGCGACGAGGTCCGCGCCGACCCCTCGATCCACGTCGTCGTCCTGACCGGAGCGGGCGCGTCCTTCTGCGCCGGTGGCGACATCAAGGCGATGCAGAACCGCACCGGCATCTTCGAGGGCTCACCGTACCGCCTGCGCAACCGCTACCGCGACGGTATCCAGCGGATCCCCATGGCGCTCTACGAACTGGAGGCCCCGGTCATCGCGGCGGTCAACGGCCATGCCATCGGGGCCGGTCTCGACTTCGCCTGCATGGCCGATATCCGCATCGCCTCAACCACCGCGACCTTCGCCGAGAGCTTCGTAAAGCTAGGCATCGTCCCGGGCGATGGCGGAGCGTGGCTGCTTCCAAGGATCGTCGGGATGCCGCGCGCCAGTCACATGGCCCTGACCGGTGACCCACTGGATGCCCGGACAGCGCTGGACTGGACGCTGGTGACACAGTTGACCGCGCCGGAAGACCTGATGAGCACGGCCATGGCACTGGCCCACCGCGTGGCCTCCAGCCCCGGCCATGCACTCCGGCTGACAAAGCGACTGTTGCGCGAAGGCCAGCATATGCGGCTGGCACCCCTGCTGGAATTGTCGGCCGCCTACCAGGCCCTCGCACATCACACCAACGACCACGCCGAGGCCGTCAATGCGATGATCGAAAAGCGCACTCCCACCTATACAGACAGCTGAGCGAGCCATGTCCAAGCGCAAGGTCTTCCGCGACGACCACGAGATGTTCCGCGATCAGGTCCGGCGTTTCGTCGAGACCGAGATTGTTCCCCATCATGCCGAATGGGAGCGCGACGGCATCGTGCCCAAGTCGCTCTGGCTGCGGGCCGGTGAGGAAGGTCTGCTATGCGTCACTGCGCCTGAGGCCTACGGTGGCTCCGGTGGAGATTTCGGCCACAGCGCCGTGCTGATCGAGGAACTGGCGCGTGTGAACGCCACGGCAGTCGGGTTCACCACCCACTCCGACGTCGCAGTGCCTTATCTGGTCAACTACGGGACGGACGATCAGAAGGCACGCTGGCTGCCGCGGCTGATCTCCGGTGAGTTGATCGCCGTCATCGCCATGTCCGAGCCCCAGATCGGCAGCGATCTGCGGGGCATGAAGACCAGGGCCGAGCGCGACGGTGACCATTATGTGCTGTCAGGCCAGAAGACCTTCATCACCAACGGGATCAACTCTGGCCTTGCGATCGTCGCGGCCAAGGTCGAGGGCCAGGCCAACCCCAAGGACATCACGCTGTTCTGTGTCGAAGAGGGCATGCCGGGGTTCGAAAAGGGAAAGAAGCTCGAAAAGATCGGCCTGCGCGGTCAGGACACTTCGGAACTGTTCTTCTCCGACGTCCGGGTGCCGGTCGAGAACAGGCTGGGAGAGGAAAGTGGCGGCTTCACCTGCCTGATGACCGAACTGGCCAAGGAGCGGCTGGTCATCGGCATTCGTGCCGCCGCTTCGCTGGAGTCCATGCTCGACAAGACCGTGGCATACACCAAGGACCGAGTGGTGTTCGGCAAGCCCCTGTTCGAGTTCCAGAACACCCGGTTCAAGCTGGCCGACGTCAAGGCGCGGACCCAGATGCTGCGGGTGTTCATCGACGACTGTCTGCAACAGTTGCTCGACGGCGAACTGACGCCCGAGACCGCGGCAATGGCCAAGCTGACAAGCGCCGAGCTTCACGGCCAGCTTCTGGACGAACTGCTCCAACTCCATGGCGGTTACGGCTATATGAGCGAATATGATGTCGGACGGGCCTGGGTTGATGCGCGCGTCGCCCGCATCTATGCGGGCACTTCGGAGATCATGAAGGAAATCATTGCCCGCACCCTCTGATCGCGATCAGGAACCCTCTCCGGGAACACGGCTATGGATTTTGGCATCACCGGCAAGCGCGCCCTGATCTGCGCTTCTTCGGCGGGACTCGGAAGGGCCTGCGCCCAATCCCTGTCCTCTGAGGGTGCCGAAGTCTGGATCAATGGCCGTGACAGCGCACGGCTTGAGGTGGCAGCGGCCGAGATTGAAGCCCTGACTGGCCAGCGGCCCCATACCGTTCTCGCCGATATTGACACCAGCACGGGCCGTGACGCGGTGATCGCCTCCTGCCCGCGACCCGACATTCTCGTCTGCAACAGCGGTGGTCCCCGCCCGGGACGCCTTCATGACTGGACCGAAACCGCCTGGTCCGAGGCGGTCGCGGCCAAGATGATCTCGCCGATCCTTCTGATCCAGTCCCTTATCGGGGGAATGCGCGAACGCGGGTTCGGGCGGGTCGTTGTCATCACCTCGGCAATGGTCAAGACGCCGAAGCTTCCCATGGCCCTGTCTACCGGACCCCGCGCCGGCTTGACCGCCTTCTGCAAGGCTCTTGCCGGAGAGGTCGCGGCCGATGGCGTGACAATCAACTGCCTCCTGCCAGAAAAGGTCGAGACCGATCGCCTGGCCCAGATGACCCGCTCCCTGGCGCGCGCTCGCAGCATTGACCTTGACGAAGCGCGCGCGGAAATGGTCGCCTCAATCCCGGCCGGTCGTTTCGGCCGACCGGGCGAGGTCGGCGATGCCTGCGCGTTCCTGTGTTCGGATCGCGCTGGCTACATCACCGGTCAGAACCTGCAACTGGACGGCGGAGCCTATTCCGGTCTTGTCTAGGTCTCCCGCACGATCCGGTTGACCAGGGTCCCGATCCCGGAGACCTCAAGCTCAATCTCGTCTCCGGATTTCAGGAACCGTTGCGCTTCCAGACCACAGCCATTTCCAACCGTTCCCGAACCCAGGAACTCTCCCGGATAGAGGGTCTCCGAGCGCGAGATGAAGGCGATCAGGTCCTCGAAAGTCCAGTGCATCGTCCCGGAATTGCCCCTGCCCCACTCCTCGCCATTGACCCGCGCAATCATGGTCAGATCGTAGGGATTGGGGATCTCGTCCGCCGTTACGAGGCACGGCCCCATCGCGTTTCCGGTATCGAAATCCTTGCCCTTGGAGGGGCCCAGCTGGCCGATCATCTCGATCGCCTGCGCATCACGCGCGCTGAAGTCATTGTAGATCGTATAGCCGAAGATGTAATCGCGGGCGTTTTCGACCGACACGTCCTTGGCCGGCTTCTTGATGTAGCAGCCGAACTCGAGCTCGAAATCCATCATCCTCGAATAGGCCGGCCAGATCACGGTCTCGCCGGTCCCGATCACCGAGAACCGGTTGGCCTTGTAGTAAAGGGGCTGTTTGACGAAGAGGTCCAGGATCCGCTGTTCGGCCTCTGAAGGTCCGGTGTCCGCGATGACGTCGACGCCCTTCGCCCTGGCCCTCATGGCGCGGCCCGCGGCATAGGCCTGGCGCTGGTGCAGTTCGAATGTGCTGCAGTCTCTTATTTGCGGCGGCGGCTGGATCGGGGCCCTGAGCCTGACGTCTTCCCGGCGGCGAACAGCAGTGACGGGCGCAGATTTCACCGCCTCCATAGCCATGTCGAGGGCGTCGTCGCCGCCTTCGATCAGGGCCAGAATATCGGCCAGCGCCGGTGCGACAACGCCGTGCTTTTGCCGATGGGCTTCCGCCAGGTCGACGACGCGGTTGTCCCCCTCGATGAAGGCTCCGGCCCGGCGATGGCCTTCATGCTCGAATGTGACCAGGCGCAAGGGCTTACCTCATACAGAGTGGGTGATTTCGGGGCCAATGAAGGCTTCTCGCGAGCCAAAGAGAAGCACATGATTGGTCGAGGTGATCGCAAAGATTCTGTCCAACAACGCCTTCACGCCGAAGACCAGAGCCCAGCGCGACACTCCGGTCTTGCTGAGGATCATTTCGTGCGCTCCCCCGCCCACGCGTCCTTGTCGGAATCCGAAAGAGCCAAAAACGGGGTCCAGCAGACAGCCTCCTGCCGTCCGGACGTTATCAGAGACTGGAAACGGAGCAACAGATAAATCTGATATCGGAATACCGTTCTGGAATGCGAACTCTACTCGCCGCCGTCTTCGGTTGACGGCGCATCCGCATCGGAGACCGTCACCATGCTCACGAGCGTTGCGACCAGATCGTCCAGGGTCGCAGCCGGTTGCCAGAACGGGTGAACCGGGTTCACGGCCAGTGCGGCCTCGCGTGCCGTCATGACGGCACGCAGGCCCAGACTCAGGAACACAAGCCTGCGTTCCAGCGCGTCCGGCCTGGCGGAGGACAGACGGCGAATGTGGTCGAGACATCGCTGATATCCGCGGTTCCAGACGTCCCCGACGATGGCGTCGAAGGCGACACGGTTCTGCAGGCTGAATGTGGATATGAAGCGAAGGTAGTCGCCCTCCCCTCCCTCGAGGCCAAGCTCGGTGGACGGCAGGATCAATACCTCCATGACCTCCCGCAGCGAGTCGGGTCCACCGGCGGCTTCCAGCGCATCCAGCTGCGCCATGCGCCGTTCGTCGATCAGCCTCGCTCCGTCGATGACCAGTTGCGCCACGAGCGCATCCTTGGAGCCGAAGTAGTAATGCAGCGAGGCTCCATTCCTCTGGCCCGCTGCTGTCAGGATCTCACGCACCGAAACGGCATCGACGCCGCGTGCAGCGAACAGACTCTGGGCAGCCCGTTTGATGGCGTCCCTGGCGACATCGGCTTTCATGGGTTGACGGTCTAGCCCGACCATGCAAGCTAAAACAATCGTTTCATTCTTTTGATTTATGTGTCGTGGACCTCGATTTCGCTGGCAGGAATGTTCTCGTCGTCGGCGGAACCAGCGGTATCGGGCTGGCCTGCGCCGAGGCCTTCAGTGCGCGCGGTGCCAATGTCGGTGTTACTGGCACCCGGTCGAGCAAGGCCGCCTATGGTGACGGTGCCCTGGCGCTGGAGCCGTTCGTCTTTTCAACGCTGAACGTGGCCAAGCCAGGTGCGGTCGAAGCCTGGCGCTCGCCCTTTGAAACCCTCGACGTCGTCATCCTGTCCCAGGGCACCGTGCAATACCGTCGCCAGGAGTTCGAAGCCGAAGCCTTTCGACAGGTTGTCGAGGTCAACCTGACCAGCCTGATGGCCTGCGCGCAGAAGCTGGCGCCTGCCCTGGAGGCCAGCTGTGGCAGCCTGATCATCATCAGCTCGGTCGGCGGCCTGCGCGCGACCCGCGGAAACCCGGCCTATTCGGCATCGAAGGCCGGTGCCATCCACCTGACCAGGACGCTCGGCGATGCCTGGGCGGCACGCGGCATTCGCGTCAACGGCATCGCCCCAGGCCTTGTCGCCACCCGGATGACGGAGGTCACGACTTCAGATCCCGTTCGGCTACAGGAGCGGCTCAAGGGCATTCCGCTGAACCGGCTGGGTCGCCCGGAAGACATCTCAGGCGTGGCGCTGTTTCTTGCGTCGCCGCTTGCCGCCTACATCGTCGGCGAAACAATCGTCGTCGACGGCGGCCGTACCCTGTCCTGAAACTGCACGAGAACGGAAGAGACGATGGCCTGGGACTTCGAAACCGATCCTGATTTCGCCGAGCAACTGGCCTGGATCGACAACTTCGTGCGCGACGAGGTCGAGCCGCTTGACCTGATCCTGCAAAGCCCGTTCGACGTCGACCACCCCCTTAACCGGAAATTCGTCCGCCCGCTGCAGCAGCAGGTCAAGGATCGCGGGCTCTGGGCCTGTCACCTAGGTCCTGAACTGGGCGGTCCCGGCTATGGTCAGGTGAAGCTGGCCCTCATGAATGAAATCCTAGGTCGATCAGTCTTTGCCCCGACGGTGTTCGGTTGCCAGGCCCCGGATTCGGGCAATGCAGAAATTCTGGCCGTGTATGGAACGGCTGAACAAAAGGCGCGCTACCTGCAGCCCCTGCTGGCCAATGACATCGTCTCATGCTTCTCGATGACGGAGCCCCAGGGCGGTGCCGATCCGACCACCTTTTCCGCCCGCGCCACATTGAAGGGCGACCGGTGGGTCCTCAACGGCGAGAAGTGGTTCGCGACCAACGCCCGCTATGCCAGCTTCCTTCTTGTCATGGCCGTCACTGATCCCGACGCAGAGCCCCATCGCCGGCTGTCGGTCTTCATCATTCCGAAGAATGCCCCAGGCCTCGAGATCGTTAGAAACGTCGGCTATGGCGACCGCGATCCCTCGCATGCCTATCTTCGCTTTACCAATGTTGGTGTGCCGCTGGATCACATGCTGGGCGGTCAGGGCGATGGCTTTGTCGTCGCCCAGGTGCGGCTTGGCGGCGGTCGCATCCACCATGCGATGCGCACCATCGGCAAGGCGCGGCAGGCCTTCGACATGCTGTGCGACCGCGCCCTGTCGCGCGTCACTCGCAATGAACCTCTGGCCAACAAGCAGATGGTCCAGGAAAAGATCGCCGACAGCTGGATCGAGCTTGAACAGTTCCGTCTTCTCGTGCTGCGCACAGCCTGGAAGATCGATCGCGAAAAGGACTACAACAAGGTCCGCGGTGACATCTCGGCAGTCAAGGCCGCCATGCCCAGAGTGCTTCACGACATCGCTGCGCGCGCCGTCTATATCCACGGCAGTCTGGGCCTGTCGAACGAGACTCCGCTCGCTGCCATGGTGCTCGACTCCTTCCAGGTCGGTCTGGCCGATGGCCCGACCGACATCCACAAGGTAACCCTTGCGAAACAGGTGCTTCGCGGTCGCAAGCATTCTCAAGGCCTCTTTCCCGATTATCACCTGCCCGCCCGGCGTGAGGCGGCCCTGGCAAAGTTCGGTCTCACCGGCGAAGAGGCCGGTTTGCGGCAGCCCCCGGCGTGACCATCGATCGTCCTCACGGGCTTGAGCTGGTCGATCTCGATGTCCTCGCGACCTGGATGGACAGCCAGGGCCTTGGGGCTGGCTCGATCGTCGATGTGGTGCAACTAACCGGCGGCTCCCAGAACGTCCTGTTGCGTTTCAGGAGAGCGGACCGCGAATACGTTCTTCGGCGCCCCCCGCTCAACCCACGCCACGACGGCAGCGATACCATGCGGCGCGAGGCTCGCGTCCTGAAGGCGCTCAAGGGGTCGGACATCCCCCACGCCGGTCTGATCGCGGCCTGCGACGACGCCTCGATCCTCGGCGCGGCCTTCTACCTGATGGAACCTCTTGATGGGTTCAATGCCGCTGTCGGCATGCCACGACTGCACGCCGGATCACCGGCGGCTCGCCATGCCATGGGCCTGTCCGTCATCGAAGGCCTCTCGCGGATCGCCCTGATCGATCATGAAGCCGTCGGCCTTGGAGACTTTGGCAAACCCGAGGCGTTTCTGGAACGCCAGTCACGGCGCTGGATAAAGCAGCTGGAGGGCTACGGGGAGTTCCCGGGATGGCCAGGAGCACAAGGCCTGCCGGACGTCCACGCCATTGGCGCATGGCTCGACCGGCATCGCCCGCAAAGATTCAGGCCCGGACTGATGCATGGCGACTTCCATCTCAAGAACGTCCTCTTTTGCCAGGACCGGCCAGCCCTTGAAGCGATCATTGACTGGGAGCTGTCGACCATCGGCGATCCCCTGGTCGACCTCGGCTGGCTGCTGGCAACCTGGCCGGGCCCGGGCGGCGACATGAGCCAGACGACCATCATCGTCCAGCCCTGGGACGGCTTTCCCGAAGCCGAGGAACTGGTCGAGGTCTATGGTCGACTGACCGGTGCCGACCTGTCGAACCTGAACTGGTATCGCGTGTTCGCCTGCTACAAGCTGGCCGTAATCCTGGAAGGATCGTGGGCCCGTGCCTGTGCCGGCAAGGCGCCGATCGAGATCGGCCAGCGGCTGCACAGCAACGCCGTTCGTCTGCTGGCTCGCGCCGGTCGCTGGATCGAGGGCCTGGCGACATGAAAACGCCCGCCGGGTGCTGACCCGGCGGGCGTCTCAGGGTCAACCGGGTCCTAGCGGCGCCCTGAAACCGTGGATTCTGCCGACGCGTTCTCGAACATCCTGTTGATGTCGCCGGAGGTCACCGGTTTGCCCGCTTCCCGCTTGGGTGCGGCACCGCCAAGGTTCAGCAAGGGGTCCGTATCAACAGGGACCGCAGCAGCAGAGGCCTTCAAGGCCCCCACAGTGCAATCTTCCTTCCTGAGGACCGAGAAGGGGTCATAGGAGAATTCGCGTATCGCATTGATGTGGGTGATCTTGTCGATCGTCTCAGGCGACAGGTGCTTGACGTCGTTCCAGAGCTTCTCGGCCGAGTGGGGCCAGACCGAGTCCGAATGCGGGTAGTCGCATTCGTACATGACCATGTCCTCGCCGATATAGTCGAGGTTAGCCAGGCCGAACCGGTCCTCGATAAAGCAGCTGATGATGTGCTTCTTGTAGATGTCGCTCGGCATGACGCCCGGACCAAAGTTGGAATTCGTCCAGGCCTTGTGATGACCGTGGGTGAAGTCGGCCCGTTCCAGCAGATAGGGAATCCAGCCGATTCCGCCTTCCGACAGCGCCATCTTCAACGTGGGGAATTTCTTCCACATCGGTCCCCAGATCCAGTCGGCCGCCGAGTTGGCGATCGAGATCGGCATCGACGTGATCCAGGCATCGATTGGCGACAGGTCCGAAGCGTGCTGCGCTGCCGACCCCGTGCCGATGTGGCAGCAGATAACCACCTTGTTGTCGGCACAGGCCTTCCAGAGCGGATCCCAATACGGATCGTGAAGCGAGGGCCAGCCCGACAGGGCAGGATTGTCGGAGAACGACAGTGCGTGGACGCCCAGTCTGGCCATCCGTTCGACCTCGGCCACGGCCGCCTGCATGTCCCAGAACGGCGTCAGCATCAACGGGATAAAGCGGCCGGGCGCAGCGCCGGCCCAGTCATGCACATGCCAGTCGTTGTAGGCACGGATCGCTGCCAACGCCACATCGGGGTCCTGCCGGGACGCTGTCTGGAAGCGTGCGCCCGCAAAACCGGGAAAGGTGGGGAAACAGATCGACCCGAGAATGCCATTGGCATCCATGTCCTCGACGCGTGCCTTGATGTCCCAGGTGCCGCGGCGCATCTGCGCATAGTTGAGCGGCTCCATGCCGTACTCTTCCTTGGGGCGCCCGACCACGGAGTTCAGGCCCATATAGCCGGCGGCCTTTTCCTCGAACATCCAGACGTCGCGCCCGTCGCGCTGCTCGATTTTCGGCTGCCGACCCTTGAGCCGCTCGGGCCAGTGGCGATCGAACGCGTTCGGCGGTTCGATGACGTGATCGTCAACGCTCACCAGGATCATGTCATCAACGTTCATCCGGCTCTTCCTTATTTCCCAGGGCAGCTTGTCGCCGCCTCTAATCCCGGCGCAGTCTCGCGGGCCACGCCATTCAGAATATCTTTCTATAACAAAAATGCAAAAAGTGTCTAGAAAATATGCTGCGTCATCTGGACGCCGCAAGCCCGCAGGAACCGTCAGATGATCCGTCGCATGGACCATTTCACCGTCGTCACAGAAGACCTCGCGGCGACGCTTGCGTTCTATGATCTCCTTGGACTCGTCCCGGGGCCTCGCCCGGATTTCGGCGTCCCGGGGGCATGGCTTTATGTCGGTGAAAGCCCGGTGCTTCACATCGTCGAGACCAACCGGATGCCGGAGCCTCGCCGCGGAGCCCTCGATCATATGGCATTTTTCGCTGAAGACCTGTCCGGGACGGCTGAGCGGATACAGACAGCGGGCCTGGATTACCGGATTATCCGGACGCCGCGCCCTTTCAGCCGCTGGCAACTGTTTTTGCTTGATCCCAACGGCGTCGATGTCGAACTGGACTTTGCGCCTGAAGAGACGCCACCCGCCGACTGGAAATCCCGCGCTGGTCTGGCCGCATAAACCCGAGACCCACGGCGATCAGGTCAGGGCAGTGGTCAGACGGAGTCCTGTGTCACGCAGGGCAGCCCCGATCTCGTCAAGCTGGCTGTCCTCATGCTGGCCCAGCAGCATCACGCCCACGATACTGAACGCGATATCGCGGCCCCGGTCGAACACCGGGGCCGCAATGGTCTGCACACCCTTGGTGAAATAGCCCTGGTCACTGGCCCAACCGCGCGCCTCGGCAGCCTCGACCTGGTCCCAGTACTCCTCGAACGTCAATGGCGTCTGCCAGCGCAGCGCCTTGAACGCGGCCTTCAGATCCTTGCGCGACCAGCCAAGATGTGGAGCCATGATCCGGCCGGTCGACGCCATCAGAACCGGCAATCGCTGCCCCTCTGCCATCTCGATGCGCACATTGGCCGGGCTTGCGACACTCTTGATCAGAACGATCTTGTCAGGCCCAAGACGTTTCCACAGGGTCATGGTGATGTTGTAGCGATCGGCCAGATCACGCATCAACGGGGTCGCCGCCGCCACACGCTGGCCTTCGGTCAGCAGATTCCCGACCAGCGTCGTCAAACCGACACCGACGGAATAGGTCTTGGCCAGGGGATCGAACTCGACCACATCCTCGAGCACCAGCGTGCGCAGAATATTGAAGCAGGTGCTGGCGTTCAGGCCGAGGCTGCGCGAGATGGTCACGGATCGCGTTGGACCGCCGGCCTCGACCAGAAATTTCAGGATCCGGATCGCGTTCGCCGCAGGTTTGACGATCACCATCTTCTCGGCGGCATCACTTGCGGTCGCAGACTCGACAACATCCGCGGTAATGACCTCTTCGCTGACGGCCCTTCCTGCTGCTGATCGCGCCATGCGCACTCCGTCAATTCGCGCGGCAAGGCCGCGATATCTGGGTCTGACTAGCAGGCATTGATGCCCATGCGAAACCGGAAACGCTACCCACCATGCCCCGGGAAGCATGGGATGCACGGTTCTGGCTTGAGAACCGACAACTCCATACAGTCAATTCCTGGTGTGGGGTTCCAAGGATATCCAGTGACGGATCAGATTGCGCGTTGCCGAGGATGCCGTGTCGGGAGCCGGTCCTGCCGGTTCGGCGCCGATGATTTCGTTGCGGTGGGGGCCAGTGAGGGGCTGGTGTCGCTGACCTGCCCGTCCGACTTCCAGGGTGGCCCGGAAGTCGCGCATGGCGGATGGATAGCCGCCGTCTTTGATGACGTCCTCGGTCGATTCCTGACCCATCGCGGCCTGTTGGCGGTCACGGCGACCCTGAAAGTCGACTACCTGATGCCCGTTCCTGTCGAACGCCCGCTGGTCCTCAGCGTCCGGATCGAAGCAGAAGAGGGGCGCCGACGTGTGATGTCAGGAGCCCTGCGCCTCATGGGCGAGGATCAGGACCGCGCGACAGCTCAGGGCACCTGGGTCGAGCGCAGACCCGACCATTTTGATCGGCACAGGGCTCAGATCGCTGACCTCGGGCCGCAGCGACAGAGCTGATGTAACGCCGACAACGATTGAACCCGGATCAGCATGGCCGGGCCGGTCGAGCTTCTTCGCTTCAGACTTCCTTGATCGGAACCGCCGGGTCAGCGAGGCGGGTCGTGTCGATCTCGCGACGCGAGGCCAGCCACTGACGTCCGACCATGAACTCCGGCGGCGCATTGATCGCCTCCACCGCCTGGACCCGCTTGCCCAGCAGGTGAAAGACCGCGAATTTGCGCGTCATTGGCTCGCCCCGAACCACAACTTCGTCCACGTCAAAAGGCACGCCCGCAATCTGCAGCTTGAGATCGTACTGGTCGGACCAGAACCACGGTGTCTCCGGCTTTGGTTCTGCGGTTCCGCAGATGGCTGCTGCCGCCTGGCGCGCCTGCTCGAGAACGCTGGGCACGCTTTCCAGACGATGCGAGCGCCCGTAATGTGGCATAGGTCTCTGCGTCATGTCGCCGATCGCGAAGATGAAGGAGTCGGACGTTCGCGCTTCTCCATCCACAATGACCCCGTTGTTGCATGCAAGGCCTGCGTCCCGGGCAAGATCATCGTTCGGGATGGCTCCGATCCCGACCAGAACGGCGTCGCATTGCAGCACCGACCCATCCGCCAAACCGATACCCGACACGTGGCCGTCCAGACCCTCAAATCCTGCCACCACCGTACCAGTATGTATGCGGACGCCATGGGCCTCATGAACCCCGCGAAAGAAGTCGGACAGGACAGGCCCCGCGACGCGGGCGAGCAGCCTGTCTTCACGCTCGACGAGATCAACGCTCGCGCCCAGAGTGCGCGCCGAGGCCGCGACCTCTAGCCCCACATAGCCTCCGCCGATGATCGCTAGGCGGAAGCCCGGCCTGAGCCGCGCCTTGATCGCCTGCGCGTCCTCCATGGTCCTCAATTCGAGAAATCCCGTCAGATCACTACCCGGCAGGACGAGCTGTCGCGCACGAGCTCCGGTGGCCAGCACCAGGGTGTCATAGGCCGCGACTTCGTCGGTCGACAGGATCACCTGCCTCGCCGCTCGATCGATCCGGGTTACGCGTGTCGAGGTTCGCAGATCAATGCTCGCGTCGACGTACCAGTCCGGTTGGCGAAGCAACAAGCCCGCAGCCTCCACGTCTCCCTTCAGCCACCCCTTGGACAGTGGCGGCCTCTGATAGGGAGGATGCGGCTCCTCACCCACGAGCATGATGGCTCCCGTATATCCGTTCTGACGCAGATTTGCGGCCAGGGCACCGCCCCCGTGTCCGGCACCTACGATGATCGTTGTCATGCGTTTTGCTCCAATCGTGACTCCGACCTGCGAGTCAGACATGGATCGCGTGGCCCAGCGCCCGCAGGCTGCTCTCATGGATCGCTTCGCCCAAGGTTGGATGGGCATGAACAACGCCTGCCACATCTTCAAGAACAGCACCCATTTCCAGCAGGGTCGCAAACTCGCCGGCCAGTTCGGAGACATGTCGGCCAACGGCCTGGATGCCGAGAATACGATGGTCCGATTGTCGCGCCACGACTCGCACGAAGCCACCGATCTCGCCGGCGTCCATCGTCAGGGCACGCCCGTTTGCCTGGAAAGGAAACTGCCCGGTCATCACCTCGACACCGGTCGGCACCTGTTCGGGGCCGAGGCCGATACTCACGATTTCCGGCTCCGTGAAACAGACGGCCGGAATCGCGACGGGATCAAACCGGCGTCGCTTCCCCGCAATGATTTCGGCCACCATCTCACCTTGAGCAGATGCCTTGTGGGCCAGCATCGGCTCCCCTACGAGGTCCCCGATCGCCCAGACGTTATGCGTCGGGGTGGCGCAGCGATCGTCCACCTGGACGAACCCACCGCGCGTCTTCAACGCCATGGCGTCGAGACCCCAACCCTCCGTCAGAGGTTTGCGGCCAACGGTGACAAGCAGCTTGTCGGCAGGAAGGTCCAGTGCGGGCCCGTCTTGTGTCGCGATCCTGAGGGTATTGGCTTTGAATGCGCCGGCCTTGGCCCCCAGGTGAACCCGGACGCCGTGCCGTTCCAGCCACCGGCGCACCGGCTCCGTCAACTGGGCATCATACAGGGGCAGAATACGGTCCTGTGCTTCGACGATCGTGACTTCAGCCCCGAGCTTGCTGAACGCGATACCGAGTTCCAGACCGATATAGCCGGCACCGACCACGACCAGTCGCCTTGGCACCTCATCCAGGGACAAGGCCTCCGTAGAGGAGAGGACGTCGCCGCCGAACGGCAGGTTCGGCAGGGCGACAGGATCCGATCCCGTCGCCAGGATCACATGCTCCGGGCGAATGAGGACTGGTCCCTCGGCGGTCGCGACGTCACAGGTCTTGGCGTCGGAAAAGGTTGCCCAGCCGCTGACCACACGCACCTTCGCGCGCTTGAGAAGGCCGGCAACTCCATGGCTGAGCCGATCGACGATGGCGTCCTTCCAGCCGATCGTTTCGCCGAAATTGAGGGTCGGGACGCCACTGACGTGAATGCCGAACCGGCCGCCGGTCGACCAGGCACCCATGGTATCCTCGAACAGCCCGGCTGCGTGAATCAGGGCCTTCGACGGGATGCAACCCCGCGTCAGACAGGTGCCCCCCAGACGGCCATTTTCGGCCAGCACAGTGTCCAGTCCCAGTTGACCGGCCCGAATGGCAGCGACATAGCCGCCGGGTCCACCGCCCACGACCAGGACCTTGGGTGTCAAAATCTCGGCCATCGCATCAGTCCATGAAGATCAGGGCGGGATGTTCGAGCAGCCGCCTGATCCGCTGCACGAAAAGCGCGGCGTCATAGCCATCGACGATACGGTGATCGAAGGCCGACGACAGGTTCATCATCTTGCGCACGGCGATGAACGACCCGTCGATCACAGGCCGACTCACCAGCTTGTTCGGATTGAGGATCGCCACCTCGGGATGATTGATCACGGGGGTCGAGACGATGCCGCCCAGAGGTCCCATGCTGGTCAGGGTGATGGTTGAGCCTGAAAGTTCCTCCCGCACCGCCGTGCCGTCACGCACGGCCTTGGCCAGGCGAGCGACCTCCCGCGCGCAGTCCCAGACATCCAGCGCCTCGACATGTCGCACCACAGGCACAATCAGCCCGTTCGGTGTCTGGGTGGCGATCCCGACGTGCACACCCTCGTGGGCCTGCAACACCCCGTTATCGTCGTCGTAGAGGGCATTGATCTGCGGGAAGTCCGGCAGAGCCCTGGCCATAGCCTGCATGATGAACGGCAACAGGGTCAGTTTTGGCTGGTCGCTGGTCCGGTGCTCATTGAGATCCAGCCGGAGCGCCTCGAGTTCTGTCAGATCGCATTCCTCGACATAGTTGATATGCGGGATGCGGCGCTTGGCCTCCTGCATCTTCTCCGCAATCTTGCGACGCAGGCCGATGATGCGGGTGTCGTTGACGCCGGTGCGAGCCACCCGCGACGAACCGCTGGCAACAGGGTTTGCATCCCGCACCAGAAAGGCGTCCAGATCGTCGGGTGTGATCCGTCCGGCAGGTCCGGTTCCCGGCACCTGCGTCAGAGACACGCCCAGATCGAGGGCACGCCGACGCGTCGAAGGCGATGCCAGCGGCGCTTCCTCCAGGGCTGTGCTGGACGGTGTGCCGGATAGGGGAACGCGAGTCTGCGCCATGATCTTGTTCGGGGCAAGCCCGGCTTCTGGCTCGCGGACCGGCTTCTCGATTGAAACTGTCTCAATAACAGGCGGGCCCTCGGCCCTCGCGGAAGCCGACGCAACGGCCGTATCGTGCCCCGCCTCGCTCTCGAACTCGACCAGCACGGCGCCGACGGGCAGCATGCCGCCGACTTCGCCGTGGATGGCCGTGACCGTGCCCGCCACCGGCGAACTGATCTCGACCGTGGCCTTGTCCGTCATGACCTCGGCGAGGTTCTGGTCTTCCTCGACCTCGTCGCCGACCTTGACCAGCCAGGCGACGATCTCGGCCTCTGCGACGCCCTCGCCGACATCGGGCAGGCGGAAAAGATAGAGCCCCATGGCCTAGTCCTCCATCGCGCGCTTCAGCGCCTCAGCAAGCCTCGCGGGACCGGGGAAATAGTCCCACTCGAAGGCGTGCGGGTAGGGTGTGTCCCAGCCCGCTACCCGCTGAACCGCGCTTTTCAGGTGATAGAAGCAGCGCTCCTGGACCAGGGCGGACAACTCGCCGCCGAAGCCGCCGAAGCGCGACGCCTCGTGCAGGATGACGCACCGGCCGGTCTTCCGGACCGAGGCTGTGATGGCCTCGACATCCAGCGGCACGATGGAGCGGAGATCGATCAGTTCGGCATCGACACCGCTGTCCTCGATCCCGGCAAGGGCCACGTGGACCATGGTGCCATAGGCCAGGACGGTCGCCTCGGTCCCTTTGCGGACGGTCGCCGCCTTGCCGAGTGGCACGGTGTAGCGCCCGGCCGGAACCTCAGCCATCGGGTCGCCCGCCCATGTCTTCAGCGCCTGCTCGTGCCGCCCGTCGAACGGGCCGTTGTAGAGCCGCTTGGGCTCCAGAAAAATGACCGGATCGTCGTCCTCGATAGAGGCGATCAGCAATCCCTTGGCGTCGTAGGGGTTGGATGGAATGACGGTCTTCAGGCCCGTGATGTGGGCGAAGATCGCCTCCGGGCTCTGGCTATGGGTCTGCCCCCCGAAGATGCCCCCACCATACGGCGACCGGACCGTGATGGGTGCCCAGAACTCGCCGTTCGAGCGGTAGCGCAGCCGTGCGGCCTCCGACACCAGCTGGTCGAATGCCGGCAGGATGTAGTCGGCGAACTGGATCTCCGGAATCGGCCGCAGGCCGAACGCACCCATGCCGATGGCGGTCGCGATGATCCCGCCCTCAGAGATGGGGGCGTCGAAGCATCGGGTCAGGCCATGCTTCTTCTGCAGCCCGTCGGTCACCCGGAAGACCCCGCCGAAATAGCCGACGTCCTCGCCGAAAATGAGCGTGTCGGGGTCCTCGGTCAGCATCACGTCCAGGGCGGAGTTCAGCGCCTGGATCATGTTCATGGTGGGCATGGCGTCAGATCCCCAGCTCGCGGCGCTGTTCGGTCACCCGCCAGTCCGGGTCCTTGAAGACGCCTTCGAACATTTCCTTGACGCTGGGTTTGGACTTGCCGAGCGTGCCGACGGCCTCGGCCTCCTTGACCGCGGCGCGGACTTCGGCGTCGAGCTCGGCGATCAGTGCGGCGTGACGTGCCTCGTCCCAGGCCCCCAGACCGATCAGGTGGGCTTTCAGCCGTTCGACGGGATCGCCCAGCGGCCAGGCTTCGGCCTCGTCGGCCGGTCGGTATCTGGTTGGATCGTCCGATGTCGAATGGCCCGACGCCCGATAGGTGTAGAGCTCGATCAGGGTCGCACCGAGATTGTTGCGCGCCCTCTCAGCCGCCCATTCCGTCGCCGCCCAGATCGCCAGGAAGTCATTGCCATCGACTCGCAGACCCGGGAGACCATAGGCCAGGGCCTTGGCCGCAAACGTTGTCTCATTGGCCCCCGCGATGCCCGAGAAGCTCGAGATGGCCCACTGGTTGTTGGTCACGCACAGAATGACCGGGGCCTTGTAGACACTGGCGAAGGTAAGAGCCTCGTGGAAGTCGCCTTCCGCAGTCGTGCCCTCGCCGATATAGGCGAGCGCGATCGAGTCACCCCCCTTGAACGCCGACGCCATGGCCCAGCCGACCGCGTGGCCGAACCGGCTGCCGACATTGCCGGACAGGGAGTAGAATCCGTATTTCCGCGCTGAATACAGGATCGGCAGCTGCCGGCCCTTCAGCGGGTCGTTCGCGTTCGAAAAGATCTGGTTGCACAGGTCGATCAGCGGATAGTTCCGCGCCATCAGCCAGCTGAGGACCCGATAGGTCGGGAAACACATGTCGTCACGATCGAGGAACAGCGACTGGGCTGCACCAATGGCCTCCTCGCCGGTCGACTTCATGTAGAAGCTGGTCTTGCCTTGGCGGTGCGCGCGAAACAGACGTTCGTCGAAGACGCGGGTCAGAAGCATCGCGCGCTGGCCAGCCAGCAGGGTCTCGACCGGCAGATGGGGGTTCCACGGTCCGGAGGCTTCGCCGGCGTCGTTGAGCACCCGGACGAGACCATAGGGAAGGTCGCGCATATCGGACTCGATCGCTGACGTCTCGGGTCGACGCGTGTCGCCGGGTTCCGGAATCAGGGACCGGTCGAACGCCGGTGTGTCGCCAGGCCGCGCCAGGGGCTCGGGTATATGCAGGCGAAGGGGCAGGCGGTTCTTCATGGCGGCGACCAACAGGGTGGGGCCGCGATTGTGCCGTCTGGTATCAGAAATTTTATCGTCTATTTAGAACGCCATCCAAGGCAAACTGGATTAGCCAATGCGCTGATCGGGCAATAACCGGTCTATCATTCCAATCCCGGCTTAGAAAGCCAACGAGCCATGTTCCGCTAGACAATGCAGGAGAAGGCATTTTGACCGCCGCAGATCTCGACGAAACCGACCTGAAGATTCTCGACGTGGTCCAGCGCAATGCGCCCATGACCACCGCTGAACTCGCCGAAAGAGTCGGCATGTCGCAATCACCCTGCTGGAGACGCCTCACACGCCTCAAGGACGACGGCTATATCGTCGATCAGGTCACGCGCCTGTCGGCCGAAAAGCTCGGCCTTCGCACCAACGTTTTTGCAAACGTCAAACTGTCGGCTCACGGCCGAACCAATCTCAATGAATTCATCGAGGCCGTTTCGCGAATTCCCGAGGTCCTCGAGGTTCATCCCACGATGGGGCCGTTCGACTTCCTGCTGCGCATCATCACCCGAGATGTGGAGGACTACCGAGAACTGGCGTTTGGCCGCCTTCTGACGCTGCCGACTGTCCAGGAAATCAATTCCACGATGTCGCTCGGGCCCGTGAAACTCACAACGGCGCTGCCGATACGATAGATCATTCGATGGATTGCGCGGTCGGCGCAGCGATCCGGAACCGACAGCCGGTGGTCCGACAAAGCGGCCATTCAAGAGCACTGCAACGCCGCCGATCAGAATGATGAGCACCAAGCCAGGCGGAGACGAGTTCGCATTAGACTGCCACCACCAGCAGGCGCATTGCCTTAGCTTGGCCTTAAGACCCTTCATGTTTCCCGGAGATTGGAAGTTTGAAGACCGTGGAGGGCTTCGCGTGAACGGTGCCCCCGGTTGGCTCAAGAGTCTTCACCATGACAAACGCGGTTCAATCGCCGTAAAGTTCGCATTGGTCGTGCCGGTTATCGCGACGTTGAGCGCCGGTGCCATCGATCTCATGGCCGTCAGCTCGTCAAGGTCCAGACTGCAGTCCATCGCTGAGAATGCCGCTCTGGCCGGCGCCCGCTCCCTGACCCTCGCCGCAGACAGTGTCACGGCCGAGCAGGCGGCAGAGAATTTCGTCAAGGGCGAGATGAGCGAGTGGTCGACGGCGCCGACCTATACAGCGGCCTATAGCGTGACCGAGACCAAAGACGGCCGCCGTCTGCAGGTGAGGCTGACAGGCCACCGCCCCTCCTTCTTTGGCAGCCTGCTCCCCCCCGGGGGCTGGCATTTTTCTGCCGACGCCACAGCCTCACCGGTCAGCCAGACACCGCTTTGCGCCATCGGGACCGGTAGTGGCACGAATTTGAACGCCCTATCCTCTATCGGAGCCTCGCGACTGACGGCCCCGGAATGCATGGTGCATTCGAACAGCAACATTCTGACGGGCAACACAGCCACAATCACGGCGCTCGCAGTCCAGGCGGTGCGAGGTGTGACCGGGACCGGGATCTCGCCTGCGGCTGGCGAAGGTGCGGTTCCGATAGAGGATCCCTTTGCCTCGATGGTCTTTCCGTCGCTCAACGACTGCAAGACCCAAAACAAAAACTCCGGTCAGGAATGGCCAATCGTCTACCCTCAGAACACGACCTATTATCTTGATCCCGGGCTCCATTGCCGACCCATAACCATCAGAAATTCGACCACCCTGATCCTGAGACCAGGCGTTCATCTGTTCTACAAAAACCTGTCCGTCCTCAATTCCGCGAGGCTGATCGGTGAGGATGTCTTTCTGTTTTTTGACGAAGGGGCCGGCCCCGTGTTTACAGGATCGAGCATCCAGATCGATCTGTCCGGGCGCAAGAGCGGGCCCTATGCGGGTATGGTGATGGCCACCATCGCAGGGGACGAGCCAGACATCATCATCCCCGGGAGACAGGTCAAACGATTGCTTGGCGTCGTCTATGCTCGCAATGGATTTCTCAGGGTCGGCGGCATTGGAATTGCAGCTCAGGACAGCGACTGGACAGTCGTGGTCGCGAATGAGATCCGGTTGGAGCAAGACGCATCACTCCGGATCAATGCCGACTATGAGAACAGTGACGTCCCGGTCCCTGCCGGCGTCGGCCCCAACGGTGGCATCAGGGCGAGCACACGCTTGTTGAACTAGAGCCTGATCGGCTGAGGTGGAATCGCTTCGCGATTCCGCCGATGCCGTGAATCAGGCTCCAGATATGAGCGAGGGCATGATTCACGCTTTCGGCTGGACCCACGACGTGGGTCCAGCTCAAACGATCATGCCCTAGGGTCGGGACTCATTTGGCCCAGTAGCAGACGGTCGCGGCGATGAGCACGCCGGAGAGGTAGTTTGCTGCGAGCTTGTCGTATCGGGTAGCGACCCGGCGATAGTCCTTAAGCCTGGACCAAAGGCGCTCGACGGTGTTGCGCTGGCGATAGGCGACGACGTCATAGGGGATGGGTCGTTTTCGCGATGTTGTGGTCGGGATGACGGCCTCGGCGCTTCGCTCGGCCAGGCGCTTCCTGAGGTGGTCGGCATCATAGCCCCGATCAGCCAGCAGCTTGCGGAACGGCCCGGCGGCCTCGATCAGGGCGTGGGCCATGGTGATGTCGTTGGTGTTGCCGGCGCTGAGCAGCAGCACGCGAGGCCGTCCCTGATCATCCACCAGCCCGTGGATCTTGGTCGTCCGACCTCCTCGCGACCGGCCTATGCTCTGGACGAAGGCCCCCCTTTAGCGCCCGCCGCCGAGCGGTGGGCCTTGACCGAGGTCGAGTCGATGGCGGCGCTGGAGTAGATGCCGCTGTGGCCGGTCAGGGCCTTGAAGATGTCGTGCCAGATGCCTTGGCGGCTCCAGCGGTTGAACCGGTTGTAGACTGTCGTGTACGGCCCGTACTCGGCCGGGCAGTCACGCCAGCGCGCACCCGATTGAAGCATATGGATGATTCCGGAGATCACACGGTGATCATCCACTCGTCGCGCGCCGCGACGACCGCGAGGCAGATGGGGCTCGATCCGTGCCCACGCTTCGTCATCCAGCCAATAGAGCTTCCGCATTCAAGGACTCCTTCCGGAATCCTTGAATCAGAACAACTGAAAGACGGCCAGGACTTATTGAGTACGGACCCTAGGCGTTGTTGACCTGGCCCCGAAATCTCGGACCGATCTGAGCTGGAGTTTTCTCGTTTTGTGACCTTGACCCCGATGGTGGACCGGGCCGCGCAGGCACGTCCCGGTGTTCAGGTGCGGGGCGGGCCATATGGCAGGGTGCCGTTCATGAGCTCGACCGGGCACTGGTCGCCGATCGCGCTGTGGGTTCTTTCCTCGCTTTAGTCTCTGCGCCAACTCTCGCATTTTCGACGGGCGTCGTCGCGGGAGAGGAACCAGGCCGAGAGGGTTCACGCTTCAATCGGGCTTGGCGATCATCACCCAGATGCCGGCGACCAGCGGCACCGTCTCAACAAGGCCCCAGATGATCCAGCTGCGGCAGTCGCGTCGGTACTGCTCGGGGGGCCTGTCAGGGTAACTTCGCCGAGTCGAAAGCGCCCTGCCCCGCCGCCCTTCAGGCAACCGCAGTCGCCCATGCGGCATCAGCCTCGGCCCGGAAGCGGCGAAGTGTGGGTCTGCTGATCAAATGGCGCTGGATGCTGAAGGTGTTGTAGATCGCCGCGTGGGTGGTGAGAAATCTCCGGGCTGAGGCCTGGGATTTGAACCACTGCTGCTGTCGTTCTCGTCGTCGGATCGGCAGGTGGGCGTTCTCAGAACGGCTGTTTTCGCGAAGGCACCCCGGCCTGTGAAGGTGACGCAATTCCAGACGGTCGAGCGCTGCCCCGTACGATAGCAGGCCGTCCGTCGTGATCGACTGCGGCTCGGCCGGCTGATTGTGTAACAGGCGTCGGAGAAGCCTCAGCGCCGCCTCCGTATCCCGCCGGCGCTGGACCAGGAGATCGAGGACCTCGCCTTCGTCATCGACGGCCCGCCATAGAAACATCCGCTTGCCACCGATGTTGCAGACCACCTCGTCCAGGTGCCAGCGAGGCGACGGGGCCCCTCGCCGCTTCTTCAACCGCCGGGCGATCAAGGGGCCGAACTTGATGGTCCAGCACCGGATCGTCTCGTAGCGGACCTCGATCCAGCGCCGGGCCATCAGTTCCTCAATGTCGCGAAAATTGAGGCTGAAGCGAACGTACAGCCGGACGGCATGGCGGATGACGTCCGCCGGGAACCGGTGGTGGCTAAACGAAAGCAGCTTCACGAAACATCTTCTCAGCCAGCAGCTTACTGCCGAGCTGCCGGAGACCTTTTGTCGTTCGCCTGACAGCACCGCGGCGACCGCTCAGCGCCTGTCAGGATGCAGGATTCCTGGCTTTGGTCAGGGCCGCTTCGACCGTCGACACGAGTGTGTCGCGCAGCAATGGCTTTGGCAGAGTGACGTCGGCCCCAAACACGACCGCGGGTCGCAAAAGGATCGAACGTTCCATGCGCCCACCGCTTGAAATGGCGACGATTGGAATCGTCGACCCCGCTGCTCGCAGCGCCATGATGGTCTCCAGACCATCCACGTTTGGCATGAGCATGTCGACGATGAGCAGATCGACCACGACGGCAGCAATGAGATCCAGAGCCTCCCGACCATCCGCGGCTTCAAGGACGGTGTGACCGACTGCACCGAGGAACTCGCAAACGGTCAGCCTGAGGATTGGATCGTCGTCTGCGATGAGAATCTTTGCCATCGACTATGCCGCCCTTGCTTCGGGGAACGGCAGGTTCGCAAGGTCGGTCGGGCGGTGGAAGAAGTACCCCTGCATCATGTGAACGCCAGCGATCCGGAGGAACTCCGCTTGTTCGGCTGTCTCTACGCCTTCACTGACGACGGTCATACCCATTGCGCGTCCCACGCCGATAACCGCGTGGATGATGGCAGCGGAGGCGGAATCCTCAGTGCAGGATTCTACGAAGCTGCGGTCAATCTTGAGCGTGTTAAAGCGGAGCGCCTTCAACGCATGCAGGCTCGTGAAGCCTGTTCCAAAGTCATCCAGCGCGACCGAAACGCCTTCCGTCCTGAGGGCATCGATCGTCCTTGCGGCGGCGGTTACGTCCAGCATGGCTGTTTCGGTGACTTCAATCTCCAGACGCTCCGCCGGGAAGTTGCCCGTGTCGAGGGCGCGCCTGATCCGGCGCGCGAAGCCCGGGTGCTGGAACTCGCGGGCGGAGGCATTCACTGAAACGCGCATGCCGGGTCGATCGTTCATGTCGCGCATAACGGTGCTCAGGACATGATCGGTAAGGGCATCGATCCCTCCGGCCGCCTCCAACGCAGGGATGAAGGCGTCGGGTCGGCGCATGCCATCGACCGGATCGATCCACCGGACCAGTGCCTCGGCCTTGCCGGCAGGGTTTCCGCGACGGTCAACCATGGGCTGGTACGCCAGGGTGATGTGTCCCTGCGCGATGGCCTTTGCCAGTGCGTCTTCAAGACTGGCTGGTGCCACAGCAGGGGATAGATCATCGTTCAACGCCGCGAACGTTTTCTGAAGCAGAGCAGCGATCGCGTCGATCCTCTGAACCTTGGCCTCTCCGGCCTCCGATGCGAGCTCCAGCGTCTGGGCTGCCTGGGCAACGGCTGAGGCCCCGAGGCTCAGGCTCATGGATCGGAGCGCGTGGGCCGCGCGCCCCACACCGGTCTGATCGTCCTGACGCAGGGCATCGATCATGTCCTGTATGCGTGCCGGCGCGTTCTCAGCGTAGAGCTTGTGAACCTTTTCGACGAAGTCACTTCGCCCGTTCGCCTTCATCGCCATCAGTTCGGCTCTGACGACCGGATCGAACAGGTCGTGATCGACCATGGCATGATCGAGGCTCATGAACTCGGGAGACGGGACGGTCGTTGAATAGGAACTGCAGTGGCGCGCCAGTTCGCCCGCGATGTCGGCCAGGGAGAAGGGCTTGTGAATCTGGCCATCCATGCCGCAACCGCGCCATGCGTTCGCCGCAGCCCCGACCACGTGCGCTGTCAGGGCGACGATCGGCACACGCGCTCGACCGCTCTGTGCTTCTTCTGCCCTTATCCTGCGGGTTGCCTCGAACCCGTCGAGGCCCGGCATGGAGCCGTCCATCAACACCAGATCAAAACCCTGCGACCGCACACGCTCGAATGCCTGGAGGCCGTCCTCTGCGGTTTCTACTGTGACGGCCAAACGGGTCAGGGCCTCCGAAGCGACCTCGCGATTGACGTCTGAATCATCAACGACGAGCACACGGGCACCTGGATAGAGCGTCCGCGCCGCGCTGGCCGCGGCGGATTCCTCCAGTTGTGGGCTTTCCCCACGCTCCAGTTGTCCAAGCAGAACCAGAAGGTCGGCGCGGCGAAGCGGGCGGACCACAGTGCAGGCGTCAGGATGTTTGCGTACCACCTCTGCGGCTTGCTCGTCGTCCGAGCACACAGCGATGGTTGACGAGTCCTCAAATGCGAGAGCCGAACCGAAGCCGGACAGGGCTGTATCGGCGCATCCGATGCCAAGGGCCTGAAGATAGCGAGACAAAGCCTCACCGGTAATCCCGTCGATATCCTTGACGTGCACAGACCAGTTGGTCGGGAACGAGGGGAGACCGGGCTCTCCGACGCAGGGCAAGGGTGCCACAAAGGCAAAGACCGAACCTTTCCCCACCGTGCTGGTCAGGTTCCAGGTCCCTCCCATCGACCTGACAAGGCGGTCGCATATGGCCAGCCCCAGTCCTGTCCCGCCGTGCTTGCGCGTGGTGGTCTGGTCTTCCTGGGTGAAGGCGTCGAAAAGGGACGGCAGCCGATCAGCCGGAATCCCCGGTCCGGTATCCGAAACAGCGACGCGGACTCCGGCAGGATCCTGGGTAATCGAGACAAGAACGCCGCCTGACTCGGTGAACTTGATTGCGTTGTTCACCAGGTTGCCGATGACTTGCCGGAGTCGAACCGGATCTCCCAGAACGGTTGACAGCGCCGGGTCAACGAAAACAGCAAGGTCGAGGCCCTTTTCACGGGCCTTGGCGGCAAACAGGCTTGCGACATCCTCCGCAGCCTCGGCCAGGTCCAGCTCTATAGACTCGAGATCAAGTTTGCCGGCCTCTACCTTGGAAAAATCAAGTATATCGTTGATGATACTCAATAGAGACTGGCCAGATTTTGATATTGTTCCCGCGTAACGATTGAGGCGCGGCGGAAGTTCAGACTGGGCCAGCATCTCGCTCAGCGCGAGGATTCCGTTGAGCGGTGTTCGGATTTCATGGCTCATGACCGCCAGGAAATCCGATTTTGCGGCATTGGCCATTTCTGCGGCGTCTCTTGCCACAACAAGCTCTGCGGTCCGGGCTTCAACCTCGCTCTCGAGGCCGGCGACATGAGCCGCGATCTGCGCGTCCCGCTCTCGGATGCCGACAAGAAGCGTGTCGAAGCCATTCACAAGATCAGCGACCTCCCCGTCGGCCTGAACGGCTACGGGGACAGAGAAATCGCGGGTCGTATGCAGCCGCTTGACCAGGCCGGCCAAGGTCACGATGGGGCGCGTGATGCGATGCGCCAGCTGAAGCGCGACAAGCAGGCCAACGCCAACGGCAGCGAGCGCTCCGGCGAGAGACGCCCATACTGTCGAGAACAGTCGGGATTGAAGGTTCGGAATTCGTGAGAACAGTGTGATCGAGCCGACGGTCTGACCCTCGCTCACGACAGGCGCGGTCACTTCCAATGAGCCGGTCCTGAGAATGCTCCAGAGGGACGGACGATCGTCGTCTGCGGAAACCTGTGTATCGCTCAGGAGTCTTGCGCCGCCGCCCGTCTCTGCCAACAGCCCGCCGGCCCCTTCGAGGCGCGCATAACTGATGTCGGGCATCTGGCTCACAGCCCGTATGGCGACGAAGGCTCCTTGCTGATCCTGCTGCTGAACAGCCTTTGCGGACAGGGAGGCGATGACGTGAGCCGTCTGGGTCAAGCGGTCGGTCTCAAGGTCCGCCTGACGCCTCAGCTCCATCCAGGTAGAGACCAGTGCTGTAGTCACGAAGGAGATCAGGAGCGAAAGCAGCACGGCTCCGGCCAGCTTTCTGGCCAGCCCAACCTTCATGAATCGGAATTGAATGGTCAGGGGCTTGCACTCGGTGGATCACGCGATTGCAACGATACTCGACGTTAATGACTAAGCGCTTAAGTGTGTTCATCGATCTTTTTGGGACGCTGTAAGTCAGCTGTGAGACACGCAGATGTCGGGCTTTTTCTACGTTCTGAGCGAGGAGGCGCGTCTGCTGTTCGTCGACGACGATCCGATTCTGAGGGAGTTCGCTCAGGTCAACCTGTCGTCCGCACTCGCCGAGGTAGACGTCGCCGCTGACGGGATCGAAGCCCTGGAAGCCTTGTCGCGGCGTCCGTACGATGTGTTGCTGGTCGACCTGCACATGCCTCGGATGGATGGCTTCGCCTTGCTCGCCGCCATCCGCAATAATCCGGAGACCATCCATCTCCCCGTGATCGTGGAGACCGGTCGCGAAGATGTTGAGGCCATTGATCGTGCCTATCAGGCCGGAGCGACCGCCTTCGTCACCAAGCCGTTGAACTGGCGGTTGCTCAGCTACCAGATCCGCTACACGCTCCGAAGTGCCCGTGCCGAAGCGGCGCTCCGCGCCGGGCTCGAAGCCAGCAGGGCGGACTAGGCGATGTCTGGCTTCACGGAACTCTGGAGGCGCGTGACGGGTTTTGCCCGACACGAGGGCGGGCAGGTGGCGCTCATCTTCGCTCTCGGGCTGCCCGCCCTTGCCACGTTGGTCGCCGGTGCCATTGACCTCAATCGGGTCGTGGCGGACCAATCGCGATTGCAGGACATGGCGGACGCAGCCGCTCTGGCGGGGGCTGCGGAACTCGCCTTTGCCGTCAATAGCAACGTAGCGGTCCAGCGGATGGGAGGCCGGGTCGAAACCGAAATCACCGAGTGGGCCAACGGACCAAAAATCACCGAAATGTCCCGGGTCATAGACAAGGACGGGCAACGCATCATGGAGGTGCGGCTGAACGGTGTCTCGCCGTCCTTCTTCATGAACCTGCTGCCGCCGGGCGGATGGAAATACTCGGTCGTTTCGAGAGCGGTTTCGGTCGCACAGACACCACTCTGCGTCCTTGGGACCGGGACTTCCGGCCAAATGATCTACCTCGTGAACAACTCCAACATCAAGGCCCCGGACTGTGGCGTTCACTCCAACGCAGACATCCGGGTCCTGGGCGCTGGGCGCATAGAGGGCCGCAGGATCCAGGCGGTGCTGTCTGCAACCGGCGGGATCATGACACCGTCGCCCGGGGATGGAGCCGCCCCGATTGCCGACCCGTTCAGCGCCATGAGTTTCCCGTCGACAGACTCATGTCCCTTCTACGGCAACGGACAGGCTAACCCCGTAATCTATGAGGTAAATGGCAGCACTTCCTATCTCGAACCGGGGATCCATTGTCGGCCCATAATCGTGAAGAACCAGGCCACCCTGGTCCTAAGACCCGGAGATCATTTCTTTCGAAAAAGCGTTACGCTACAAGGTAATGGTCGCCTGGAAGGAGAGGACGTCTTTCTCTTCTTTGATCACGGCTCGGACCCACTTTTCGGTGGCATACGCGCGAAAGTGAACCTGTCCGGTCGCAAGCGAGGTCCCTATGCGGGCATGGTTATGGCAACTATTGGTGGCAATACTCCAGACATTATTCTCCCGGGAAGCGTTGTGGAGCGACTTCTGGGGGTCGTTTATGTTCGGAACGGATTTCTCAATGTCAACGGCAGCGGCGTCGCCGCCGAGGACAGCGCCTGGACGGTCATCGTGGCCAAGGGGATCAGACTCCAATCCCCGGCGACGATTCGGATCAATGCCGACTATGAAAACAGCGACGTGCCTGTCCCCAACGGGGTTGGCCCGAATACTGAAGGAATGGGCGGGGACCGGACCCAGCTTGTCAACTAGGTTTTCCGTCCCGAAGTGCCCATTGGTCCATGGATGGCAGGGTGGGGACGGCGGGCCCCGCCGCTTCTTCAATCGCCTGGCGATCAGCGGTCCGAACGTGATCGTCCAGCACAGGATCGTCTCATGGCTCACGTCGATCCCGCGTTGCGCCAGGAGCGCCTCGACGTCACGAAAACTGAGGCTGAAGCGGAATTACAGCCAGACGGCATGCCGGATCACATCGGCGGGAAAGCGGTGACGCCTGATCGAAATCGGCTTCACGAAATCTGCCCCCGTCATTGGCTTACGCCACAAATACCGGAGACCTTTCATTGTTCGCCTGACAGCGCAGGCCGTCCACAGATGAAAACACGATCTCCACGCCTGCCTTCCCGAACCGGACTGGACGACACGGCGCAGCAGTCAGGTCGATGGTGGAAATCGCTTCAGTCATAAGGCACCCCAGGCTCGGAAAGGTCACTTGCAAATCGAGATTTATCCATGGGCGACGAGCGTCTCCATCCGGTGCTAGGATCGACTCGACCCGTCGCAGATCGGGCCGAAGACAAAGACGATACTGCGTGGCGCCTCCCTCCACCCGCGACCTTATCATGGGCAATCCCGTTGCCCGCGCCTTCGCTGTGACCGGCGACGCCTGGACCCAGCTGATCCTGCGCGAGGCCTTCTATGGCGCGCGACGCTTCTCCCAATGGCGCGAGCGGCTGGGTATGCCGAGGAGCGTCCTGACCGACCGGCTGAACCGGCTGGTCGCCGCAGGCCTGCTGGAACAGCGCGAAGCCAGGGGCTCGGCAACGCGGATGGAATATCGGCTGACCGAGATGGGGCTCGACATGTTCGGGGTCGCGGTCATGCAGGGCCAGTGGGAGCGAAAATGGGCGCGTTCGCCGCTGCAGGAACGCTACGCCCTGGCCTTCTACGACCGGGAAGCCGGTGGGCGGGTCGAGCCCGCGGTCTTCGACCACGAGGGCGGTCGACCTATCGAAATGCATAATGTGCGCTGGGAGGCGCGCGAGGGGCTGACGCCGATCGCGCCGCCGACCTCCCGCCGCCGCCGGACCCAGCCGATCGAGACCGACCGGGCCATTATCGACCGCTCGACCGACATCATGGGCGATTACTGGAGTTGGGCCGTTTTGGCCGCCGCCTTTTTCCGCCTGCGCCGGTTCGACGAGATCCACGAGGCATTGGGAGTGGCGACCAACATCCTCGCCGACCGGCTGAAGACCATGGTGCTGCAGGGGGTTCTGGAGAAGCGGCTCTACCAGAAGGCACCGCCGCGGTTCGAATACAGGCTGACCGAGGCAGGCCGCGATCTCTATCCGATGATCATGGCCATGCATGGCTGGTCGGAGCGCTGGCTGTGCCCGGGCGGCTCACCCGTGAGGCTGATCGAGACCGGGACGAACGAGCCGATCGCGGCGGTGGTATGCGACCTGGCGACGGGCAGGAAGATCGATCCCCGCGCCATCCGCTGGGAAGTGGAGGCGGCGGCACCGGTCGAAACCAGCGCCGCCTGAACTCGATCAGAAGCTGCGGCTGAACGTGATGCCCCATGAGCGCGGTGGGCCGAAGACGCTGAAGCCCACGCCCACATTCTTGATGATGTGCTGCTGGTACTCCTCGTCGCCGAGGTTCTTGCCGTAGACGGCGACCTTCACCCCGTTTGCGGCTTCCCACGAGGCATAGGCGCCGATCAGGCTGTGGGCCGGCGACCGGACCTCGGGGTTGTTCGAAGGGTCGAAGAAGAAGTCGTCCGTCCATTGATAGTCGATGCGGGCCGCAAGCTCACCGCCCCACATGTCCCACTCGCCATCGGCATAGAGGGTGTACTGGCTCTCCGGCGAGCGCGGCAGGGTCAGGCCGTTGTACAGAAGGATCGAGGCGCCCGACACAGCGTTCGACGTGTACTGGGCATCAAGCGATGTGTAGGAGCCGCCTATCGTCACGTTGTTCGTGACCGCAAACGCGCTCTCGATCTCATAGCCGTTGACCTCGGCCTGGGCATTGGACGTGACCAGGTTCAGACCCAGCAGTTCATAGACCTGCAGATCGTCGTACTCGAGCCGGAAGGCGGCGGCGTTGAACCGGAGCCGGCCGTCCATCACAGTCGATTTGAGCCCGAGCTCGTAGTTGTCGAGCAGTTCCGAGCGCAGCGGCCTTCCGGCCTGGACGCCCGTCTGTGCGGTCGACGGGAAAGATCCGGCCTTGTAGCCCCGGTCATAGGATGCATAGAGGCGCACGTTGTCGAGCGGCTCGACGGCCAGGGCCAGCTTCCAGGTCGGTTCCTCGAAACTGGCCTCGGCCCGAATGTTGTAGGGCGAACCCGTCGGCCCCAGCGGGATGCCGACGGGCGGGTTCAGCCCGAGATCATTGTCCAGCGCGACCTGATGGATCTCGCGCTCATCATGCGTCCACCGCGCGCCAAGGGTCAGTTCCCAGATGCTGGCGAACGGAATGGTCGCCTGGCCGAAGGCGGCATAGCTCGAGTTCGAAGCCTTCTGGTTGAAGGTGGTGTCACCGCCGAATGATGGCGGGGCGATCGGCAGGGCGGCCTGAACGATGAAGCGCTCCGAACGGTCCACGTCCTCGCTGAAGTAGTAGACGCCGGCGACCCAGCTGATGGCCGAATCTGGCTTGGAAACCAGCCGTACCTCCTGGCTGAACTGGCTGGCGTCTTCCGTGGCCCGGTCGTCGACCATCAACGGGAAGTTGGGGAACGGCAGGCCGCCCAGATTATCGCGCCAGCTGTATTCGTTATCGCGATAGGAGGTGAGGGAGACGACGTCGAACGCCTCGGCCGCATACTCAGCCCGCACAGTGGCACCCCAGTTATCGCGGTTCTGATAGTTGTCCGCCGAGGAGTAGCTCTGGCGAACATCCAGTCCGGTGCGCAGGCTGTTGACAAGGGCGACGAAGGCCGGAGCGGTACGCGACGTTGTGACCGGAATACGGGCATGGCCGTCCATGCGGTCACGGGAAACATCGACCGATCCCGTCAGCGTCCAGGGTCCGGCCTCGGTCAATAGCGACACGCGTGCGCCGAGCTGGCGGCCGCCTTCCAATCCCCGTCCCGAGGGTACATTCTCGGCATAGCCGTCGTTGGAGTTGACGCGGACAGCCAGGCGAGCGGCCGAATTCTCGCCCATCATGCGGTTGATCACCGCTTCGCCGCCCCATTCGTTGAAACTGCCGTAGCGCAGCAGCGCCATGGTCGAGTCTTCCAGTTGGGGCTTGCGGGTATAGACGTTCAGCGCGCCGCCCGAGGCATTGCGGCCGTAGAGGGTCCCCTGGGGGCCGCGGAGGACCTCGACCCGCTCGACGTCGAGAAAGGCCAGGGAACTGGCACCCGCACGACCGATAGACACTTCATCGATGGAGATGCCGATGGACGGGTCGCTGGCGGCCGAGTCGCTGGTGGTGCCGACGCCGCGGATGTAGAGCTGGGGCTCGCCGATGTTGAACTGGGTCAAGGTCACCCCCGGTGCCTTGGACGCCACGTCCTGGATGCCCTGGGCCGCCGTGCGCTCCAGCGTCTCGGCGTTGAAGGCCGTTATGGCGATCGGCACGTCCTGCAGTGACTGTTCGCGACGCTGGGCGGTGACGATGATGTCGTCAAGCGAGGCGGCGTCGTCCTGAGGTGCGGCCGTTGCAGTGCTTTGAGCGAAGGACGGCGTGGCCAGGCCGGCTGCGAGAATCAGCACGGCGGCAGACACAGTTTTCCCGATGATAGTCTTCATGTTGGCGGTCCCGTTCCCATGATTGGCTTCCTGTTTGCCGGAAGCTCTGCCGAGAGGCTTGCGCCAACAGACCATATTTGCAAGTCCTTTTATGCAAGCGTTGTGCGAGGAGGGTTCATGGTCGACCGTTCGTTGGAGAACCGTGTCGTCATCGTCACGGGCGCGGGGCGCGGCCTGGGACTGGCCTATGCGCTGGATCTTGCAGCGCGCGGCGCGAGCGTGGTCGTGAACACCCGGCCCAAAGCACAGGGCAAACCCGCCTCGGCCGATGCGGTGGCCGAGCGGATTCGCGACGCGGGCGGCAGGGCCGTGGCCTGCGCCCTGGCAGTCGAGCAGGACGGCGCCGGAGACCGGCTTCTGGCTGCGGCGCTGGAGGCGTTCGGCCGCGTCGACGGGTTGATCAACAACGCCGGCGTGCCCGAAGCGATGAGCCTGCACAAACAGAGCGTCGAACAGGTCCGCAGCGTTTTCGACATCAACTTCTTCGGGACATTGACGGCGACCCTGCCGATCTACCGGCACATGCGCGAGCAGGGCGCGGGACGGATCGTAATGACCACCTCTGCTGCCGGCCTGCACGGAGTACACGGCATGGCGGCCTATTCGGCGTCGAAGGCGGCGGTGATCGGCCTGATGCGGGTCATCGCCCTGGAGGGGGCGTCCAAAGGCGTCCACGCCAATGCGGTCGCGCCCTACGCCCTGACCGCCATGACCGAGAAATACGTCGATGACGCCACCGCCGCGGCCATGCCGGCCGAACTGGTCGCGCCTGTGGTCAGCTGGCTGGTCAGCGAGCGTTGCCTGTTGAACGGAGAAACGATCGTCGCGGGAGCCGGGCGTGTGCGACCGACCTACAGAATCGAAGGGCCAGGTCTGGATTTCGGGCCCAACACCGATATCCCGTTGGCCCGGTTTGATGCCGTCCGGGAGACCCTCATGTCCGCCGAGACCTGGACCTGCCCCGGTGACGGCATCACGGCCTTCGAGGAATTCCTGACGGCGAAACCCCCACTCGCCGCTACCGCCTGACTTGCGTTAAGATACCTCCACGCGTAACTTGCCTTTCTGGATGGATGGAGCTTGAGCCATGGCCGACGATGCCGCCGTAGCCCGCAGAATATCAACCGGCGAACTGACCGGCCCGAATACTCTGAACCCTTATCTCCAGGGCCTTTACGAGCCCGTCGCCGCCGAGACGACCGCGCTGGAGTTGACGGTCATGGGTGAGATCCCGAAAGATCTGCACGGATCTTTCGTCCGCAATGGTCCGAATCCTCACGAGACACCGGTGGGGATGCACCACTGGTTCGATGGCGACGGCATGGTCCACGCCGTCTATTTCGAGAACGGAAAGGCCGAGTACCGCAACCGTTATGTCGGCACCGCCGACTATCTCGCAGAGAAGGCCGGCAAGGTGATCGGCGCCGGCGGAGTCCTGATGCCGTCAGCGAAGTCCCGGGCGGATTCGACGCGGGGAGAGCTCGTCTACAAGGACACGGCCAACACGGACCTGGTGTTCCACAACGGCTCGCTGATGGCCCTGTGGTATATCTCCGGCAAGCCGGTTCGGGTCGATGCGCGCACGCTCGAGACCCTGGGCAACGAGACCTTTGGTGGGGCCCTGCCGCGCCATGTCTCGGCCCACGGCAAGGTCGACCCAAGGACGGGCGAGTTCTGCTTCTTCGACTATTCCCTGACCGAGCCGTGGATGAGTTGGGGCGTGGTGTCGAAAGACAACGTCCTGACCAACTTCCAGCGCGTCGATCTACCTGGTCCACGCCTGCCGCACGACATGGGGCTGACCGAGAACTACATCATCCTGCATGACCTGCCGGTGGTCTTCACCGAGGGCGGGCTGCGCAATCACATGTGGCAGATCAAGGTCGCCGATCAGCCGGCCCGGTTCGGCGTTGCGCCGAAAAACGGCACGGGCGACCAGATCAAATGGTTCCAGACCGAAACCTGCTACATCTATCATGTCGTCAATTCCTGGGAGGATGGCGACGAGGTGGTCATGACCGCCTGCATGATGCAGCCGAACGGCTTCCCGCCGAACCCGGCCTATGGCCCCTACGCTTCGATGGTCAATGTCCTGGCACTGAATGCCGTGCCCGTCGAATGGCGGATGAACATGGTCACGGGCGAGGTGAAGAAGCGTCAGCTCGACGACCGCATCGGCGAGTTCCCGGTGATCAACCTTGACTACTCCGGTGCCCGCTCCAGGTGGTCCTATCATGTGTCGATGGCACCGGAGGAGTTGCAGCGCTTCGACGGGCTCCTGAAGTATGACCTCGTCACGGGGCAGGCACAGGAACACAAATTCGCTGATGGCGTCGGGGGCTCGGAACCGGCCTTCGCGCCGCGCATCGGCTCGACCTCCGAAGACGACGGCTATGTCATTGTCTTCGCCACCGCGCCCGACGGGACCTCGGAGGTTCAGGTTCTGAACGCGCAGGACTTCGACAAGGGGCCGATTGCGCGCATTCCCCTGCCGGTGCGCGTACCCGCGGGCTTCCACGGAACCTGGGCACCCGGCGACCAGATCGCGGCCTGAACCGGACCTCGGGAGAGTAGCTTGTGACCGCCTATATTCTCGACGCCGTACGGACGCCGCGCGCCAAGGCCCGCCCCGACGGCGGCCTTGCCTCAATGAAACCTCACGAACTGGTCGGGGGCCTGATTGACGCTCTGGACGCCCGCAACAATGGTCAGGCAAGGAAGGTCGATGCCCTGATCCTGGGGGCCGTGGGTCAGGTCGGGGCGCAGGGCGCGAACGTGGCCCTGGTCACCAAGATGTACGCCGGCCTCCCGGACGACGCCTATGCCTACTCGATCAACAACTACTGCGTCTCGGGCCTGACCGCGATCGGCCAGGCGGCGCAGATGATCGAGGCCGGCGGGGCGAAGACCGCCCTGGCCGGAGGGGTCGAGATGATGTCGCGCGTTCCCTTCATGGGCGACAAGGCCGACTATTACGAGGACGCCAGCTTCCCGCCGCGCACGCGCTACATTCCCGTCGTCGTCGCCGCCGACCGGCTGGCCGAGGACATCAACGTGACCCGCGAGGAGATGGACGCTGCGGCCCTGACCTCCCAGCAGAAGACGGCGGCTGCCGAAGGGACGCCACTGGTCAGGTCGCGCATCCCCCTGAACGGCCTCGACAAGGAGGAACCGGCCCGCGCCTCCACCACCGCCGAAAGCCTGGCCGCCATGCCCGCCGCCTTCGGGGCCCTGGGTGAACAATATGCCGAGGCGCTGGAAGGGCGGGTCATAGACCACCGCCATACCGTCGCCCACGCCCCGCCCATGTGTGACGGCGCAGCCCTGGCCATCGTCACCGGCGAGGCGGTGGGTGCCCGTGCGAAGATCGTCGCCTATGCCGAGGCCGGAGGCGATCCGGCGGCCTCCCTGACGGCCGGCTTCACAGCCATGGATCGCGCTCTGGCCAAGGCCGACCTGAGCCTCGACGACATGGACCGGATCGAGTTCATGGAGGCGTTCGCCGTCACGATCGTCAAGTTCATGCGCGAAAGGAAGGTGGATCCGGACAGGGTCAATGTCGGCGGTGGCCACATGGCCAAGGGCCACCCGATGGGTGCGACCGGCGCGATCCTTCTGTCGTCGCTGCTGGATGCGCTCGACGTCTGCGAAGGCCGCTACGGCATCGTGGTGGCCCATGGCGCGCAGGGCGTGGGCTCGGCCATGATCGTCGAGCGAATAGCCTAGGGATGGACGGGTCCGCAACCAGCCTCGACGAACGCCGCTGCGCCTTGATCGCGCGCCATGCGCCGACGCTGGCGGCCGCAATCGACGCGGTCCAGACCCGCAAGAGCTGGAGCCCCTGGAGCGACAGCCCCTCCACGAAGGTCCATGGTCCCGACAAGCCAGGTGCCGGCAAGGCGGCGTTCGAAGCGCGGCTCGGGACGACCTTTGATCTGGGCCAGCCCGGCGTCGTCGGCGCGGTCGGCGAGGAGGTCTCGCCCTTCACGCAACTACCGTTGAATATCCTCTATCCGAAGAGCGATCCGGGGGCCCTGGTCGCTGCGGCTGTCAGCGCCATGGGCGACTGGCGCGAGGCCGATTTCGAGCTGCGTCTGGCCCTCTGCCTGGAGATGGCGGCGCGGCTTTATGACCGCAACTTCGAGATGGCCCATTCGGTCATGCATGTGGCGGGCCAGAGCTACACCCAGGCATTCAGCGGCTCTGGCCCCAACGCCCTGGATCGGGGCGTGGAGGCCCTTGCCTACGCCGCCAAGGCGATGCGGGATGTGGCACCGTCGGCAACCTACCACCGCAACTTCGCCGGCGAAGCTGTCGCGCTGGAGAAGACCTATGTGCTTGTCCCGCGCGGGGTCGGGCTGGTGATCTGTTGCGCCTCCTTCCCGACCTGGAACGCCTATCCGGCGATGTTCGCCAGCCTCGCCACCGGCAACCCGGTTATCGTAAAGCCGCACCCCATCGCCATCCTGCCTATGGCCATTGTGGTCGAGACGAGCCGGGCCGTGCTCACCGATTTCGGCTTCGACCCCAACCTTGTGACGCTCTCCGTCGACAGCCTGGCCGAGCCTGTGGCGCAGTCCCTGGTCGATGACCCACAGGTGCAGATCATCGATTTCACCGGCAGCCCCCGGTATGGCGGCCATCTTGAACGCACGGTCGTCGGCAAACAGTTGTTCACCGAGACAGCGGGCGTCAACACCGTCGTCATCGAGAGCGTGTCCGACGTCGATGCCGTCGCCCGCGCCGTGGCCCGCTCGTCCAGCCTGTTCTCGGCCCAGATGTGCACCAGCCCGCAGGTGATCTATGTCGCGCCCGACCTTTTCGACCCGATGTCGAAGGCGGTCGTCGAACAGATCGACATGATTGCGAACGATCCGGCGATGGCCGCCGGGATCATGGGCGCGATCCAGGGCGCTGTGTCGCTGAAGGTTGTGGCCGAGGTCCGCGCTGTGGTCGCGGATCTGACCGACGTGCGGATGCTGCGCGAAGCCGCCCCCTATGCCCATCCGGAGTTCCCGGATGCCCGTACCCTGACGCCGCTGGTCATCGCGATCGAGGCCGGCGAACATGTTGACCTGTATGCAGAGGAACACTTCGGTCCAGTCCTGTTCCTGGTGAAGAAGGACGCCGACGAGGCGGTCATGGAGGCGACCTGTCTGGCCCGCACAAAGGGGTCGATCTCCTCCTATCTCTATTCGACCGACGAGACCTTCATCGACAGCGCAACGCCCGCCTACGAAGCCGCCGGGGCTAATCTGTCGATCAACCTGACCGGCGCAATGTGGATCAACTTCGCCGCCGCCTACAGCGATTATCACGTCACCGGGCTGAACCCTGCAGGCAACGCCTGTCTGGCGGACCTCGCCTTCGTCGCCTCCCGCTTCCGCATCGTTCAGCGACGCCGGCCCGCCGCGTGACGTCGGACGTTTTCATCGCCGGGATCAGCATGACCCGCTTCGGCAAACGGCTGGACGACAGCGTCAAGTCGCTCACAGCGGAAGCCGTGATGGCGGCGCTGGCCGATGCCGGTGCCGAGGTCAGTGATATCGAAGCGGCGTGGTTCTCCAACACCCGCCAGCCCATGCTGGAGGGCCAGAACACCGTGCGCGGCCAGATCGCCCTGCGCCCACTCGGCCTGACCGGCATTCCGGTCGTCAACGTCGAAAACGCCTGCGCCTCGGGATCCACCGCGCTCCTGTCCGCCCTCCACTGGATCAGGGCCGGCGAGGGCGACATCGCCCTGGTCGTCGGGGTCGAAAAGATGGTCTGGCCAGACCGGCCGGAGCGGGTCGCTGCGGCCTTCGCCGGAGGCACGGACATCCATGACCGCGATGGCGTGGTCGCCTACATTCGATCGATGGGCGGAGAAGATCCTGGTCCTGACCGAAGTCTTTTCATGGACCTCTACGCCGCCCAGGCCCGCGCCCACATGGCGCGCCACGGCACGACACAAGAGGACTTCGCCCGCGTCGCATCGAAGAACCACACGGCCGGAGCGCTAAACGAACGGGGTCAGTATGGTACGCCGATGACCGTCGATCAGGTCATGGCGGAAAAGCTCGTGGTCTTTCCCTTCACCCGCGCCATGTGCGCCCCGGTCAGCGACGGGGCGGCGGCAATGATCGTCTGTTCGGCCGCCGGTCTGGCCCGACTGGCCGGACCCGATCGCGCGGTTCGCGTGCGCGGATGCGCCCTGGTCAGTGCGGGCGACCGGGCGGCAAATGACTTCGACAACCATATCGGCCGTCGGGCGGCGACCAGGGCCTACGAGCAGGCCGGCATCGGTCCTGAAGCCGTCGATGTCGTCGAGGTTCACGACGCCACCAGCTACGCCGAAGTGCAGCAGATCGAGAACCTCGGCCTGGCGGAGCCCGGTACGGTCGGGTCGCGACTTGAAGCCGGCGATTTCGCCCTCGGCGGCCGGACGCCGGTCAATCCTTCGGGCGGCCTGGTGTCCAGGGGCCATCCGGTCGGAGCCACGGGCATCGCCCAGCTGTTCGAACTGACCACGCAACTGCGCAACGAGGCTGGCCCCCGTCAGGTCGAGGGTGCGCGCATCGCGGTGGCCGAGAACGGCGGCGGTTTCCTCGGCGTCGAGGAGGCGGCGACAGTCGTCACCATTCTGGAGCGGGCGGCATGAGCCATCCGATCCGGGCCCTTTACGACAACCTGGCGGCCAAAGCCGACCGCCCTGCCCTGTTCGACGGCGGCGTCACCCTGACCCACGGCGAACTGATCGCGATAGTCGAGGCGGCGGCCGGCGACCTTGGGGAACGCCGTATCGGTCCCGGCGATCGGGTGGGACTGTGTGCCCGGAACAGCTGGTGCCATGTCGTCGCCTATCTGGCGATCCTGCGCGCCGGCGCAGTCTGGACGCCGCTCAATCCGCGAAATGGTGCCCGGCTGAACAGCGATTTCCAGGCGCGAGCGAACCTGGCCCTGACCCTGGTCGACGCCGCCTCGGAAGTGGCGGCGGGCGTCTCGGCCCGGCCCGTCCCGCTGGAGGCATGGCTTGGTGGCCTCGGCGTCCCGACACCGCCTCTTGTCGCGGACGACCCAGATGCTCCATGGGCATTGAAATTCACCGGCGGTTCGACGGGCGTGCCCAAAGGGGTGGTCCAGAGCCAGGCCAGCGGGGCGGCTGCACTGCGATCGCTGCAGGCCTTCTACGGCTTCACCGCGGACGATGTGAATCTGGCGGTTGCGCCCCTGACTCACGGGTCATCGCACTACGTCCTGCCGGTGCTGGCGGCGGGTGGAGCGCATGTCCTGCTGGCTGAACCTGACCGCGGCGCGATTCTGGGCGAGCTCAAGTCGCGCGTCACCACCGTCTTCATGCCCCCGACCCTGATCACTGTGTTGATGAGTGAGGCGAATTTCACACCCGGGGATTTCCCGCGTCTGCGCCACCTGACCTATTCCGCCGCTCCCATGTCGCCGGACAGGATCGCCCAGGCCATTCAGCGCTTCGGCCCGGTCGTCTCGACCCTCTACGGCCAGACCGAGGCCCCCATGACCATCGCCGGACTGTCGCCGGAGGAAATGGCGGTCCCTGACAGTCGCGCCAGCGTCGGCCGACACTTCGCCGGCACGCCCGTGCGCCTGCTGACCCCCGACGGCGACCTGGTCGAACGCGGCGAAGGCGAGATCGTGGTCGGCGGCGACCTCGCCCGGACCCACTATCTCGATGCGCCCGGTCTGACGGCGGAATCACGCCACCAGGGCTGGCTGAAGACGGGCGACATCGGGCGAGTTGGCCCAGACGGCCTGTTGCACCTGATCGGCCGCTCGAAGGACCTGATCATCACCGGCGGCCATAATGTCTATCCGGGAGAGGTCGAAGCGGCGCTGAACCAGCACCCGGCGGTGCGCGAGGCCTGCGCCTTTTCCGAGCCCGATGACGTCTGGGGCGAACGGCTGGAAGCGGCGGTGGCGATCGCCCCGGGCGCGGACGCCGCCGATATCACAGCCTTCGTTCGCGACCGGATCGGCCCGGTGCGTGCGCCCAAACGTCTGCACCTGGTGGACGCCCTGCCCCGCAACCCGGTCGGCAAGGTGGTGCGCGACGACGTCCGCGCCCTGTGCCGGCGATTCCAATCCCGACCGCTGGAGCTTGCCCGATGATCGTGATCCCCAGGGACCGCATCAAGGAGATGAAATCGAAGGGCTGGTGGGGTGACCAGACGCTCGACGATCTGTTCCTGAAACACGTCGCCGCCCATCCGGATGCTGAAGCCCTTGTCGATCCGTTGAACGCGGCGGACGTCATCGGGGGGCAGCCCGACCGCCTGACCTGGCGCGAGACCGCCCACGCTGTCGATCGACTGGCGGCAGTCCTTGTCGCCCATGGCATCCGCAAGGATCAGGTGGTGGTCATCCAGCTGCCCAATATCGCCGAACTCAGCATCGCCTATCTGGCCTGCCTGCGGCTCGGCGTGATCGCCTGTCCCGCTCCTGTGCAGTATCGCGAAAGCGAGCTGGCCTACATTATCGAGCGCACCGATGCGGTCGCCGCCATCACGGCGGATCGGATCGGCAAACAGCAGCACGGCGAGATGATCGTCGCCCTGAAGGCGCGCTGCCCGACGCTGAAGACCGTCTTCGTCCTCGGCGAGACCTGCCCGACCGGAGCGCTCGATCTCGAACCCCTTATGGACGGGGTGACGGGCAAACAGCACCGTATGGCGGTCAAGGCGGCGAAGGACGCGCGGATCACCGCCGACGACGTCTTCACCATATGCTGGACCTCCGGAACGGAGGCCCAGCCCAAAGGGGTGCCCCGCAGCCACAACGAGTGGATCATCATGGGTGCCGGGGTCGTCGACGCTGCGGACCTGGAGCCCGGTGCCCGGCTACTGAACCCGTTCCCGATGGTGAACATGGCCGGCATTTCGACGGCCTTCGTTGGCTGGCTGCTGCTGGGCGGGGTCCTGATCCAGCACCAGCCGTTCGACCTGCCCGTCCTCTTGCGCCAGATGCGCGAGGAGAAGATCGACTACACGGTGGCCCCGCCTGCCGTGCTGAACCTGCTGCTTCAGAACGAGGCCCTGCTGGAGGGCATCGACTTCCGGCGGCTCAAGTCAATCGGCTCGGGCTCCGCGCCCCTGTCCGAATGGATGGTAAGCACCTTCCACGAAAAGCACGGCGTGCAGATCGTGAACTATTTCGGCTCGAACGAGGGAGCCTCGTTCGTCAGCGCGATGAAAGACCTTCCGGTCGCCGCCGACCGTGCGGGCCTATTCCCTCGCCTGGCCGAAGGCTTCCGATGGAACGCGGTCCTGCACGACCGGATCTTCACCCGTCTTGTTGACCCGGACACCGAGCAGGAAATCACGGACGCCGACAAGCCCGGCGAGCTGCGGGTCAAGGGTGCCACGATCTTTTCGGGTTACTGGCGCGCGCCGGAGATCAATGCCCGGGCCTTCGACGCCGACGGTTGGTTCCGCACTGGCGACCTGTTCGAACTGGCCGGCGATCGGCTTCAGCATCTGAAGTTCGTCGGACGGCTGAAGGACATCGTCATCCGGGGCGGAATGAACATCTCGTCCGAGGAGATCGAGAACCATCTGGTTGCCCATCCGGCCGTGGCCGAGGCCGCCGTGGTCGGGGCACCCGACCCGAACCTCGGCGAGCGGCTGGCGGCCTTCGTCGTCTACCGGCCCGGCCTGACGGCGACCCAGGACGAGATCAACCGGTTCCTGATCAGCGAGCGTCAGGTCGCGGTCTACAAGCAGATCGAACGGCTGGAGACGCTGGACGCCCTGCCCCGCAATCCGGTGGGGAAGGTGCTGAAACGCGACCTGCGCGCCGCCCTCAGAGAAAACGAGACCGCATGACCGCCGCCTTCGACAGCCTGCGCCTTCCCGTCTTCGCAGCCCCCATGTTTCTGGTCTCGGGACCGGAGATGGTCATCGCCGCTTGCAAGGCCGGGATCGGAGGGGCCTTTCCGACGACCAACTGCCGAACGGTCGAGGACCTGGACGGCTGGATGTCCCGGATCACCGAAGCCCTGAAGCCCGGCGACGCACCCTGGATCGCCAACCTGATCACCCATTCGACCAATGCGCGCCTGGCCGAGGATCTACGCCTGGTGGCACAGTACAAGCCGCCGGTCGTGATCACCGCCCTGGGGTCGCCGAAGCCGGTGATGGAGACGGTCAAGGCCTACGGCGGGCTGGTCTTTGCCGACGTCATCTCGATGACCCTGGCGAAGAAGGCCGCGGCCGCCGGGGTCGACGGCCTGGCCTGCGTCAGCGCGGGTGCGGGCGGACACACCGGCCACCTGTCGCCCTTCGCCTTCATCTCGGCGGTGCGGGCGTTCTTCGACGGCTATATTGCGGTCGGCGGGGGTGTCGGGGACGGTGCCGGCATCGCGGGCGCGGTCGCGGCCGGAGCGGACTTCGTCTACATGGGCACCCGCTTCCTTGCGACCACCGAGAGTATGGCCCAGGCGGCCTACAAACAGATGGTCATCGACTCGGGTCCGGACGATCTGGTGGTATCGGACTCGGTCACCGGCACTGCCGCCTCGTGGCTCAAGCCATCGCTGGCGGCTGCCGGTCACGACCCGGGCAATCTGGGCGGCCCGGTCGAGCGCAACTATGCATCCGGCGGCGACAACAAGCGCTGGCGCGACATCTGGGCGGCCGGACAGGGCATCGAATCGGTCAAGGCGGTGGAGCCGATTGCCGACGTGGTCGCCCAGTTGGAGCGGGAATACGTTGCGGCGCTTGAGCGGTTCGAACGCAAGACGGCCGCATTCACGACCCTGCGCGGGGCGGCGTGAGCGAACCCGTCCGTTTCAAACTCGATCCGACCGTCGACGGGCTGGAGCTCGTTCGACGCTGGATCGCGGCGGGCGATGGCGTGGGCGGCTTCCTGAAGCGGCTGGGTTCGCATCCGGTGGAAGCGCGCGAGGGCTTCGTGCGGCTGGCGCTGAACATCGACCCTGGCCACGCCAACTTCATCGGCCTGATTCACGGCGGGGTGACGGCGGCCCTGATAGACATGGCCGGCGGGGCGGCGACGATGAGCATCCTGAAGCAAGGCCAGACGCTGGTGACCTCGGATCTGACGATGCGCTTCCTCAACGCCGCGCCCGGCACCACCGCGCGGCTGGAAGCGACCGGGACGGTGACCTGGCGTGACGACCGGAAGGCCGTGGTGACGGCCGAGGTGACCACCGATGCGGGCGTGGTGGTCGCCCAGGGGACGGTCGGCGTGGCGATCCGGGCGGCGAAATGACTTTCGCTCATCCCCGCATTCGCGGGGATGAGCGGAGTCCGTTAATCAGACCCCCACCACGAAACTGACCGTGGTCGTCGTGGACCCGCCGATGTTCAAGGTCTGCACATTCCGCGCACCCTCGACCTGATAGTCGCCGGCCGTGCCCGTGGTCTGTTTGAAGGCGTCCAGGGCCATCCGCACTCCGGTCGCCCCGACCGGATGACCGCAACCGATCAGACCGCCTGAGGCGTTGATCGGCAGCCTGCCCCCCATCTCGATATCGCCGGCCTCAACCGCCTTCCAGCTCTCGCCCGGCGCAGTCAGGCCCAGGTGATCGATGGCCATGTATTCTGTCATGGAGAAGCAGTCGTGGGTCTCCACGGCGTCGATACCCGACAGGTCGAGACCGGCCCGGGCACGGGCGTCATCGATGGCGCGCTTCACCTGGGGGAAGACGTAGGGCTGGCCCTCGCTGGCCTTGATCTTGCGGCTGTAGTCGATGGGGGCATTGCGGTGGCCCCAGCCCTTGATGCGGGGAATGCTCTCCAGCGCAATGCCGTGCTTACTCGCATACCTGGCGGCCCGTTCCGGCGAGGCCAGGATGATGGCGGCGGCGCCGTCGGTGACCTGGCCGCAGTCAGTTTTGCGCACCCGGCCCTCGATGACCGGATTGGCCTCGTCGTCGTCGGTGAAGCTGGCGTTGGAGAAGCTGTAGTTGCGGGTCTGGGCGTTCGGATTACGTCGCCCGTTGTCGAAATTGATCTGGGCGATGCGCCGCAGGTGCCTTTCGTCGATGCCGTAGCGCCGGTCGTATTCCTCGGTCAGGTCCGAGAAGGCGCGCGGCCAGGCGTAGGTGGCGTCCAGATACTCGTGCCCGGCCCAGGCAGCGGCACCCAGGTGCTCAGCTGCGGTGACACCCGGGACATTGCGCATCATCTCGATGCCCAGGACCATGGCCGTGCCGTAGCGTCCCGACTCAATATCGGCCGCAGCGGCCATGATGGCGAGGCTGCCCGAGGCGCAGGCGGCCTCATGACGCGAGGCCGGCATGCCGGTAAACCGCTCGTCGGTCATGGCGAAGAAGCCGCCCAGCATCCCCTGTCCGGTGAACAGGTCGCCGACGAAGTTGCCGACGTGGCCCACGTCGATGTCCTCAGGCTCCAGACCCGTCTCGGCGAGGGCACCGTGGACGGCCTCTGCGAAGCCGTCGCCGATCTCCAGCCCCTCGCGCGCATAGTTGCGCCCGAAGTCAGACTGCCAGCCGCCGAGGATGTAGGTCATGTCAGCTTATCCTTACGCTGCAAGCGCCGCCTTCGACGCCCGAATGGTCTCGCCCTGCTCCCAGGTCGCATGGGTTCCGCTCGATATCCGGCCGGGCAGGATGATGCGCGCTACCGGACCGTCGGAGAGTTTCCGCGCATCATAGATCACGCATTCGGACCGGTCCTCGATAATGTCGGTGACATAGGTGATCAGATAGCCGTCATCTTCCTCGGTCGCCCCCACGCGAGGCGCGAACCCAGGCTCCGAGCCATAGCGTTCCGGCCCGAAGTCAACGGCCCAGCTGTCCAGCGTCTCCATGTCGTGCTTGACGAGCCCGGTGAACAGGAACCAGCCAGGCTTCGACACGGCGGAGTAGGCCCAGCGATACTTCACGCCCGCGAACTGGTTGTTGATGATACCGAACTCCAGCACCCGGTCGTCCAGCCGCTGTTCCGTGGTCTCACCCGTCTTCAGATCGAAGCGCCAGCGATGCAGCTTGGGCTGGAGCATGTTCTGATCGAGGAAGGTCATGATCCGCTCATGCCCCGGCCAGGCGTCCGGGCTGGTCTTGGGCACCGGATTGTCCTGGAAATAGCCGTCCAGAACGATGGTATCGCCGTCCTCCCATGCATTCAGGAAGTGCAACACATAGGTGGCGTCACCCTCGAACCATCGGACGTCGGCCTCGCCGCCGAAGCGGGGGATCAGGCCAAAGCGAGACTTCATGTCGGGATGGAACCGGGCCACATGGAAGCCCTTGGGCAGCAGGTCCTGTTCCCAGAACAAGGGGAAGTCGTTGAGGATCGACCAGTGGGTCGTGAAGGCCATGTCGTGCGGCAGGCGCGGCCCGGGCAGCGGGACTGGCGTCAGATGCTTCAGCCTGTTGTCGGAACCGACCACCCCGTAGTGCATATAGGGCGCGGCCTTGGAGTAGTTGAAGAACAGCAGCTCACCGGTCCTGGGGTCGACCTTCGGGTGGGCCGAAATGCCCTCGGGCGGACACCAGCCGTCCGTCCCCATCGGCTCCAGCGTGTAGGGATCGATCCGGTAGGCCTCGCCACACTGGTAAAAGGTCGAGAGTATGGCTCCGGCGTGGATGATGACGTCGGTAGAGGACGAATCCTTGAGCCCCCCATGGGCGCCCCAGCCGGGCCTTTCCGACAGGGAAGGATGCTCGGCCAGACCGGCCCAGAGCGCGCGCCCCGCCGCCTGTTCCGCATCGAAGCCAGCGGTGCGGACGAAGCGGTTGCGATAGCTGGCCTTGCCGTCCCTGAAGCTGATTGCGTGCAGCATGCCGTCGCCGTCGAACGGATGATAGCGGCCCAGCGGCTGGTGGATCGGGTTTTCGGTGTTGCGCACATAGACGCCGTCGATGTCGATCGGGATCGTCCCGATCACCGTCATGTCGTCAGCGGTGTGTTCCTCGTTCTGGGGCGTCCATGCACCCTGCATATAGGGATGCGCCCGATCGGTCAGCGTCACCTTCAGGGCCGACGTTGTCCTGCCCTCGGTGAATGCGGTGCGGGCCTCGCCCGTCTGTTCCTGTCCCATTGATCGCTCCTCATTCCACAAGGACTACGCCTAGTGGGTTGCGTTAACATACCATGCTTGCGGCGAAAGGCGAGAGAGGATTAGTATGAAAGTGAAAGCGACGCCGGATCCGCCGGCGCGACAGGGAACGACCATGGCCGATCATGCCCCCCCCGCAATGGACTTCGACGGCCTGAGGCCACCCAGTCCCTTCATGACGCCTGCCCATGAGGCCTGGCGGTCCAGGCTGCGCGGTTTCGTGGATGGATATATCGCGCCGCATCTGGATCAGTGGGACGCGGCGTCCGATTTCCCCGACAGTCTCTACAAGGACGCTGCGCGGGAAGGCATCAGCGGCATGGGATTCCGCGAGGATCTGGGCGGCACGGGTGAGAACATCGACCTGTGGGATCGAATCATCTTCGCCGAGGAGTTTTTCCGCATGGGTTCGGGCGTGGTCTTCGCAGACCTCGCTACACCCTGGATCGCCTTGCCGCCCATCATCAACGGCGGCACGCCCGAGATGCTGGACCGCGTCGCCCGGCCGGTGCTGGCGGGTGAAAGGAAAATCGCCTTCGCAGTGACCGAACCCGGCGGCGGATCGGACGTCTCGGGGTTCACGACGACCGCCGAACGAAAGGGCGATGTCTTCATCGTCAACGGCGGCAAGACACTGATCTCCGGTGCCATGAAGGCGGACTATCTGCTGACGGCAGTGCGGACCGGCGGGCCCGGCATGGGCGGCCTGTCGATGCTGCTGATCGAGACGGACCGCCCGGGCGTGACGCGCGGTCCCCTGCCCGGGCTGCAGTGGTACAATCGGAACAACGGATGGCTGAACTTCGACAATGTCGAGGTCCCGGTGACCAATCTGGTCGGGGTCGAGAACCGGGGCTTCGCCGGTCTCGCCAGCCAGTTCAACATCGAGCGGTTCTCCGGCATCGCCGCGACCCTGGCCATGACCCGCACCTGTGTCGCCGAGGCCATCGCCTTTGCCCGGGAGCGTCAAACATTCGGCAAGCGACTGATCGACCATCAGGTGATGCGTCACAAGATCGTGGACATGGTCCAGCGCATCAAGGTCGCCTACGCCATGCTGGACATCCTGGTCTGGCGCTTCGGTCGGGGCGAGGTCCCTGTCGCGGATCTGGCCCTGCTGAAGGTGCAGGCGACGACGACACTGGAGCACTGCGCCCGCGAAAGCCTGCAGGTCCTGGGCGGCCGCGCCTATACCGGAGGAAACCGCGTCGAACGTATCTATCGCGAGGCCCGAATCTTCGTCATCGGCGGCGGATCGGAAGAGATTCTGCGCGATCTGGCGGCGAAACAGATGGGGTTCTGAGCCGCATGCAAAAAAACCCCGCTGCTTTCGCAGCGGGGTCGAGGCGTGTCAGGTCAGGAAAACCTGGAGTAGATGCGGCTCAGAAGTTGCGCCGCAGGGTGACCCCGTAGGTGCGGGGGTCGCCGAGGAAGGCCGAATAGGAGCCCGCCTGGAAGGTCGCGGGGATAACGCGACGATAGTAGTCCTGGTCGAAGACGTTCCTTGCGAAGATGTCCAGCTGCCAGGCCTCGTTCGCGCCCCGGAGGGAGAAGCGAACATTGGCGGTGGTGAAGCTGTCCTGGATGCGGTTCGGATCGAACCCGCCAGTAAAGAACTTCGATGAATACCGGGCGTCCGCATAGGCCACGCCGGTCAGGCCGTCGCCGATCGGAAACTCCCAGGTCACCGAGGAGACATTGACCCAGTCCGGGGACTGCTCCAGCTCAAGGCCCGAATACTGACGGTTCAGCACGTTCACCGGATAGTAGGCGTCGGTATAGCTGAGGCCGTTGGTCATGGTCAGCCCGGGAGTCGGCTCCCAGGTGAGCTCGAGCTCGGCACCCTTGGTAATGACCTCGGCCAGAGAGCGGACCACGAAGCTGACGCCCGTGAACTCGATCAGCTGGAAGCCTTCGAAGGTCTGATGGAAGGCCGCGAAGTTGGCCCGCAGGGTCCTGTCAAGGAATTCGCCCTTGATGCCGATCTCATAGGCGTCGACCGTTTCCTCGACGAAGGCCAGATCGCGGGCATTCGGCGCTGCGCGGTTGGTGAAGCCGGCCCGATCGAAGTTGTAGCCACCCGACTTGTAGCCCCGCGAGTAGGACGCATAGGTGTTAAGCGACTGGTTGACCCGGTAGGCGATGTTCGCCGTTCCGGTCGTAGCCTCTTCGGTGCGGGCGTCGCTATCGCCCGCCGGGTTCAGCCGGGTGTCCCAGAACGGGGCGCAGAAGCGGGTGATGCCGGGGGCGTCACTGGTCAGCACGGCGCTGTCGCAGGCCGGGTTGAAGTTCTCACCCCGGTAAGTGATTTCCTTGTCGTTCTGCGTGTAACGCAGACCGGCGGTGATGCTGAGGGCTTCCGTGACGTGGAAGACGTTGTGGGTGAAGAAGGACAGATCCTGCCCGCTTTGCTCGCCGATGCCGCGGGCACCGTCGCCGGGCCTGAACGCGGCCAGGGTTGAGGCCTGAAAAGTCGCCGCCCCGCCGTAGATCAGCGGATAGTCGGCACCCATCCGATACGCGCTGTCGTTCAGCACAGTCTCATCCGCGTAGAACAGGCCCACCAGCCAGTCGAGACGACCGTTCTCCCCCTGTAAACGCAGTTCCTGGGTCAGGACGTCGAAGCCCTGGTGCAGACCGTCGGGGGCGAAGAAGCCCAGGTCGGCGCCCGAGTGGTCGAAGTCCTGGGACCGGAAGGCTTCCCAGCTGCGGAAGGCACTGACCGAGTTCAGCGTCGCCCAGCCCAGATCCCATTCTGCAGAGGCGGACACACCCATATCCTCGATGTCCTCCTGGTTCTGTCGGATCTTGTTCTTGGAAGCGCGGCGGTCGAACGGATTGGTCGAGGAATAACCGATCCCGCCGCGTGCGGCGGCCAGCTGATTGACCAGATTGTAGGTGGGGCCGGCGATGGCGAGGAGCGCGACACAGCAGTTCTCGTCGCGGTTCGTATAGTCGGCCGTAAAGGTCCAGCTGAGGGTTTCGGACGGACGCCACAGCAGCTTGGCGCGTACGAACTGCCGGTCGAGATTGTCCAGGGTCGCGTTCGAGTTGGCGTCAGAATGGAAGCCGTCACGCAGCTCGTAACTCCCCTCGATGCGGAGGGCCAGTTCATCGTCGACCAGCGGGAAGTTCGCGGCACCAGAAATCCGGCGGTCGTTGAAGCTGCCGTAGGAGCCGGAGATATTGCCGCTTATACCATTGAAATCAGGCTGTTTCGTCGTGACATTGATAATGCCTGAAGATGTGTTGCGGCCGAAGAGCGTGCCCTGGGGCCCGCGCAGGACTTCGATTCCCTGCAGGTCGCCGAGTTCCGAAAGGGCTACCCCCGTACGGGCCCGGATGACGCCGTCGATGATCACGCCGACGGACGATTCGAGGCCGGGGTTGGTCGAGGTCGTGCCCACACCCCGGATGCGGATCGAAGAGTCCGAGCCGCCGCCAGGAGTCTGGAACTGAACACTCGGGGCCAGGCTGGTCAGTTCGCGGATATCGCTGACGCCGGAGTTATCCAGTTGTTCGCCACTGATCGCCGTAACGGCGACCGGTGCCTCGATCAAGCGCTGCGCGCGGCGGGTGGCCGTAACGATGATCTCATCGACGACCGTTGCCTCCTGCCCGGACTGTGCGAGGGTCGGCGTCGCGGAAAGCGTCGCGGCGATGACCAATGCGGATATGCTGACTGTGCCTCTGATGTTCACGCCCAATCCTCCCATGAGCCCTCGTTCACCGAGGTGCTTCTGCGCCCAATGTGTCACTGGCGAATTGAGACTGTCAAATAGCTTTTGTAATCAGACCGACATGTGTACTTCTGTGTGAGCACGGCGACACGGTCCAGCCACGCCTGGGCCGTCCGGAGACCGCGCGAGCTCAAGTTCGACGAAGTTTTTTGAGGTTAAATCTCGTATAATTAGGGAGTTAGTGGCCATCTATCGCAAGTCGCACTGGACAGAACCCCGCAAGGAGCTCGCTTACCTTGACGCGAATGCGAAAGAAGCAATCCACTATCTCGCAACTGCGAAGGTCACTTTCATCTTGAGATTGAACAAGGTTACGGCATGAGCGCGGTTGAGGATGTGACGGGCGTGAAGCAACCGTCGGAGCCGGGACTCTGGCCCCATTCGGGCTGGGCCTGGTTCGCAGTCGCCGGCTTGATGGTGGCCTATACGTCCAGCTTCATCGATCGCCAGATCCTGACCCTGCTGGTGCAGCCGATCCGGGCCGACCTGACGATTACCGACACTCAGTTCAGCCTTCTGGCCGGGATCGCCTTCTCCCTGTTCTACACCGTCATGGGCGTGCCGCTGGCGCGACTGGCGGACCGGGGCAGCCGGCGCTGGATCATCTTCTGGGGTATCGTGGTCTGGAGCGTGATGACCGTGGCCTGCGGCCTTGCCAACAGCTTCTGGGCGCTGTTCGCTGCCCGCATCGGCGTGGGAATCGGCGAAGCTGCCCTTTCGCCCGCCGCCTATTCGATGATCTCCGACTACTTCCCGCCGCGACAACGGGCCCGTGCCCTGGCCGTCTATTCGATGGCCCCCTATCTGGGTGCCGGTCTGGCCCTGATGATCGGCGGCGCAGTCATCGACATCATCGCCCAGGCCGGGGCGATGAAACTACCCTTCGTTGGCGAACTGGCACCCTGGCAGCAGACCTTCGTTCTGGTCGGTGCCCCGGGCCTGCTGATCGCCGCACTCTTCGTCATCGTGCGCGAACCGCCGCGCCAGGGGGTGGTGAAGTCGGGCGTCCAGGCGGGCGTCCTAGGATATATGTGGTCGCGCAAATCGACCTTCTACATGCTGATCTTCGCCTTCTCGATCTTCGGCATGGCCGGGATTTCCTATCTGGCCTGGGCACCTGCGGTTCTGATCCGCCAGCATGGGATGACCCCGGCCGAGGTTGGCTTCGCCTATGGACTGGTTCTGCTGGCCGCCGCCACGCCAGGCGTACTCGTGGGCGGCTGGCTCACCGACATGTTCGCCGGCAAGGGCCGCACAGACGCGCCCGTTCGGGTCGCCATCCTGGCTCTTGTCGCCAGTATCCCCTTCGCCATAGCCATGCCCCTCATGCCCGACCGCGATCAGGCTCTTGCCGCCCTCGCCGGCTTCAGCTTTTTCGCGGGCGTGATGAACAGCCTGCCGGCCACGGCGCTACAGGCCGTCGCGCCGAACCAGCTTCGGGCCCAGATCACCGCTATATACTTCCTGATCGGCAACCTGATCTCGCTCGGCCTCGGCCCCACCGTCGTGGCTGCCATCAGCGACAATTGGCTCGGCGGTGACCAGAGGATCGGCCTGTCCCTCGCCATCGTCAGCGGGGCGACCATCACCGTCGCCGCCCTGATGCTCACCCGCGCGCTAAGGCCTTTCCGCGACAGTGTCGAGGAAGCCAGGGCGTGGCAGGAGCCTGCCCAATGAACGATGCGCGCCTGACGGTCCCGTGGTTCGACCCCGCACCGCCGGCGGCCGAGGACTGTGTCATCCCGCTGCTGATCGACCGCTGGGCGGCCGAGACGCCGGACACGGTCTTCATCCGTTTCGAGACCGGCGAGACCTGGACCTGGGCCGAGACCCGCAGGCGCGCAGTGTCCACCGCCGCCGCGCTTCAGGCGCGTGGTGTCAAGGGCGGGGACATCGTCGCGGCCTGGGCGCCGAACGGCCCGACCCTGCTGCGCGCCTGGTTCGGTGCCAACTATGCCGGCGCGGCGCTCGCCCCCATCAACACAAGCTTTCGCGGCAAGCTGCTGGAACACGCCATCGGCAAGACCGGTGCCAGGCTGCTGATCGTCCACCCCGACCTTGCGCCACGTCTGGAAGGTCTGTCGCTTGGTGTGGCCGAACGGCTGATCCTGACCGGGCCGTCAGAACCACCGGCCTTGCCCGTCGTGATCGAGGAGGCTTCGGCCCTCGACGGCGATCCGACTGACTTCATGCCTGTGGAACAGCATCCCTGGGATCCGCCGGTGATCATCTTCACCTCCGGCACAACAGGCCCTTCCAAAGCAGTAGTCACCTCCTACGTGCAGGAATGGACGACGGCCAGGGTGACCTATGGCTACATGGTCCAGTCCGACCGGATGCTGGTGAATCTGCCGATGTTCCATGTCGGCGGCATCGCGGCGATCACGGCGGCGGTGGCCTGCGGCGGCTCGGTCGCCCTGTTCGAGGCCTTCGACACCCGCCGATTCTGGGACACCGTGCGCGAGACCGGCTCAACGGTCTGCTCCGGCCTGATCGGTGCCCTGACCTCCTTCCTGATGAAGGAGCCGCCGAAGCCCGACGACGCCGACAACTCGCTGAGGATGGTGACCCTGTCGCCGATCAACGAGGACACCGTCGCGCTCGCTAAGCGGTTCGGCTTCGACTATCTGTCGGGGTTCAACATGACCGAGGTGTCCGGGCCGCTGATCAGTGCGGTCAACGAACCGGTGATGCGCTCCTGCGGCCGTGTTCGTGTCGGCATGGAGTGCCGCATCGTCGACGATCACGACAACGAGGTCCCGCACGGCGAGCCGGGCGAACTGGTCATCCGCTCCGATGCCCCCTGGACCCTTTTCAGCGGCTACCTCGGCGATCCGGAGGCGACGGCGAAGGCCTGGCGCAACGGCTGGTTCCACACCGGCGACCTGATGTGGCGCGACAGCGAGGGCTGCTTCTTCTTCGTCGATCGCAAGAAAGATGCAATCCGCCGACGCGGCGAGAACATGTCCTCTCTGGAAATCGAGCTCGAAGTCATCGCCCACCCCTCCGTGCGCGAATGCGCCGCCTACGGCGTCGACCTGCCCGGTGGCGAACAGGAGGTCATGGTGGCCGTGGCACCGATCGACGGTGCCGAGATCGACGCGCGCGAACTGCTCGAATGGCTGATCCCGCGCATGACCCATTTCATGGTGCCACGCTACGTCCGGGTAGAAGCTGCCCTGCCCAAGACCCCAACCAACAAGATCCAGAAGACCGGACTGAGGGACGAGGGGGTCACAGCCGGGACCTTCGACCGTGAAGCGGCAGGGCTGGTGATTCGACGCCAGAAATTGACGGTTGCTTGATAAGACCTAATGGCGATGCCTAAGAGGGGGGATGCCCCGCGTCCCGCCGAGAACTCGTCTGGTTCCAAAGAGCTCGGTCAACCGCGCCCTTAACGCTCTCGGCGATCGATGGAGCCTGTTGGTCGTCCAGGAGGCCTTTCTCGGCGCAACGCGGTTCGAGGAATTTCACGCCCGCCTCGGCGGTGCCCGGTCAACACTCTCAAGCCGCCTCGCGGCGTTGGAAAGGCACGGCATCCTGGTCAAGAAGCCCCACAAGGATGAGGGCGCACGTATGGCCTACCATCTGACGCCGCGCGGACTGGGTCTGTTCGATTCCATGATGCTGATGTGGGGCTGGGGCGTGCGCTGGGGCGTGACCGGCGGCCGGGCACCAACGGTCTTCACTCACACCGAATGCGGCAAGCCCATGTTGCCCGAGCTCCGCTGCGGTGGCTGCGGCGAGCCGCTGACGCTTCACACCTGCTCCTTCACGCCCGGCCCCGGTCAGGGGATGGAGAAGCTGCCGGTCCAGCGGATGCACCGTCGTCGCCAGCCCAACGATGAGGCCCCGACCATCGAGCTTGTTGACCTGCTGGGCGATCGCTGGACCGCCCTGGTGGTCAGTGTGCAGTATTTCGGCCTGCACAAGTTCGACGAGATCCAGAGCATGCTTGGAATCGCGTCCAACATTCTGACCGACCGGCTGCGGACGCTGGAGATGTCGGGCATTTTCGAGAGACGCCTTTATGAGATGACGCCGCCCCGGTATCAATACCGGCTGACGACCAAGGGGCGCGACCTCTATCCCCATGCCCTGACCATGATGACCTGGGCCGATACCCATCTGAAGGACCGCGCCGGACCGCCTGTCAGGATCAGGCACGCTTGCGGTGAACCTCTGAGCCCTCAGGTCTCCTGCAGCGCCTGCAAAGGCAGGCTGACGCTGCAGAACGTTCTGATGAAGGCTGGCCGGATCAAGCCGACGGCGTAAAGAAAGTTCGCTTTTGAAAGTGACCTTTCGGCGCTTGCACTAGCAGACCTATGGCCTTAGCGTTCGATCAGCAGGAACGCAGGGAGACGGGCCGTGGGTCAAAAAATGCAGGTCGTGGAGGCCATGATGGCCGCCTGGAAGAAGCGCGATGTGGAGGGCTTCATTGCCACCCTCGCCGACGACATTGAGTACCATTGGCACCCCACCAAACGTCCGGCCGTGGGAAAGGACAAGATGCGCAAATTCCTGTCCAACTACGAGGCCGGCTTCGATCAGCAGGAGTGGCGGGTCACCCACTCGGCCGAGAACGGCGAAGTTCTGTTCGTCGAGGGGATGGAGGTCCTGGTCGATCGTGCTTCGGGCGCGAAGATTGACAACCCCTTCGTCCAGGTTTTCCAGGTTCGCGACGGCCTGATCTACCGGATGCGCGACTACTACGACACATCGCAGGTCCATGCGCCGGCGAAGCCGGACATCGCGAAAGCCTCGGCATGAGTACGCCGATCGAACGCTTGCGCGCGCTGATGGCGGCGTCGGAGATGCGCGACAAACCCGCCTTCCTCGACTTCTTCGCCGAAGACGTCGAATACCACTACCATGTCGGCACCCGCCCCCTGATCGGGAAGGCGTGGGTCGACCGGTTCATCACCAGATACTGGGCCAACCATTCGGCGACGAAGTGGACGCTCGTGAACTGGGCCGAAAACGGCGAAAAGGTGCTGACCGAGGGGCAGGAGGACTATGTCAACGCCGATGGCGTCAGCGTCTCCCACCCTTATATGGGCATCATCGAATTCCAGGACGGAAAGATCGTGGCCTGGCGCGACTATTTCCAGATGAAGGACCCGGCGGCGACCTAGGGCATGATTGGAGCCTGATTCACGGCATCAGCGGAATCGCGAAGCGATTCCACCTCAGCCGATCAGGCTCTAGGTGTCCGCCGGCATCCGCGCCGCTCTCAGCGCAGAGCGGCGCACCTTGCCCGCATCATCGCGGAGCCGTTCGGTGGTCACCTCCAGCGACCGAGGCCGCTTGTAAGGCGCGATCCGCTCCATCAGAAATGCGTTCAGCCCGGTCCGATCCAGAGCCCCGTCTGCTGTCTCAACGATGGCGTGCACCCGCTGGCCAAGGTCGGCATCCGGCAGCCCCACCACCACGCTGCACAGGACGCCGGGGAAGCTGTCGATCGCCGCCTCGACCTCGGCAGGATAGACGTTGGCCCCCCCTGAGACGATCATGTCCACGCGCCGATCGGCCAGGTAGAGCCAGCCTTCCTCATCGACATAGCCCATGTCGCCCAGCGTCTCGAACGTCCCGTTCGCACGCGGCTCGGCACCGAGGTATCTATAGGTCGTCCCCTGCCCGCGCAGCGGCATGAAATAAATCTCTCCGACCTCGCCGGGAGCACAGGCTTCGCCGGCCTCGTTCAGCACCTTCATCTCAAAGCCAGGCAGGACCTTCCCGACCGAGCCGGGATGATCCAGCCATTCGACGCCACGAATACCGGTACCGCCGAGAGCCTCGGTGCCAGTGTAGATTTCCCAGACCGTCTCGGGGCCTACCCACTCGATCCATTTCTGTTTCAACCAGGGGGGACAGGCGGCGGCGATATGCAGGACGGCGTCCAGCGACGAGACGTCATGTTTCGCCTTCACATCGTCGGGAAGGGTCCAGATTCGATGCATCATCGTCGGCACCTGGAACAGCCAGCTGACCTTGTACCGGTCGATCAACCGCAGGGTTTCCTCCGCATCAAAGCGCGGCATCAGGACGATGTGCAGCCCCCAGCCCATGGCGAAACAGGTCATGCCGAACGGGGCTGCGTGATAGAGGGGCCCGGGGTTCAGCAGGACATCCTCCGGGATCATGCCGAGCAGCAGGACGTCTGGGTCGACCATCGCCGGTGCCATGTCGACGATGACCTTGGGCCGCCCGGTCGAACCGCCGCTGGCGATGGCCTTCAGGTGTTTCGATACGATCTCCGGAAGGGGCGATGCATCGGCCATGGCGTCCCAGGTCTCCGCCTCCGACAAACACCGCGTATCGCCGACCTTGGCGGCGTCCTCGATAACGATCAGCCGCGGCTTCAACAGGTCGAGAATGCCCGCAAGCTCGGGTGCCGGCAGCTTGTGAGACAGGGGTGCAGGCGTCGCGCCAAGCGCCCAGACCGCAAAGGCCAGCTCCAGAAAGGCGGGGCAGTTCGGCAGGGCGATGGCGACAAAGTCACCCTCGACCACTCCCGCCTTCTGCAGCGTGCGCGCCCGCTGGTTGACCCGTTCCGCCAGCTCTCTCCGCGTAAGGGTCTCGCCCTCAAACGTCAGGGCCGGGCGATCAGGATCGCGCGCAGCATGAACATTCAACAGGGAACCGACCGCCCGGGGCGCGGGCATGGCGACCCCGGGCGTGGACATCAAGCGTGGCCTGGCTGGACGGATCATGCGGCGGACTTCGTCTCCACGATGGACGCTTTCTTCGGCGGCCAGGGGATCATCAGGCTGGTCCGGGCCATATAGCCCTCATAGCCCGGGCGCGTATGCTTCAGGCGCTTTTCGTATGACACGCCGCCGCTGTACTTCAGGAACATCACCATCAGCAGCAGTGGCCCGACAATCGAGGCGGTGCCGAGCAGGCCTGTCTCCGCCGCGATCAGCCACAGGCCGAACCAGACGCACAGGTCGCCGAAATAGTTGGGATGCTGGGTATAGCGCCACAGACCCTTGTCCATCACGGTTCCGGCCGTGCCCGGCGTTTTCTTGAACCGCACCATCTGCCAGTCGCCCAGGCTTTCGAAGATGATGCCGAAGACAGTCAGCCCGGCACCGATCCAGCCGATGAGGCCCACCGCGACCGGCGACGACGACAACTGGCCCAGCTGTACAGGCAGGCTGACGATGAACAGGATCGGCGACTGCAGCTGGAACACCAGGACCCAGGCAGCCTTGGGATAGCTCATGCCCTTCGCCTGGGCCCGCTCCAGCATCTTCACATAGCGTCTGTCCGGCCCATGATCCCGCCAGCGCCACAACATATAGCCGCCCAGCCGCAGGCCCCAGACGGAGACCAGCACGAGGATCAGCTGCATCCGCTGGTCCGAGCCGTCGGCCATGAAGAAGGTGGTCACACCCATGAAGGCCAGCCCCAACGCCCACCAGGCGTCGACGAAGGTCACGTCCCGGATGGCGACGCCAATGCCCCACAGGATGACGAAGGACGCGACGCAGATCGCAAAGTTGATCCCGAGAATGGTCAGGATTTCGGTGATGGGCGGCATGGTTTGGTCTCCCCCTTGATCGTCCGACGTCTAGCGACCGGTCGACAGTTCCTTGACGTGCAGCATCCTGGCCATGGCCCGCTCCATCCCCTTGGGATCCCGGGCCAGGGCGGCACGACTCTCGATGGCGAACCGGTCGGTGTCGATCTCGTCGATGCCGCGCGTGATCCCCTTCAACGCCGCGCGGGCGATGTCTTCGGGCTGCTCCTTGGCACCCTTCACATGTGAGGCCATCCGGGTGTCGACCGAACCGACGATCAGGGAAGTGACACTGGTCCCCTGCCCCGCCAGCTCGGCGCGAATGCAGGATCCCGCTGCCCGCATGGCGAACTTCGACGGGCTGTAGCCGCCCATGTTCGGCACCGCGACGATGCCCCCGACCGAAAGCACGTTCAGGATCGCTCCTCCACCATTGGCTTTCAGCACCGGGGCGAAGGCGCGCGCCATCTGCAGCGGTCCGAAATAATTGACCTCCATCTCGTCGCGTGCAGCGGAGATGTCGTCAGAGCCGATCAGAAGCTTGTTGTGGAAGGCACCGGCGTTGTTGACCAGTATCGACACGTCGGGACAGGCCGCGGCCGCGGCCTCGATCTCGTCCGGTTTGGACACGTCGAGCCGCACAGCAACGACCTTGCCGGGATATCGGTCCTCAAGATGTCTGGCCGATGCCGGATCGCGGGCACCGGCATAGACCCTGGCAGCCCCGTGCTCGATCAGCACATGCACAAAGCCTTCGCCTATGCCCCGGTTGGCCCCGGTGACGATGGCCGCTGAGCCCTCGATGTCCATCCGCTCGCCTCAGGCTGCCGTATAGAGGATGTCGTCAGGCCTCTTGGCCCCGCGCCGAAGCTCCGAGGCATCCCGAGTGATTGCCCCCCGCGCCCATGTCTCGGAGAGCTCGCGCTCCTCGTTCCATTCCCAGCACATGGTGCGTCTGAAGATGCGCCATTCGTCGCCGCGCTTCTCCATCTGGTCCACGCAGCGGGCCAGGGTCCGGGTATCGAACTCCTGCCCCTTCACCGTCAGGCGCGAGGCGGTGAGGATGTAGCATTCTGCGGTCGCAGTGGTCGCCGACTTCAGATCGATGACCATGTTCATGGCCAGGTGATTCATCAGACCGGCCTTGGAAAGCCGCTCCTTGACCACAGCCACCCATTCCGACGCCGGGCCATCGAAAGTGCCGCCGTGATCCTCCCATCCGTCGGGCCAATAGGCGCGCTCGACCAGGTTCGCATCGCTGCGATCACAGCCGCGGAGGAACTTCAGCAGCACCTCCTCGATCGCCTTCTTGTCGAGCAGCGCCTGGACCTCGGGGTCGCGGTCGGCCATCCTGTCGTCCTCCGGTCGTCTCATTTAGTCTTTAAACGAAAGTGACATGGCTTGCGTTAGCGGGCAAGTCTGTCCGGCGACGTCACAGCCGCAGCAGACCCGGGGGTGCGACGATCACGCGGGGAATGGCCTGCAGGACCATGGCCGCCACCGCGAACTGTTCCGGCTTGGTGCGCACGCCGACCGGGGCGGTGTCGACAAGGTCCATGGCGATCCTGACCCCGGGCAGGCCGTCGATCTCGATTTGCCAGTGAGGCTTGCCGGCGAACGGTGCCTGGGCCGGATCCATGATCCAGTTGACCTCGTGGGTGATGCGCCTCACCCCGTCGATCAGACCATGCACACGCCAGGTCGTGGCCGAGACCGTGCCCTTGGGAATGATCCCCGCCGCGATGGTCAGATCGCGCTCCGCCACGCGAACCGCGTGGTCCGGTTCGAACCGATCCAGGTCCAGGTCTAGCCGCGCTGCCAGTCCCTCCACGCTCTGCGAGAACATGGCCGTAAAGGTCTCCGCCAGCGGCCCGCTCAGCAAGTTGACCCTGCCCGGTGCGGTCCCGAAACCCAGGGCACCGAAGACATAGTCCGGGTTTGGAACCGTTGTGCAGTCAATGATCTCGCGAGTCGCGATGTTCCGGTGCGACAGGCACAGGGCCGTGGCGTTGACCGCCATCCGCTCCGCGACCCAGCCGGGATTCACTCCGGTTCCGGCAAGGGTGGCACCGCCCTTGCGCGCGCTCTCGGCCAGCCCGTTCGCATAGTCGATACCGAGCGCGGCGGGCTCGAAATAGTGGTTGATGCTAACGACATTCTTGCCGGACTCCAGCAGTCTTCTCACGTCCGCATCATGTCCGTCGTAGGGCGCAGACAACATCGGCGTGTGGATCACCACGTCTGCGTCCAGCGCCAGGATCTCGTCAATGGAACGGGTCGCAGACACCCCCGTCTCCGGCCGACGCGCGATCTCTCCGGCGTCGCGCCCGGCCTTGGCGTCGCTATAGACCAGCAGGCCGACCAACTGGAACCGGTCGTCGTCCAGAACCGCCCGCAGGCAGGCCTTGCCCATGGAGCCGGTCGCCCACTGGATCACCCGAATGGGTCTGGTCATCACGCCTCCCGACGCTGTCGCGGCGTTTCCATGGCCCAACGCTGACTGCATAAGTCCAGAAACGCAAGCTGCTTGCCAAGCGCGGCTGAGCGATTAGTGTGTTTACGCAAGCGACAGTGGATCGCGTGGAGAGACGCCCATGGCCGAGCCCCCCTTCTGGCAGGCACTTATGAAGTCGGTCAACTTCTACGCTCGCTTTGCCCCGTCCTTCACCCGCGTAGGCTATGTCGCGCGCGGCCTGCCGTTCAAACCGGTCAAGGCTGACTACTCAGGCCAGAAATGGCTCGTCACCGGCGCGACCGGCGGCCTCGGCAAGGCCACAGCGCTGCGGGCCACGGCCAAGGGCGCGACCGTCTACGCCATTGGCCGCAATGTGAAGGCTCTGGGCGAACTGGTCCGCGAGGCCAGGGGGCCGGGGTCCATCGTGGCCGTCACCTGCGACCTGTCGTCGATGGCCGCCGTCGCCGGCCTGTCGAACCGTCCCGAGATCGCGGCGGTAAAGTTCGACGTCCTCGTCAACAACGTCGGCCTGCTGATGCGTCACTTCGAGGCGACGCCCGAAGGACTGGAGACCTCCTACGCCACCAACCTTCTCGGCCACTGGATCCTGACAGAGGATCTCCACAAGGCCGGCAAGTTGAAGCCAGGCGCGAACATCATCAACGTCGTCTCCGGCGGCCTCTATAACCTCGGCCTGAACAAGAAGCTGCTGAACATACCCGAGGCGCATTTCAACGGCTTCGCCGCCTATGCTGCCCACAAGCGGGCTCAACTGGCCCTTGCCGAACACTGGCGCACCGCCTGGGCCGCCGACGGGATCAGGACCTATGCCGTCCACCCCGGATGGGCGGACACCGCCGGGGTGAAGACCAGCCTTCCCAAATTCCGCAAAGTCCTGGCCCCCATCCTGCGCAATGACCACGAGGGTGCCGATACGATCGATTGGCTGGCTGCGACCCGCCCCCCCGAGGTCGTCGACGAGATCTGGTTCGACCGCAAACCCCGAACCGCACACGCCTATCCGCACACAAGAAACCCGCGCACATCCATCGCCGAGGTGGTCGCCTTCCTGGACGCAGACCGAAAGCGCCTGGCCGTCTGACGGCAGGGCCTGGAGTTTCACGCAGAGGGGCCGGTCACACGATGCCCGGATGTAGCAACAGACGCCTGACTTGATGGCCGCAACTGGCCCTCATTGCACCTGGGAGCCAACCATGAGTGACGAGAAGGACATCCACGAGTTCTCAGACCGCTTCTCGGCGGCTCTTGGGCGCGGTGACAGTGAGTCTGCGCGCACCTTCTATGCTCCGGACGCAAGGATCTGGCACAATTTCGACGACCACGAACAGTCGGTCGAAGAGAACCTCAAGACGCTGGCCTGGATGCATCGCAAGCTACCGGTCCGGAAGTACAATATCCTGCGCCGGGAGATCCTCCACGATGGCTGGATTCAGCAGCATGTCCTGGAGGCCACCCTGCCTGACGGCCGCCTGTTCCGCATGGCCGCCTGCTGCGTGGTCCGGATGAAAGACGGTCTGATCACACGGCTGGACGAGTATCTTGATCCGGCCCAGGCAGCCGTGCTCAAGGACATCAAGGGCTAGGTCCCGGCCGCGGCACCCGCCTTCAACCGACCGGGCACCGCAACCCTGATCCCGGTCAGTCGGCTGATGGCCGTCCACGCGGCTCCGACCCCCATTTTCCGGCCCTGTCCTGCGGAGACATGAGGTTGTCGAGGATCCGCACCGGGGGCCTCGGCCGAGGGGTCCAGCCGGTGGCCGGCCCCTGTTTGACCCTATGGCAAGGTCGCATCTTTCTGCCTGATCGACAGCGGCCGGGCCGGTCGGGGCCGAGGAGACCGGAGACCGGATTCGCAAGGGTGCAAACGGCCGATCGGCTGTCTGCCAAATCCCGGGCTGGATATTTTGCAGCGCACAACAGTCGCAAGATATTGAGGAAACTTAGGAAAAGGTCTGTTGACGCAAGTTTGCTGAAGCCACCTTGTCCATTGACTTGCAATTATGGATTTATTGCCGGACTGTCGGCGTTGTGAAGTTCGGCAGGACCCATAAGGGCCCTCCTGTCTGCACCGCCCGACGGACGTGCCACGTCGCGCCGGAATGGCCGATGACCGACGATCTCGTCGGTTGGGGGATCAACAAAAAGGGCGAAGCCCTGGGAGGGAAATCGAATGCGCAGACTTACCTTGGCTTGGCTTGCATCCACTTCACTTACAGCCTTGTGTGCGGTCCCCTTGTCCGCGATGGCCCAGACGGGTCCACAGACCAGTCAGGCCGAAACCGCGACTGCGATCGAGGACGTCATCGTCACCGCTGATCGTCGCGAGCGCCGCCTGCAGGATGTGCCCAGCGCGATCACGGCAGTGACCAGTGAAACTCTGGACCGGCAACGGATTGTCGACCTCAGCAGCCTGGCCGGCAGTGTGCCGTCCTTCAGCCTGACCGAGGGAACGCCGCTCGGGAAGGAATTGAATATCCGCGGCATCACCAGCGTCCGGATCATCGATGCCAGCGCCGAGCCCTCCATCGGTACGTTTGTGGACGAGGTCTATATCTCGCGGATGGGGTCTGCATTCACGGATTTCTATGACCTTGAGCGCATAGAGATCATCCGCGGACCACAGGGCGTGCTGCTCGGCAAGAATGTCGTCGGCGGTGCTATCAGCGTCATCACCAACAAGCCGAGTTTCGAGCCCTCAGGCCGCATCACAGCGGGCCTTGCCAGCTACAACGGCTTTAACGCCGACGGTTACATGACCGGGCCACTGAGCAGTGACGTGGCCGCCCGTTTCGCCTTCCAGGTCCGCAATCGCGATGGTTACGGTCGCAACGTCCTCCTGAACTACGACATGGATGACCTGACCGCGCATCAGGCCCGGGCCGAGTTTCTTTACCGACCCGAAGACAGCGCGCTTCGCGCTCTTCTGACCGTGGACTATGGCTCGTCCAAGGCGACCCCCGGGGCTCGCACGATGACCGACGACCCGTTCACTGCCGGTATTGGCGCGGTGACCGCCTATCGAACCGCGCGCAATCTGGGTCCACGAGAAAGCCTGAGCCCCCAGCGGGACTACTCAAACCGCACGACCTTCGGGGCCAGCCTGCGTATTGACTATGACTTCGACCAGGCGCGGCTGACCGCGATCACAGGCTATCGCAATTCATCCGGCGAAATGGGCTTCAACCAGTTGGGTGTGGGCTCGCCCCCCGGGCTCGCAGACACCTTCTACTTTGCCGAGGACGAGCCCGAGACGCTCGCGCAGGAACTTCGGCTGGTGTCGACCAACCCGGACAGCCGGTTCAACTGGATCGTCGGTGCCTTCATCCAGCACGACAATGTGGATCGCTTCGACGCCAACAAGGCCACGACCAACACCACCATTGCGGCGCTCAGCGGCGAATATCTCTACACGAACGCCGCCGAACTCGACACTGCAGCGGTCTTTGGACAGATCGGTTACGAGCTGACAGATCAGCTGACGGCCACGATCGGGGCCCGTTTCACGCGGGACAAGAAGGGCGGCCACAGGGTTGCTCGCTGTCTCAGCGATGGCGGGGACGGTCTGTGCGTCGCGGCGCTGATCCTCGCCGCCGGGCAGAGCTTTACGGTCGACTACGAGCAGGAATGGGACGCCTTCACGCCCCAGGGTATCATCGAATACCGCCCCAACGACGACATCATGATCTATGCCAGCGCCGGCAAGGGCTTTAAGGGCGGCGGCTGGGACCATATCCCCGGTACGCGTGCCGGTGCCGTGATCAGCTACGATCCCGAGGAGGTTATCAACTACGAGATCGGGGCCAAGACGGACCTGTTTGATAATCGCGTCCGTCTGAACGTCGCGGCCTTCCAGATGGACTATACCAACCTGCAGTCCCAGCAGCTGATCCTGGAATGCCTGTGTACGGTCACAAGCAACGCCGGCGCGGCCGACATCAAGGGCTTCGAGGCTGAACTGACCTGGGCCGTCACCGACGACTTGCTGATCAACGCATCCGGGTCTCTGATCGATGCCAAATATGTGGACTTCATCAGCTCGGCCGGCGTGGTCTTCAGCGGCAAGCGGATCCAGCGCTCGCCCGAGAACAAGTTTAACCTCGGCGTCTCCTACGATTTCGGGGAGGGGGCCTGGGATAATGCGTTCAGCTTCAAGGCGAACTATACCCATACGGGTGAGAGCTTCTGGACACCAGCCAATACGATCAAGCAGGAGGCCTTCGGGCTGCTTGATGCCTCGCTGCGTTTCCAGGCACCCAATGCCGACTGGAACGTCACCGTCTGGGGCAAGAACCTGACGGATGAACTCTATGCCGTGGCCGCTCAGACCTTCTTCGGCGACCTGATGAACTACTACGGTGCGCCCAAAACCTACGGCGTCGATCTGAGCTACGCCTTCTGATCAACGCTCCTTCCGTCCCGACCGACTTCGCCCGCGATACTCTGCAAGGAGGATCGCGGGCGCTTTTCTTTGGTCACCCGAACGACGGAGCGGCGGGCGACAGGTTCGCGTCCCTGTTGGCTTCGGAAACCCATCGGGATCACGGCTCAGGACAGGGCGCGCAGTCCGCGCGTCCGCCCGGGTACGGTCCCAAGCGGACTCTGCAATGAAGGTGTAGCTGTCTGGCTGGCCCCTGAAGCGCGCCGCGACGGCAGTCCGTCAGGAAAATGGGGTCAGCCCTCGCCGGCCTCGAAAACCGATGCCTCGATGAAACTCTTGCGGGCCGCGAGCAAGGACAGCAATCCAAGCGGTACCACCACGGCGGACATAATCGCCACGGCGACCCCGATCCGTGCCGAGTCCTTCAGCCAATAGTCGCTGATAAGGGCCACTCCGGTCGGGCCGACCGTAAAGGCGACGATGTTGCCGATCAGCAGGTAGAGCGCCATGACCCTCGCCCGCAGGCGGTTCGGTGCAATGGCCTGGAGGCTCGGTGCCGGCAGTCCCTGTGTCAGGCCGAATGCGAACGACATCGCGGCGATCATCGACATGGCCAGCACGCCGCTTGAAGCGAACGGGGCACCCAGGGCGAAAGGCAGGGCGACCGCGGCCCCCGTCGCAGCAACCCGCAGAACCGCATCCTGGGCTCCCCGCGCAGCCATCCTGTCGGACCACCACCCACCGACAAGGATCCCGCCGGTCCCAAAGACCAGAAGGACAGTTCCGTAGGCTGCGCCCACCTGACTCATCTCCCAGCCGAAACGCCGAACCATGAAGGCCGGGGTCCAGGTCAGATAGGCGGCGACCGCTACACCGATCAGAGAGTAGCCAACGGACAGCAGGGTGAAGGATTTCCAGCGACGACGCAGGAAGGCCATGAACGACGGGCGCGTCTCGCCATCCGCCAACGCCTTCTCCTGGCGCTTGGGTTCATGCAGGGGCAGCATGGCCAGCATCAGGATCGGTCCCGGGAGACTGACGATCAGGAAAGCCAGCTGCCAGCTCTTGAGCTCACCCAGCAAGGGCAGACTGACCGGCGGCGCGGTCATGGCCCACTGGATAACGGCCCCGCCGATGATCAGGGCAAGCCCGACCCCGCAGATTGATCCGATCGCATAGACGCCAAGCGGGCGCGCGCGCCTGGCCGGGGGAAAGTTGTCCGCGATCATGGAGTAGGCGGCCGGTGAGAGCCCGGCCTCGCCCACGCCGACACCAATGCGCGCCAGGAACAGCGTCAGAAAACTGCTGGCCATGCCACACGCCGCGGTCATGAGTGACCAAAAGCCGATACTGGCAATGATCAGGTTGCGGCGTGAACTCCGATCCGCCAGCCATGCGAACGGCAACCCCATGACGGTATAGAACAGGGTGAAGGCGAGACCGCTGAGGAGACTGAACTGGGTGTCGTTGATGTTGAGGTCTCGACGAACAGGCTCAACCAGCAGCGTCAGGATCTGGCGATCGACGAAGGCCAGCGCGTAGGCGGCCATCAGGACGAAGACCGTGACCCAGGCACGCGAGGGGTTTGGCCAGGGGGCTGCGGTCGGATCCTCCCCTGGCCGGTGCGTTCGAACGGGCTGATCCATGGCGTTTCCAGAACTGTGTCGGGTGAATGATTTTGCTGTTTGGTCCAACATTGCAAGTCATTTCGCGATGGACGCGCCAGTGAGCCTGGCGAGCGGAAACCACAAAGGTCTGTTTACGCAAGTAAAGAGTTCCGATAGGCTGTGGTCCGTACCGTTCCGGGAGCCTGCAATGAAACACTTGCCGATCATGATGGCGGTCGCCCTGCTGGCTCCCGCGCTTGCCAACGCACAGTCGCCGCAGGCCGTCCCGGACGCTGCTGCGACGGATCCCGTCACCCTCGGCTGGATGGTCGGTTCCCCCCCGTCACCCGACCGGCTGATCCGGTTCGAGGATCAGAGCCTCCTGCGCTTTCCCCAGGTCCGCTGGAGCTTCTCGCACTGGCGCGAACTGATGCCGACTGCCGAGATCTCGCGCGGTGATGGTCCGACAAGCGTCTTGCCCGTGGCCCTGCGCGATGACCTCGACGCCGTCACCTTCACCCCGATGGGGGGCACGACTCCCATGACCTGGGAACAGTCCCTGGCCGCCAACTACACCGACGGCATTCTGGTCCTGCACAGGGGCGAGATCGTCTATGAGCGCTATTTCGGGGCCCTGACTGCGCAGGGACAGCACATCGCCCACTCGGTGACCAAGTCGTTTGTTGGAACCCTGGCGGCGATGCTGATCGCTGAAGGCCGGCTTGATCGCGACGCCCTGGTCACGCAGTACCTCCCCGAACTGGCTGACAGCGCCTTCGCCGACGCCACGGTGGGTCAGGTGCTCGATATGACAACCGGCCTCGCCTACACGGAAGTCTATACCGATCCGGACTCCGACGCCTTCCACTTTGTCCGTGCGGTCGGAATGCTGCCTCGGCCCCCCGGATATTCGGGTCCGACCACCGGCTATGACTACCTCACGACCCTGAAAAAGGCGGGCGAGCACGGCAGGGAGTTCCACTACAAGTCCGTCAACACAGAGGTCGCAGGCTGGCTGGTCTCACGCGTCAGCGGCATGACCCTCGCGGCGGTCATGAGCGAACGCTTCTGGCGACCGATGGGAATGGAGCGCGACGCCTATATCCAGGTCGGTTCGAACGGGGCTGGCTACGCCGCGGGGGGGCTCAACCTGCAGCTTCGGGACTTCGGCCGGTTCTGCGAAATGATGAGAAATCGCGGTCGCTTCAATGGTCGCCAGATCGTACCCGAGACCGTCGTCGCCGACATCGTGGCGGGCGGCAGCCCTGCGGCCTTCGTCTATGGCGGGTACAGTACTTTGCCAGGCTGGAGCTATCACGATCAGTGGTGGGTCTCGCACAATCCCAACGGCGCTTTCATGGCGCGCGGCGTCTTCGGCCAGGCCTGCTACGCCGACCCGAAAGCCGAAATGACCATCGTCCGTTTCGCTTCCGGTCCCAACGCCGGGAATGCGTTGATCGATCCAACTTCACTTCCCGCCTACCAGGCGATCAGTGACCACCTCCTGGCGGTGCCAGCAGACTAGGACGAATCGACATTTACCGCATCCAGATCATGGCTACGGCGATGAGGGTGAAGTCAGCGTTCACGCCATGTCGCGCGACGGTTGCAAGTCCACGGAAACTCGCCGCCAGAACTTTGTTGCATTCGAATGCAGGACGCGTTCAATAGCGGAATGCTGAAACGTTCCGGCCCATCGCTTTCTGATCGCATCGTCCGCTATCGTGACCTGCTTCCTTGTACGACAGCATTCATCGATGCGCGTACCCCGGGTTCAGACGCCAAAGAGAATTTCACCATCATAGGGCCGGGCGTGGCGGAAAATCCGGACCAGCACGTCCACATCAGCGAACTTCACGGCTTCAACATTGGCGGCGCGCGCCAGCCCCCGGGGTGCGTGAACTCCCAGCATTTCCACGAAACGGCTGAGGTCTTCTTCGTTCATTCCGGTCGCTGGGCCTTCCGTACGGGAGAGCATGCCGAGGACGCCGAAGTGATCCTGGAGCCCGGCGACACCATCTCGATCCCGGTCCATGTGTTTCGCGGATTCGAGAATGTTGGGACCGGGGTCGGGTTTCTCTATGCCGTGCTGGGTGGGAATGATCCCGGTCGGGTCGTCTGGGCCCCGGACGTGCTGGAGAAGGCGCGCGGCCACGGTCTCGTCCTGCTCGAAAGCGGCCGTCTGATCGACACCCTGAAACAATCTCTGCCACAGGGGACAGACGCGGTCGTGGAACCGGAACCGAGGCAAGCCCTGGAGCGAACCGTCCGCCGCATCGACGCCACGGGGCTCGAAGCGGTCGTCGTCCGCAATGGAACCGCCCTGCCCAAAGTTTCAGCTCAGAGCCCGGGCGTAGACGAAAGTGCGATCCTGGGGAGCGAGAACCCCGCTGAAAGCATGCCGGCATCCCCGTTGAACTGGCCCCACGGCTTTGTCTGCCGGAGGCTTCAGCTCTCGCCCGGCGCGGCCACGCGCAGCGTTCGTCGGTACGAACCGGAGGTGGTTTTCGTTCACTCGGGAGTCCTGGACGTCGAGATCGACGGCGAGACCGAACGACTGGGTCCGGGGGACACGTTGACCGTGCCCGTCGGCACCGTTCGCCGTTACGCGGCCGATCAAGGTGCCGACCTGTTCGTGACACGGGGCGGCGATCGGCCCGAGCCGCCGATCGTAGTTGAGACGACGGCGTGACGCGGCGGCATTTCACATCCCTCCCGGGTTCCGCCGGAGATCGTCATGCCCTGGTCTCCTGACCTGACAGCCCCGTCCCCCGCCGGAAGGTCAATCGAGGACCTGCTGGCACTTCGGCCGCGGCGACAGGCGCTGGAGGGCTTTGAACCGATCTATTCCGACATCGTCGACTACATCATCCGCTGCACGCACCGGATCTGGGAGGAAAAAAATGTCGGCCTGTGCCGCTCCCACTATGGCGCGGACTGCCGCATCCATACTCTGGCCGGGCCGGTCAGCGGGGTCGAAGCGGTGGTGGCCAACACCCTGTCGACGCTTGCGGCCTTCCCCGATCGCACCCTGATCGGCGAGGACGTGATCTGGAGCGAAGACTCACCTGGCCTGTTTCACACCTCACACCGGATCGTCAGCTTGATGACACATCTGGGCGACGATTCCTTTGGTCCGGCGACGGGCCGTCGCGCCCGGGTGATGACCATCGCCGATTGCCTGGTGAAGGAGAACCGCATCATCGAGGAATGGCTGGTGCGCGACAACGCCGGCCTGGTGCGCCAGCTGGGTCTCGATGTCTGGGGTCTGGCCCGCTCCCAGGCAGAAGCCGACAGGGCGGTCGACCCTGAGGCGCACCTCTGGCGCATTGCGGATCTGGAACGCGTCCGCCGGGGCACGGCGCTCGCCCCCCCTCCATCCTCCGATCATCCCGCCGCCGCTCCGATCGCGATGCTGGAACTCGCGATCAACGGGAGCCAACTGGGCGACGCAGCATCCCCTCTGGCGGTCGCCGCCGAAGGGACATGGCCCTCGGGCCGCCGATGGTTTGGACGCGGTGGCTGGATCGGAGCGGTCAATCAGTTGACCGGCGCGCTCGCCGACCCACGGGTCGTCGTCGATCATTGGGCGGCGACGGGTCTGCCGGACGGCGAAGTCGCGGTCGCGCTGCGCTGGACGCTGGCGGGACGCCACGTCCGGACCGGCGTCTATGGACCTCCGACGGGTCGGGATCTCCTGGTCCTCGGGGTCTCCCACTACCGCTTGCGACGGGGTCGGATCGTGGAGGATTTCACAGTGTTCGACGAACTGGCGATCCTGCGGCAACTGGCTGGCGGGCTTGGCGCATGACCCGCTTGCCGAGTCCATCGGGTGGACTTCAGACGTGCCGGCTGGAAGGGGGGGGCCTTGACCTCTACGGCCGCGAAGACGTCGGGGAGATCCTCGCGGATTTCGCCCTGGATGAAGCGGAGGTTTGGCTGGAAACCGATCGCGTCCGAATCCAGGTGATACCGCACGGGATAGTGTGGCTGGAGTGCTCCGATCACGGCGTGTCGCGCGCATGGGTCGTGAGAGAAGGCGGGGTCAGGACGGGTCTGCAGCCCCGGATCGACATTCCGGCCGATCCGGACCTGGCCCAGGCGAACGGAGAGCTGCGGTTCGATGCCGCAGATCATCCCGGCCTGACCCGGGACGGCGCAGCGATGATCGCAGGACACGCCGGGACGTGGCGCGACCTGGCGATGCAACGGGTCCGTCCTCTGGTGCTCAGAGCCACGAGCGACGCGGCCAGAACGGCGGCCCTGGTGATGATCGAGGGTGAGGTCGGGCGGCTGCAGATCCCCCGCCAGTGTTGGGCGATCCTGCTGATCGACCGCGAGACTGTGATTCGCAAACACGATCAGACAGGTCTGGATCAGGACGTGCGCAGACTGTGGACGCCCCGATTCCAGGCCTCGCCGGCGTAAACTGTGACCGAATAGCGACGCCTTTCTGCATTCGAATGCAAAACCCGTGGACAAGCTTGGCATTCGAATGCAGTCTGAAATTCTGTGATCCGAAGACGGACAGCTAAGGGGGCTATCACGATGGCGAACAAGTACGGCTTGGTGGGTGTTTCGGTTGCGGTTTTGACCCTGGCGGCCCTGCCCGCCATGGCACAGACGGCACCGGACCCGGAGACTTCGAGCGTCGAGGATATCGTCGTCACAGCACAGCGCCGCGCCGAGAATCTTCAGGATGTGCCGCTGGCAGTCACGGCCCTTTCTTCGGAAACGCTCCAGAAGAACGACATCCGCGACCTGTCTCGGGTCGAGGTCCTGACACCCGGATTCACCTTCGGAAGGTCTGGCTCCGACGCCCGACCTGCGATCCGCGGCGTCCGAACCGAAAACGTGGGCGTCTCAGGCGATCCCTCGATCGGCTACTTCACCGACAACGTCTATCGCAGCCGCGCCTCCCAGGCCAACGAGCCCTTCGTGGACGTCGCCCGCGTCGAAGTTCAGCGCGGCCCCCAGGGCACCCTTTACGGACGCAACACCTTTGGCGGCAATATCGCCATTTCGACCAACGATCCGACGACGGAGTTCGACGCCGGGTCCAGCCTGACGGTCGGCAGCTTTAACCGCTTAGCCGTCGACGGTTTCGTCAACGTCCCGGTCAACGACATGCTGCAACTCCGGATCGCTGCGCTTCGCGAGACCATGGACGGCTATGTCGAAGGGGTCACCGACGATCTGGATATCTTCAACCGTGACACCAGTTACGCTCGCGTGGGCGTCCGTTTCGCCCCGACTCCACAGCTCGAGGCCATACTGCGCTACAGCCACTGGACCGAGCAGGGCACCGGCGGCGCGGCCTTCGGCTACCGGGTCGGCGGCATATTCGTGAACCCGACCACGGGCAGCTTCGACATCAACGGCCGGCCCTATCTGCTGCGGTATGACCTGCCGCGCACCGGCCGGCCTCTGACCGAGGGCATCCCGATCAACCCCGATCCACTCTTCTACGGCGGCGACACCAAGCTGGTTCAGGACCTGACCCAGGACGCCTGGAGCGCCAACGTCTCTTATGACTTCGGTCCGGTCATGTTCCGCTCGATCACGGGCTACACCCAGTACGAAGTCTTCCGGAACGCCGACAATGATTTCTCGCAGCGCCTCGGCTCGGTCGATGGGCAGGAAGACGTGCTCGAGAGCCTCAGCCAGGAGCTCCAGCTGGCCTCCAACGGCGACGGTCCGCTGGACTGGATCGTGGGCTATTTCTACTTCAACGAGGACGTGACGGCCTCGTTCTTCTCCAGCTGTCCGACTCTGGCGCGCGACACGCCGGGTTGCGCCTTCGCCGCCGGTCTGCCGGAGACCACATCAAACGCCGTCTTCGGTCAGGCCTCCTACTGGCTGATCCCCGATCGCCTGCGCGTCACCGGCGGCATTCGCTACACCGAAGACGAGAAAGTCATCCGCCGGGCCAACGCCACAACGAACGGCTCGCAACGGCTCACCTCTGTCACCCCGACCGGGCAAGCGTTCGACTTCACCTTCAGCGAGACGACCTGGCGGACCAATGCCGAGTATCATCTCGACAACGGCAACATGCTGTACGCAACGATCTCGACGGGCTTCCGCTCGGGGGGGTTCAACGCGGGTTTCTTCACCAACCCGGCCCTGCCGGGAGCCTTCGGGCCCGAGACGGTCACCGCCTATGAGCTCGGCTCCAAGAACCGCTTCTGGGACGACCGGCTGCAGATCAACCTCTCGGCCTATCGCAATGAGTTCGAGGACCTGCAGGTCCAGAACCAGTTCCTGATCGTCACCCCAACCGGCACCACGACCACCTCGGTAATCCTCAATGCCGCCAAGGCGCACAGCCACGGCCTTGAGGTCGAGGTTCAAGCGGTGCCGATCGACAACCTCAATATCGCCTTCTCGGCCACGCTGATGGAAGCCCAGTACGACGACTATCGCAACGTCCCGGCACCGGCCAACTACACCGGGTTTCTCAACTACACAGGCAATGACGTTCCTTACAGTCCCAGCATGAAACTGACCGGCCAGATCGGTTATGACTTCGTCCTGAGCGATGGATCGGTCATCACTCCTCAGGCGACCGTGCTATATTCGGATGATTACTATCTAACTGACACCAACACTTCGCTTGACCTGCAGGAGGCGTTTGCCAAGGTCGACCTGCGCCTCAGCTGGGTCGACGCCAGCGAGCGCTACCGGTTCGACGTCTTCGCCAACAACATTGGCGACGAAGTCACACTGAACCGCGCCACATTCGGGTCGCGCGGCCTGAACCAGAGCTATGACGCGCCGCGCATGTACGGGATTCGCTTGAGCGCGGCCTACTGATCAACTCGACACTACACCCTGAGTACACTGGGGCGGCTTCGGCCGCCCCTTTTCCTTGCCCGACGCTCAGAAGCCGACGTCGGCCCGCAGCTGGGTCGCACCGCCGCGGATGAAGCCGTGATCCGCGCCCAGCAGGAACAGGCCGGCCCCTTCGGCTCGCCAGCGCGCGATCTCGCCCAGGTCCGGGGTGAACATGCCAACCGCACGACCGGCGGCGCGACATGCGGCAACGATCTCCGACACCGCCGTCAAGACTCTTTCCGCCTTCGGATCAGTTTCACCCAGCGCCACCGTCAGGTCGATCCGGCCGATGAAGATCGCATCCACGCCGGCCACCGCCGCGATGGCGTCAAGGTGGTCGAGCGCCTCGACGTCCTCGATCTGGAGGATGACGCTCGTCTCTGCGCGGGTCTGGATCAGGCGTTGGCCGATCGCCGGGCTGACATAGCCGGACGCCCGCGTGCCGCCGGCATAGCCACGTCCTCCAGCGCCATAGTGACAGGCCCGAACCGCCGCTTCGGCCTCCTGCGGCGACCGGATATGGGGAACGATGACACCGACCGCGCCGAGGTCCAGCGCATTGAGGATTTCGTGCGGAGCGCCCGATGCGACGCGGACCAGGGCGGCGATCCCGCCCGCCCGCGCCGCCATGATCCCGCGATCGAGATCGACGCGATCGAAGGGCGCGTGTTCGGCATCCAGGCACAGACAGTCGAGCGATGTCTGAGCCAGAATCTCGACCACCGAAGGGTGCGGCGTCTTGACGAAGGTGCCCAACAGCGGCTCGCTCGCAACCAGCCGCATCTTGAAGTCGGCGGCGACGCTCATCGTGACTTCCACAGCCGGTCCGAGGCGATGGCCGCGCCCTCCACCAGCGCGCCCAGCTTGGCCCAGGCAATGTCGGGATCAACCGGACCAAAGCCGGCGAAAGTGCCGAACCCGCAGTCAGCCCCCGCCACCACCCGCTCGCGCCCCACCAGTCCGGCATAGCGTTCGATCCGCTGGGCCACCAGTTCGGGGTGCTCGATGAAATTGGTGGTGGAATCGATGACACCGGGGATGATCATGAGGTCATCGGGCAGGGCGTTGTCCATGAACCACGTCCATTCGTGGCCGTGGCGCGGGTTCGCGGCCTCGAACAGGATGGCACCCACCTTGGCCCGTCGGGCCAGGCCAAAGACGGTGTCGAACGGCGCGTCGCAGTGGTGCGGCCCCTCATAGTTCCCCCAGCAAACATGCATCCGCACCCGGTCGCGGGGAATGTCGTTGAGCGCTGCGTTCAATGCCTCCAGATGCCCCTCGCAGGCCCTGACATAGTCGGACTCGGGAAGAGTCTTGAACATCATGTGGCGGCCGACGCCCAGATCCGGGCTGTCGATCTGCAGGACGAAACCGGCCGCGACAATGGCATCGTATTCGCTCTTCATCGCCGCTGAAAGCGCCTCCAGATAGGCGTCCTGGGTCGGATAATGACCGTTGGGCTGGAACAGGGCGATCACACCCGGAGAGGCCGCGTTCAGAAAGGCTTCGCCGGGCCCCGAAGCCTCGACGGCGGCGGTCATGTTGGCAATGTCCGCCTCCAGCGGGCCGTTGTCTATGACCGCAATTGGGCCGATGCACATGGGCCGACGATAGGTCGGTGTGCCGCCACCGGACGCCTGGCGGGCCAGAAAGCCCGGAAACTGCTCCAGATCCTGGGGAGCGCGTCGCGGGCTGTCGCCGCCGAAGCCGCTGAGCCGGTCCTTCACATAGGTCGCGTACGAAATCTTGCTCATCTCCCCGTCCGAGACGATGTCCAGGCCGATGTCGACCTGGCGTGCCACGACGGTGGCGACTGCGTCTGTGACGACACCGGAGAAGGCTGCCGGGTCGAAGTCCGGGTTTTCGCCCTCGCGCGCGAAAAGACCGTCAGCGACGAGGGCCGGGCGAGGCAGGCTTCCCACATGGGTCGTCAGGATACGGTCGCTAGAGGTCTTCATGCGAACTCCGGTTTGCAGCACAGGCGGTTGATTTCGGCGGCCACGACGGCAGGGGCCTCCAGCGGTGCCATGTGCCCACAGTCCGGGACGAGCACGAGGCGGGCATCGGCCAGCCGTTCCACCAGATGACGCGCCGCCAAGGGCGGGGCCAAAGTGTCTGCCTCGCCCGTGACCACGGTCACCGGCATCGTGAGGGTGCCGAGCATCGCGCCAGGGTCCGGCCGCGCCATCAGCGCCTCGACGTGTCGCCTGAACTGTGGCGCGCCTGCGTCCAGTGCCATGTTCCATACCAATCGGCGCTCGCCGCCGCGCCCGTGCGCATCGGCGAAATAGACCGGCTTGAGTTCTTCGCGCACGAGCCGTTCGAACCCACCAGAGTCGGCCGTGGCGATCTGGCGTGCCCGACGCGTCGAGCGGTCGGGTGTTTCTGGCTCTGCATGGGTGTCGATCAGGACCAGGCCAGCGATCCTGTCCGGGGCCCGCGCTGCTGCCGTCATCGAAGCCATCCCGCCCATGGAAAACCCCGCCAGAACGAACCGATCCGGGCCTTCCATCAGGATACGGTCAGCCATCGCATGGATAGTCTCATCGTCGGTGAAATCCACGATGACCACCTCGCCCTTCAGCATCGGCCGGACCAACGACCAGAGCCGGTCATCACACAACAGCCCGGGGGCCAGGACGACCGGGATCACCCTCCGCCGCTCGGGGCCAGCCTGGCCGACCGTCCCGGCACGATCTCGCCGCTGAACAACCGACGCTCGGGTGCCATGTCGGGATCCGCGATCCGCGCGAACAGCATCTCGACCGCGGCCGCCGCCAGAGCGCCGATCGGCTGGCGCACGGTGGTCAACTGATAGGCCAGCCAGCGACCGGCGTTGAAGCCATCGAAACCGGCGACAGAAACGTCCTCCGGGATGCGCAGCCCGTGCTTGAGCCGGGCGGCGTCCATGGCGCCCAGGGCCATGGCGTCGTTCGCACACAGGACGACGTCGAACCCCTCGCCTTCGGACCACAGGCGGCCAAAGGCCTCGATCCCGCTTTCGTATCGGTAGTCGCCTGGCGTGACGGCAGTGATGCAACCGCCCAGTCGCTCCAGTGTCGTGCGGGCACCCGCGGCGCGCTGCTGTGCGACTTCTGAATCATCCGGGCCGGTGATCATGGCGAAGCGACGGTGCCCGGCCTGCCAAAGCCTTTGGACCAGTCGGCTCTCGCCATCGACCTGATCGACAGCAACCGAGTTCCCGGCATGGTGCGGCGGCGGCCGATTGTAGAAGATGACGGGCGTCCGGTGCAGCTCGAAGTCCTCGAGCTGGGTGGCCGTCATGGCTGTGGCGGCGATCACACCGTCGACCTGAAAACTCCAGAGGCCCTCCAGGGCCGCCCCGACCTCGGCGGCGGTATCGACCGTGATCAGCAGGACCCGCGCCCCGCGCCGCGCGACCTCGGCAGTGATCTCCACCATGATCTCGGGATAGTAGAGGCTGGCCATCGCCGGCAGGATCAGCCCTACCAGGTTCGATCGCCGCGTGATCAATCCGCGCGCGATCGCGTTCGGCCGATAACCAAGGCCGCGCGCGGCCTCCAGGATGCGCTCTCGCGTTTCCCGGGATACGCTTCCGCCGGGTGAGAAGGCTCGGCTGACAGCCGACTGGGACACTCCGGCCACCTTGGCGACGTCATAGCTGGTGGCGCGGCCGGCGCGGCGTTCAGGGTCGCGTGGGGCCATGGGTCAGGCGGCGTCCTTCTGGCCATAGCGGCGGACCCGGATATCGGCCTGTTCCTTGTGGCCCGCAAACCCTTCAATGGCGCACAAGCGCGAACAGTATTCACCCACCATGACGCTGGCGGCCGGGGTGAGTATCTTCTGGTAGGTGCAGGTCTTCATGAACTTGCCCACCCACAGCCCGCCCGTATAGCGCGCCGATCGCATGGTCGGCAGAGTATGGTTGGTCCCGATCACCTTGTCGCCATAGCTGACATTGGTCAGGTGCCCCAGGAACAATGCGCCGTAGTTGGTCATATTGGCCAGGAAGTAGCCGGGGTCGCGTGTCATCACCTGAACGTGTTCGGACGCGATCCGGTCGGCGATCTCGACCATCTCCGCATCGCTGTCGGCGAGGATGATCTGGCCATAGTCGCGCCAGGCGACCGAGGCGATCGGCGCGGTGGGCAACCACTCCAGCTGACGCTCGATGGCGGCGACCGTGTCGCGCGCCAGTTTCTCGGAGGTGGTCAGCAGGATCGCAGGGCTATTGGGTCCATGCTCAGCCTGGCCCAGCAGGTCAGCGGCGCACAGTTCGCCGTCCACGCTGTCGTCGGCAATAACCAGGGTCTCGGTTGGGCCGGCCAGCAGGTCGATGCCGACCCGACCGAACAACTGGCGCTTGGCTTCAGCGACAAAGGCGTTGCCGGGCCCGACCAGCATGTCGACAGGCTCAATGTCGCCGCCTGCCGCGCCTTTCGCCCCCAATGCCATCAGGCCGATGGCCTGCACTCCGCCCAGAGCCAGAATTGCGTCCGCGCCGGCCATGTGCTGGGCTACGACGATGGCTGGATTGGCCTGGCCGCCATAGGGCGGTGCCGCCGACAGGATACGCTTCACGCCCGCCACCTTGGCCGTGACCACCCCCATATGCGCCGAAGCGACCAAAGGATACTTGCCGCCCGGGACATAGGCCCCGACCGCATTCACTGGCGTGTTCTTGTGGCCGAGGATCACGCCCGGCAAGGTCTCAACTTCGACGTCCCTCAGCGCATCCTTCTGAATCTGGGCGAAGTTGCGGACCTGGGCCTGGGCGAAGCGGATGTCGTCGACCGTGCGCTCGGGCAGGGCGGCGTAGGCGGCGCGGATCTCGTCCTCGCTCAGCCGGAAATCCTCGCGGTCCCATTTGTCGAGGTCGCGCGAGTAACGACGCACGGCCTCCAGCCCCTCGACTTCGATGTCGCCCAGCATCCGCTCGACGGTTTCGCGCACGCTCGCGCTGTCCGCCTTGACGGCTTCGACCGAGCGACCTTCTTTCAGCCAACGGGCCATCGAGACTTCCTCCTGGATCGCTCTGGGAGCTTGCGCGCCACTTCGAATTGAGGGCAGTCTAGATTTGCTGCATTCGAATGCAAGAGGCGTTCGAATGCACGGAGGGTGCGATGAACCGGTTTCTGCCGACAGTGTCCCGAAGAACGGACTGTGCCACGGACGTGGCGGGTGGCGCGATGGCGAGACGCGGCGCTCGTAAGAACCCCCACACCTCGTGAGCGACCTGACAGGCCTTCGCGTTCTGATCACCGGGGCCGGACGTGGCCTCGGCTACGCCTGTGCAAAGGCCGTCGCGGACGCTGGCGGAGACGTCATCGCCGTCGCCCGCTCGGCCGCCGATCTCGACGACCTGGCCGCCTTGTGCCCGGGCCGGATCGAGCCCTGGGCCATGGACGTCACCGACCCCGCCTTCTCCGGCCGCGTCGCCGGCCTGCCGCGGCTGGACGGTCTGGTGAACAACGCCGGCTTCAACCGTCCCCAACCCTTTACCCAGGTCGATGTCCAGACACTGGACGGCATGCTGGCGCTCAACGTCCGCGCCGCCTTCCTGACCGCCCAGGCGGCGGCGAAGGTGATGGTGGCCCAGGGATCCGGTGTCATCGTCAACATGACGTCCCAGATGGGACACGTCGGTTCGCCCGGCCGCACTGTCTACTGCCTGACCAAACACGCCCTGGAGGGGCTGACCAAGGCCGCAGCCGTGGAATTGGCACCCCACGGCGTCCGCGTCGTCAGCCTCGCACCTACCTTCATCGAGACGCCCATGACCGCCCCCATGCTGGCCGACGAAGCCTTCGGCAAGTTCGTGCTGGATCGCATCCCTCTGGGTCGCGTCGGAACGGCGGCCGAGGTGGCGGCGGCCTGCGTCTTCCTGTTGTCGCCCGCAGCCTCGCTGGTGACGGGCTCCAGCCTGCTCGTCGATGGAGGCTGGACCGCCCAATGACCGATGCTGACCGTAAACGCCTGATCTGGACCCTGTTCCAGCGCCTGGACGTTGCCGACCCGACCGAGGCCACAGCCCTGTGGCGCGCAGCCCTGAGACACGACACCGTCTTCCACGCCGTCCATCCGATGAACGACCTTCACGGTGCAGAGGGACTGATCGCCGGCCTTCTGGGGCCGCTGCGCGCCGCCATCCCCGACTTGCAACGCCGCACCTATGCCCTGATGGCCGGGCAGTTCAAGGACGCTGACTGGGTCTGCGCGCTCGGCGTGTTCGAGGGCACGATGAGCGGCCCCTGGCTGGGCATCCCCGCGACCGACGGCCTGGTTAACCTGCGCTTCGGCGAGTTCTACCGGATCGAGGGCGACCGCATCGCCGAGGTCTATGCCATCCACGATCTGATCGACTTGATGCGTCAGGCCGGGATCAACCCCCTGCCCGCCCCGCCCGCCGGCGTGCCGGACATCTTCCCCGCCCCGATCACCCAGGACGGCGTCCGCTTCGATCCGGCCTCGCAGACCGAGACCGACGCCTCCCTGGCCCTGGTCGAAGCCATGATCTTCGGCTTGCACAAGTTCGCCGAGGGCGATCTGAAGCGGATGGGCATGGAGCAGTACTGGAGCCCGCAAATGCTTTGGTATGGGCCCGGGGGCATTGGCTCGAACCGCGGCCTGAAGGGCTTCCAGCGCTTTCATCAGCAGCCTTTCCTGACGGCCTTCCCCGACCGCGTCGGGGGCAATCACAAGGCGCGGTTTGCCGATGGAGCCTATGTCGCCTCCACCGGTTGGCCCAGCATTGCCGCCACCCACGCCGGCCCCTGGCTCGGCGTGCCGGGGACCGGCCGTCAGATCACCATGCGGGTCATGGACTGGTGGCGGCGCGAAGGCGACGCCCTGAAGGAAAACTGGGTCTTCATCGACGTGCCCCACGTCATGCTGCAGTCCGGCCACGATATCTTCGGAGACCTCGGATGACCTTTTCCCCGCTGGACTGGGGCATTGTCCTGGTCTTCATAGCCACCAACCTGGTCATGGGCTTCTTGCTCGGCCGCAATGTAAAGACCGCCAAGGAGTTCAACGTCGGCAGCGGCAAGACCCCCTGGTGGGCCATCGGTGTGTCCGTGATCGCCACCTACATCAGCGCGCTGTCCTTCCTGGGTGCGCCGGCCTGGGCCTATTCCGACGGTCTGGCGGCTCTCGCCATCCATCTGAACTATCCGATCGTCATCCTCGGGGTGACCGCGTTCTTCCTGCCCTTCTTCTACAACTCCGGCGTCGCCTCGATCTATGAGTACCAGGAGAAGCGCTTTGGAGCGACGTCGCGGGCGGTCATGTCGACCATCTTCCTGGTGACCCAGGGCCTGTCGACGGGTGCCATCCTGTACGCCACCGCGCTCGTGCTGCAGTTCATCACGGGCATTCCAATCCCCTGGGCCATCGTCGCCATCACCATCCTGGCACTGATCTATACGACCATGGGCGGCATGCTGGCGGTGATCTGGACCGACGTCTTCCAGGCCGTCGTCCTGTTCGGCGGAGCCATCGTCATCATGGTGGCGATGATCGTCCTGATGCCCGAACCGATCGGCGAGGTCCTCGCCAACCTCAAGGCCGCGGGGCGGCTCAGCGCGATCGATCCAACCCTGGACGCGACCATCCCGACCACAATCTGGTCCGGTCTGATCGGAATGACCTTGTTCCACGTCACTGTCTATGGTGCCAACCAGATGATGGTGCAGCGGACGCTGGGCGCGAAGTCCATCGGCGACGCCAAGAAGTCGTATCTCCTGATGGGATACGCCGCCTTCCCGATTTACTTCCTGTTCTTCTTCATCGGCGTCCTGGCCTGGGGATACTACCAAGGGCGTCCGTTCGAGAACACGAACGAGATCATCCTTCAGTTCGCGCTCGATTCGGGCATTCCGGGCCTGCTGGGCATCCTTGCTGCGGCCGTCCTTGCCGCCTCGATGTCCACACTCAGCTCGGCCTTCAACAGCATGGCCACGGCCAGCGTCGTCGACTTTTACGAGCGGTACTTTCGAAAGGGGGCGGGCGACGCCCACTATCTCGCGGCAACCCGGGTGATGACCCTGGTCTGGGGTGCGATCATCATCGTGCCGGCTATCCTCTATGCCAACTCCTCGGGCTCGATCCTGGAGGTCTTGTCCAAGATCGGCAGCTATTTCGTGGGGGCCAAGCTGGGCATGTACGGCCTTGGCTTTTTCTCCAGGCACACCACCGAGCGCGGCCTGCTGGTCGGGGTGTTCGTCGGCTTCATGGTTATCTGGGCAGTTGCGACAATGACCCAGATCGCCTGGCCCTGGTACTGCCTCATCGGCGGTGGCGCGACCATGTCGGTGGGCTGGATCGCCAGCCGCCTCCTGACCGGCAAGCAGGCCGAATGGTCCCCCTATTCCATCCCGGGCCAGCGCGCACGGTTCGAGGCCTCCGGGGCTCCGACCGCGATCGATGGATGGAGCACCGTGCCCGGCCGCATCGATCGCCAGAGTCTCTGGTTGATCGTGTATCTCGGCGCGACGATTGGCGGGCTCGCCCTGTTTGAACGCCTCATCGGTTCTTAGGCTCAGGACCCATAGCCAGAAGAGCACAGTCGCCGCGAGGGCGATGGCGGACAGGAAGACGGGTTCTGTCCTCCTTGGACGGCCCCGGCACCGTAAGGCTGACTTCCCCAAGGCGCAAGTTGCCCTTCCTGTTCCTCGATCAGGTCACGACGGCCGCCCAGGCGTCATCGGCCTGGGCCCGGAAACGCTGAAGGGTCGGTTTGCTGATCAGATAGCGTTGGATGTTGAAGGTGTTGTAGATGGCCGCCTAGGTCGTGAGGAAGCTCAGCTCTGAGGCTTGGGATTTGATCTTCTGCTGTTGCCGCTCCCGTCGTCGGATCGGCAGATGGGAGTTCTCAACGCGGTAGCCGGCCGGGTCGAGGCAGATGCCTCAGATCCAGGACATCGAGCGCCGCGCCATAGGAGGCCAAGCCGTCCGTCGTGATCGTCTGCGGCTTGACCGGCTGGTTGTGAAGCAGCCGGTCAAGCCGCTTCAAAGCAGCCTCTGTGTCCCGCCGACGCTGGACCATGAGGCCGAGGACCTCGCCTTCATCGTCGACCGCGCGTTAGAGATACATCCGCTTGCCGCCGAGCCAGCAGACCCTCTCGTCCAGGTTCCAGCGCAGCGACGGGGCCCCTCGCCGCTTTTTCAGCCGCCGGGCGATCAAGGGGCCGAAATTGATGGCCCGACATCGGATCGTCTCGTAGCGGACCTCGATCCCGCGCCGCGCCATCTGTTCCTCAATGTCGCGAAAGCAGAGGCTGAAGCGAAGGTACAGCCGGACGGCATGGCGGATGACGTCCGCCGGGAACCGGTGCTGGCTAAACGAAATCGGCTTCACGAAACATCTTCTCCGCCAGCGGCTTGCAGCCGAGCTACCGAAGACCTTTTGGCGTTCGCCTGACAGCACCTGGTCGAGGCATTCGCGATCAAGCCATCGTCCAGTCGCACGAAAGCGACAGTGTTTGACCGAGCGCGTCCACGCCGTTCGTCTAGTCTCGCGAGTGGAGGTGGTCTGACGAGCGCCTCGGCTCTCACCACGGGCGGCAGACGTTCTCATGCATTATGATCCGGTCAGAACGCCGTGGTGGCATGGAGCCGCGATCTACCAGATTTATCCGAGAAGCTTTCTCGATACGAATGGCGACGGGATCGGCGATCTGCCGGGGATCACGAAAAAGCTCGACTATGTCGCAAGCCTGAAGGTGGACGGGATCTGGCTGTCTCCCTTCTTCACCTCGCCGATGCTCGACTTCGGCTACGACGTCTCCGACTATCGCGGCGTCGATCCCATCTTCGGTTCGATGGACGACTTCGACGCGCTGGTGGCGCGCGCCCATACCCTGGGTCTGAAAGTCATCATCGACCAGGTCTACTGCCATACGTCGGATCTCCATCCCTGGTTCTCGGCAAGCCGCGGATCGACATCGGGCGAGATGGCGGACTGGTACGTCTGGGCCGACCCCCGGGACGACGGGTCGCCACCCAACAACTGGCAGTCGGTGTTTTCCGGCCCGGCCTGGACCTGGGACAGTCGGCGAAGGCAGTACTACCTCCACCACTTTCTGAAGCAGCAGCCGACGCTCAATCTTCACAATCCCCGGGTCGTCGACGCGCTGGTCGACGTCGGGACGTTCTGGATCAAACGCGGGGTCGACGGCTTCCGCCTCGATGCGCTCAATCTGGGCATGGTCGATCGGCGGCTGCGCGACAACCCCCCCGGCCCGGCAAGGTCCGAAGCATCCCGTCCGTTCGACATGCAACGTCATGTCTACAGCATGTCACAGCCTGAAATGATCCCGCTGATCGAACGGCTGGCCGCCGAGTTGCGAAGCGCGGCCGGGGAGGAATTCTTCACGGTCGCGGAGGTGGGCGGATCGGATCCTCACGCGACGATGGTCGACTACACGTCGGGTTCGAAGCGGCTCTCGTCCGCCTACAGCTTCGACTTCATCGGTGCCTCGGCGTTTGACGCGGCTCACATCCGATCCGTTGTCGAGCGGTGGAGCGGCGACCCCGACGCCGGCTATCCGGGGTTCGCGTTCTCGAACCACGACTGCGCGCGGGTCGCGAGCCGATGGCGCAACCTGGCCGCGCCGAAAGGTCGGATCGAACGGCTGCTGCTGTTGTTGCAGGCGTCGCTGAGCGGGGCGATCTTCATCTACCAGGGCGAGGAACTCGGCCTGCCTCAGGTCGACATCCCCTTCGACCGACTGGTCGATCCCGAGTCCATCGCCAACTATCCGAACGGCAGCCAGCGCGACGGCGCCCGTACGCCGATGCCCTGGTCGGCGGCCGGCCCGCACTGCGGCTTCTCGACCGGGGAACCCTGGCTGCCTCTCGGCGATGAACACCGCCGCCTGGCCGTCGCGACACAGGACGACGACCCTGACAGTATCCTGAACCTGTTCCGCAGGGTCATGCAGTTACGGTCATCCAGTCCCGCCTTGCTGCGAGGATCGATCAAGTTTCTTCCCTCACCCCCGGATACGCTTCTGCTTGTCCGCCGGACTGCGGGTGGCGCGGCAGCATGGTGCGGCGTCAATTTTTCCGACCGTTCCGTTGCCATGTCGCTCCCCATCGAGATGGCGGTGCCGGCCGATGTGATGATCGGAGGCGTGAGATATGAAGACGGCGCGTGGCTGATCGAACCGTTTTCCGGAGCGCTCCGGGCATCCTGATCCCAGGCCTTCAGCCTGCTTGCGACCCCCGATCCCTCCGGCTCGACCCCCAAGGCCACCCACCGGCCGGGACAGTCCGGTGACAAGAATGCGATAGGATTTCGAACGGCCGCCGCTTGCGCGTTCCACTAGGGTCTCGCCAGGAAGAGTATTCCGGACGCGAGGCCATGCCACACACCCACGCCGTGCCGCTCGTCATCAATGAGGTCACAGCTGCGCGGGTGGTTGGGCGACTCCATGACCGACGCCTCGCGTCCGACGCTTCATGACCGGGCCGCGTCCGGACAGTGAGCCCTGGCCGCGGACCTGCAACGCCATCGTCGCGGATGGCCAGGGAGGCTTTGCGCTGTCTGACGTCCAGATGGCGCGGCCAGAGGGCCGGGAAGTCGTCGTCCGCATCATGGCCGCCGGGCTGTGCCACACGGACGTGGACGCAATCCGCACGTGGAAAAGCCCCTTCATCGTGGGACACGAAGGGGCCGGCGTGGTGGAAGCCGTCGGGGCGGAGGTCACGCGCCTGCGCGTCGGCGATCGGGTGGTCCTGAACTGGGCGATCCCATGCCGGACCTGCGCCATGTGCGAGCGCGGTCTCATGCCGCTGTGCGAAATCAGCTCTCCCGCCAATGGCGACGGGCGGTCAGGCAAGCCGCGAGCGACTGCGGTGCGATATCGCGGAGAACCCGTTCAGAGCGCGTTCAACCTCGGCACAATGGCCGAGTTCGCCATGGTGGTGGAGGACGCCTGTCAGCCTCTGTTCGACACGGTCCCGTTCGAGGCGGGAGCGATCATGGGCTGTGCGGTGATGACGGGGTTCGGCTCGGTGATGAATGCGGCCAGGGTCCCGCCCCGCGCATCGGTCGCGGTGCTCGGCTGCGGCGGGATCGGGCTCAACGTCATCCAGACCGCCCTGATCGCCGGGGCGGATCGGATCATCGCCATCGATATCGCGGAGGACCGGCTGGCCCGAGCCCGCGCGTTGGGTGCCACGCACACCCTGCTCAACGATCCCGCGCACCCCGGTCTGTCCCGGCTGAGCGAGCGCCTGAACGCCCTCATCCCGGGCGGAGCGGACTTCGCCTTCGAATGCACCGGCGTCCCGGCCCTGGCACCGGCCCCGCTCGCGCTCGTCCGGCATGGCGGCACGGCCGTCCAGGTCAGCGGGGTCGAGCAGACCGTGCCTTTCGATTGCACCCTGTTCGAATGGGACAAGACCTACATCAATCCGCTCTACGGGCAGTGCGACCCGGATCGCGACTTTCCGCTTCTTCAACACCACTATCTGTCCGGTGCCCTGGCGCTCGATCGGATGATCTCCCGCGCCTATCCCCTGGCCGAGCTCGAGGCCGCGATCGACGACCTCGCCGCGGGGCGCATCGCCAAGGCGGTGCTCCATCCGCATGCCGGCGAGGGCCGCACGGCATGACCGGTTTTCCCACTCTGGAAGTCTCGGACGCCGACCTCGCACCGGAGGGCTTCAGCTTCTGCACAGTCCGCTCGCCCGCGCTGGGACGCCGCGCCGACGTGGTGATCTACAATGCCGGGTGCCCGACCAGCGATCTTCCGGTGATCGTTCTGCTGCACGGGGTCTATGGCGGCGCATGGTCCTGGGCGTTTCAGGGCGGCGCGCACCGGATCTATCACCGGCTGCGCTCGGGCGGCAAGATCGGTGACTTCGCCCTGGTAATGCCGAGCGATGGGCTGAGCGGCGACGGATCGGGCTATCTGAACCGCGCCGCCGGGCGTTTCGGCGACTGGATCGCCGACGACGTCATCGCGCTGGCTCGCTCGCGAATCCCGCACATGAGCGCCGCCTCTCCGATCTACCTCGCTGGACTGTCCATGGGCGGCTTCGGCGCGCTGCGGCTGGGCGCGCTTCATCCCGACACGTTCCGCGCGGTCAGCGCCCATTCGCCGATCTGCGATTCCGGGGACTTCCGACATTTCACGATTGAAGACCTGTTGTCCGACGCGACGGAGCCGACGGTGCCGGTCTCGATCGCCGAACTCTATGCCGCGAGGGCCGGGGCGACGCCGCCGATCCGGTTCGATTGCGGCGATGCGGATGTGCTGAGGCCGAGCGTCGAGCGGCTCGCCGGCCGTCTCACCCGGGCCGGGATCGACCATCGCTACGAGCCGCTCAGCGGCGGCCACAACTGGGACTACTGGTCGAGCGCATTCGTGCGGACGCTGAAGTTCTTCGACACGATCGGCCGATCCGCGCCGAGGCGAGAGCAGTCCATCACCGGCGGGAGGGAGAGATGACGGAGGATTCCGGGCGCCCCGACGAGCGCCTGTGCGCGACCGAGAAGGTCGGCTACGGCGTCGGAGACATGGCGGCGAACCTCTACCTCGGGTTCTTCGGCCTTTTCACCCTGTACTTCCTGACGGATGTCTACGGCGTTGCGCCGGCGGCGGTCGCGACCATGCTGCTGCTGACCAAGATCATCAATGCCATCACCGATCCGGCGATCGGACTGCTCGCCGACCGGACCCGGTCGCGCTGGGGGCGCTATCGGCCCTATCTGCTGTGGTGTGCGCTGCCTTATGGTTTGACCGCCATTCTGGTCTTTGCCGGTCCCGATCTCTCCGACAACGGCAAGCTCATCTACGCCTACGTCGTCTATCTTTTGGCGATGCTCGGCTACTCGCTGGTCAACGTTCCCTATTCGGCACTGCTCGCAGTGATCTCGCCCAGCGCGAGTGAGCGGACCAAGGCGACCCAGTATCGGTTCATCTTCGCGGGTCTCGGCACACTGGTGGTCGGGGCCACGGCGAGGCCGCTGGTCGACTGGCTCGGCGCCGGAGACGAGGCCAGGGGGTTTTTCTGGGCGTCGATCCTGTTCGGCGTCGCCGCCGTGACACTGACCTGGATCACCTTTGCGACGACCCGGGAACGGACAGCCCCGCAGGCAGCGCAAGCCTCGGGGGTCAAGGACGATCTGCGCGCTCTTTTCTCTAACGTATCCTGGGTGGTGCTCTCGATCGGCGGCGTCCTCCTCGTCGTCGGGCTGGGCACGCGCCTCGGATCGCTGGCGCTCTACCTCAAGTATTTCATGACAGCCGGACCCGCCGATGTGGCCGGGCCTGTGTTCCTGTGGATGGACCGGTTCTCGGTCTTCATCACCCTGGGCGTGATCGGTCAGATCCTGGGAACGCTGTCGGCACCGAGCCTGACCCGCCGCTTCGGCAAGATCCGGCTGATGATCGGCATGAATGCCATTCACGGCGTGCTGTTGATCGCGGGCTTCTTCCTCACCGCCGATCAATTCGCGCCCGCGCTCGTGCTGCATGGATTGGGGATGATGACCTTCGGCGTCGCCCTGACGCTGCTGTTCGCCATGTTCACCGACTGCGTCCAGTTCGGCGAGTGGCGAACGGGCCGCAACACCGCCGGGCTGACGGTGTCGAGCTCCCTGTTCATCCTCAAGCTGGGGAGCGGCCTGGGTGCCGCAATCCCGGGCTACATCCTCGCATCGACCGGCTTCGCGGCGAATGCCGAGCAGAGCGCCCAGACGCTGTCGGGGCTCAGGATCATCACCTGGATCGCGCCGGGCTTCCTGCTTCTCGGCGCGGCCGCCTGCATGACGCTCTACAAGCTCGATCCGACCCTGCTGCACCGGATCGAGCAGGACCTTCGAAAGATGCGACAGGAGGGCCGCGGCGGCGGGGCCGCCGAGCCGGTTCTGCCGGGCAAGGCTTGAGGCGATATCCTCGACGACGCGCCGGTTTTGCTCGCCGGGTCAGCGAACATCCGGCCGCCCTGCGCAGCCGGATGTCGGGGATGATCGGTGACTTTGGTCGCCTGTGGGCGAGCCCGGCTCCAGTCTCAGGCCGAGGTCGCCACCGCATCATCGGCGGCCCAGATGATGGGGTTGATCTCGGACGCGGCGACGTCGCCGGGCTTCACGCCCGGGATCCATTGGGCCAGATCCCCCGCCTGCATGGCATTGCTCGGCTCGATCACCCTCATGTCCGCGTCCATATAGATCATGGTCATCACCGAGCGTGGCCGGTCGCTGTGGTTCGGTCCGGCCCGGTGGAAGGTCCAGCCGGCATGGAAGCTGACGTCGCCCAGGGCGTACGGGGTCTCGTCCAGCGCAAAGCCGCGTGCCTGCATCGCCTCGGTGATCAGCCGCTCGCTTTCGTCGGAAATCTCCAGGTCGCGACCGAAGGCCTCGCGATGACTGCGGGCGAAGAAGGCCAGGGGGCCCATGTCGAGCGGCACGGGCTGGAGCGGCACCCAGACGGTCACGCACCGGTCCGAAGCGAAGGGCCAGTAGTACTGGTCCGCATGGGCCGGGGTGAAGCCGCCGGACGGCTCCTTGTAGAGCGACTGATCGTGATAGAGGCGGACGGCTTCGACCCCCATCAACTGTGCCGCCACGCTGGCGAGACGCCGGCCGAGCACGAAGCGTCGAACGGTTTCGGAGTGACGCCACAGGTTCATCACCTGCAGGAAGGCGCGGTCATAGGTGGAGCGCTCCTCGAGCGGTGTGGTCTGGGTGTTCAGCGCCAGCGTCAGCCGCGTGATCTCCGCGCCATAGGCTTCCAGTTCAGTGGCAGGCAGGGCGTCGGCGAGGCGCAGGTACCCGGTCTCGCGGTAGGCTGCGATCTGCCCGGGCGAGAGATGCAGGGGGGTATCGAGGGTCTCGGTCATGGCGGCAGTCTAGTCCCGATGCCTTCAGCCCGGCGCCGCCCGGCGCTGCAGCCGGCCCGGCGAACGCCTGTCACCTCCTTGCGTTCAGCGATCGGCGCGGGCGCGGAATTCCGACGGCGTCGTCCCGAACCGACGCCGGAACCGCTCGGTGAAATAGGACGGCGACTCGAAGCCGACCTCATAGCCGATGGATGAGACGGGCGCGGCCTCTTCCAGCAGTCTGCGCGCCGCCCGGTTGAGCCGCAGGCCTTCGACATAGGCCGCGTAGCCGACACCGAACGCGGCCTGGAAACGGCGGGAGAAATAGGCCGGCGAGAGGGCGCATCGCGTCGCCGCGCCGGTCAGGTCGGGCGCACCACGGGGATCATCCTGCAATCGTGCCACCAGCGCGCGGAAGCGTTCGGGACCTTCGACGCCCTGAGCGGCCTGGAGGTGCGGCAGGTCCCGGATGATCCACAACACCGTCTCCAGCCCGGCCGCCGCTCCGGGCGTCGTCGCAGCGCCATCGGCCAGCCAGTCCGACAGGGCGATCAGCGCGGTCCAGGCGGGCGCTCCGGGACGCGCGGCCACAGGCACCGTCGGCACCGTGACGCCCCCGCGCTTCAGGGTCGGGTCGAACTGGATCAATCTCCAGGCCTTGGCCCCGGGGGCGAGGGCGAAATCGTGATAGGCCAGCGGGGGAATGTAGACCGCCATGCCGTCTGAAAGCTCGACGGGCGTTTCGCCCAGGATCAGCTGACCTCCGATGCGCTCGAACAGGACAATCTCGGCCAGATCGTGGAAGTGGTTCAGCCGGGCGTTCGCGGGAGATTGAGGACCCAGCGCGACCGTCTCGACCCGCAAGGCCGCCCCCGGAGCCAGCCGGACGGGTTCGCAGAGGGGGGCGCGGTCCATGACAAGATAGTTACAGCCTTGGCCCGTCACTGCAACAGGATAGGGCCTGCGCCGACATCCACTCTGCCCTAGGATCGACCGGTAGACGGACGGAGGATGACCATGCGCTCCACCCTGGCGTTCATCATCGGCTGCATCTTCCTGGGTGTCGGCGCGCCGGTCGCGGCGCAACCGCTGACGTCTTTCGTCAATCCCTTCATAGGCACGGACGGCACCGGCCACACCTTCCCCGGTCCGGCCTGGCCGTTCGGCATGGTGCAGCCCGGACCGGACAATGCAGACCGGGGCTGGGAGTACACCTCAGGCTACCAGTACCGCGCCCCGCGCATCCTGGGCTTCTCCCAGACCCGCGCGAGCGGCACGGGCATTCCGGAGCTGGGCGACGTCCTGCTGCAGCCGGGCCTGGAGCCGCGCGAGGACATGGCGAGCACCTACGACAAGACCACCGAAAGCGCGCGTCCCGGCTATTATGCGGTGGAGCTGGCCGACAACGGCGTGCGGGTGGAGCTGACCACCGGCGAGCGCGTGGCCCGGCACCGCTACACCTTCGCGCGCCCGGGCCGCGTGTGGGTGCTGGTCGATCTGCAGCACGGCCTGAACTTTATGGACCGGCAGCCCGTGCTGTCGTCGGAGGCCCGCGTGACCGAAAACGGAGTCGAGGGCGTGTCGCGACGACGCAACTGGACGACCCGCACCGTCGCCTTCGTGGTCGAGTTCGATCGCCCCGTCGCCGAGGCGCGGCGACTGGCTCCCCGGGCGGGCGATCTCGCGGATCGCTACCTGCTGGGCTTCGACGTCGGGGACGACCGCACGCTTGAGGCGCGGGCGGCCCTGTCCACCACCGATGTTGCGGGTGCGCGGCGAAATCTCGAGTCCGGGCAGGATCACTCCTTCAACCAGACGGCGGCGGAGGCCGATGCGGCCTGGGAGGCGATGTTGTCGCGCATCCGGATCGAGGCACCGGACTCCCGCAAGCGGGTCTTCTACAGCGCCCTCTACCGCGCCCTGATCCACCCCAGCCTGATCACGGACGCGGACGGCCGGTGGCGGGGTCCCGACGGCGAGATTCGCCAGGCCGACGGGCCGCGCTATTCGACCCTGTCCCTATGGGACACCTTCCGCGCCTCGCATCCGCTGTTCACCCTGGTCGCGCCCGAGCGGGTGGACGACTTCGTCAACAGCCTGCTGGACCACGCCGACGCGGCCGGCCGCCTGCCGATGTGGACCATCTGGGGCGGGGAGACCGGCACGATGATCGGCGAGCCCGCCCTGCCGGTCATCGCCGATGCCTGGGCCAAGGGCTTTCGCGGCTTCGACCCCGATCGCGCGCTCGATGCCATGATCCGCACCCAGACCGAAGATCATCATCTGTCGGAGTGGTCGATCCTGGAGCGCTATGGATACCTGCCCTTCGACCGGGTCGAGGGCGAGGCCGTGTCGCGCACGCTGGAGGCGGGGATCGGCGACGATGCCCTTGCGCGGTTTGCGCGCGCGCTGGGCCGCGAAGAGATCGCCGACCGTTTCGCCGCGCGCAGGCGGACGTGGCGCGCCCTGATCGATCCGGAGACGCGGCTGCCCCGGGGACGCGACAGCGAGGGCCGTTGGCGCACGCCGTTCGATCCCCTGAAGCCCACCTCGCCGCTCAACAACCCCGGCGACTACACCGAGGCCAACGCCTGGCAGTACCTCTGGACCCCGGCCCTGTTCGATGCCGAGGGGCTGCGCGACGCCCTGGGCGGCCCGGCCGCCTTCGCGGAGACACTGGACACCTTCTTTTTCGGACTGCCGCCCACCGAGGGCGCGGCCTTCCTGGGGCAGGAGGCGATGATCGGCCAGTATGCCCACGGCAATGAGCCCAGCCACCATGTCGCCTGGCTTTACGCCCTGACCGATCGGCCCGCGACCGGCCAGGCCCTGGTGCGCCGCATCGCCGAGAGCTTCTATCTGGACCAGCCCGACGGCGTGATCGGCAATGACGACGCCGGTCAAATGAGCGCGTGGTACGTCTTCGCCACCCTCGGTCTTTATCCCGCCGTACCCTCCAGCGGCCGCTATGTTCTGGGCGCGCCGCTGGTCGAACAGGCCGTCATCGCTGCGCCGGGCGTGGGACCGGTGACGATCCGATGCGAGACGACCCCGGTCGCGGTGCCGTCCGATATCGCCCATGAAGACCTGATCGCTCGCCGCGCTCTCGCCCTGCCCTGTTCGGCCCCCGCGCACGAGGGGGCCGTCACGTCCAGTTGGCACCGGCCCTCCCAGCAGAGCCCCCGCGTCCAATGATATGGATCATTCGCCGGGTGGTACGCTCGCCGCCCCGAGCGGGGACCGAGGGGTCGTAGTCCAGCAAGGCGGCCGAGCAGAATTGGGAGCGCCAGGCCGGGTGGAGACCCTGTCGCGTTCGCATGACGGCACCTGTCCGCCTGCTGGATCACGGTGTGAAGATGATCGGCTTCGTCGTCTGGTACAGCCTGAACCCGATCGGGCGGCGGGCGATGCCGACGGCCTAGGAACTGGACTCCGAAAAAACCGGGTGCAAGGAGTCCAATTCCTGTGAGTCCGTGCCGGAACCTTCTGCCACTGCGTTCAAATCGTTGAGGTTCCCCTCCCCATCCCCGACCAACCTCAGCGGCTCCCGTTTGCACGCGATCGCCGGAGCGACGATGTCGGGCAGGTCGGCCATGACCTGGGCGCGGGCGCGGTCGCAGAGCCGGTCATAGACGCGCATCCAGGTCGAGGCCTCCGACGCCCGGCCCATGCCCAGGGCGCGGCGGATGTTCAGGAAGGCCTGGTCGGCGAGGTCGGCGAAACTGACCTCATCGTCGGGGTGGAACTCGCCCGCCTCCGGCAGCACATCGCCGATCGGCTGATCGATCCGCCGCCACTTCCCGGCCCGCGCATGCATCCGGAACGAGCTGAGCGAGATACCCCACTTCTGGCAGATGTGCGCCGCCTTGACCCCCGACAGATACTCCCGCCGGATATGGTCCCACATATTGCCGCCGAGACCGTCGAGGTCGTCGGGGTTGATCTGATGGCGCATGGTCATGCGGGGCAGTGTGGCATGCGGGTGCGTCAGAATCGGACGTGGCGAACCTGCGGTTGCAGAGGATCTGGTTCGGGTCTCATGATGCAAACCCCACCCCACCCTCGCGCCTTGAATCGCGGTATCGTATATGTTACCATCAGACCGGTTGATTGAGGAGTATATTGACGCCTCCGGATACAACGCCTTCGCGGAATGGTTTGACGGCCTGGACGCAGGCGCGGCGGCCAGGGTGCGTGTTGCGGTCAGCCGTCTCGCTCGTGGGGCGCACTCCAATGCCAAGGGGGTGGGAGGAGGCGTGCTGGAGTATCGGATCGACACGGGTCCGGGTTATCGCGTGTATTTCGCACGGCACGGCGAGCAACTGATCCTGCTGCTTGGCGGCGGGACCAAGCGCAGACAGGATGAGGACATTGCCGCCGCGAAACGCCGGTGGACGGCATTCAAGGCAAGGATAAAGGAAAGCTGACATGGCCCTCACCCGCTCCTTTCGAGACACTGTTCAGGCCCGCCTGACCCGTGATCCCGCCTTTCGGCAGGCGCTGCTGGCCGAGGCCGCGACCGCGCTGCTGGAAGGCGATCTGGAGACCGGCAAGGACGTGCTGCGTGACTTCATCAACGGCACCATCGGCTTTCACGATCTGGCCGAGGAGACAGGGACGCCCGCCAAGAGCCTGATGCGGATGCTGGGGCCGCGCGGAAATCCGACCGCGAGCAACCTGCTGGCCATCGTGGGGGCGCTGCAGCGGCGATCCGGGATCACGCTGGAGGTGCGGGCGGCGTAGACGGGAATGGGCGGCGATGCCGCGAGGCAATTTGAACCGCGTTTGTCATCCCGGACGACGCGCAGCGGCGATCCGGGACGGGCAGTGTTCCCTGAAAGATCCTCCCGGAAGGCGCAAAGCGGCTGTCCGGGAGACGGGTGGCCGCGAAACGGGCCTTCCGTGCGGCCCGGCCGGCCGCCCGGCTCGGCCCTTCGGGCCGTCCGGGCGTCGAGGGCGCCCGTTGGCTGCCGTCCCGGCTCTCCGCTTCGCTGCGGCCGGGATGACAAGGGCAGTCGTACTGGCCTGACGTCCCTACCCGAACTGCCGCTCGAACCGCCCCATCGCCTGCGGGTCGAGCCGGACGGTCTTGTTCCGGACCTCGAGGATGCGGCGGGGCTTGCCTTCTGCCTGTTCGATGTCGGCCGAGGCGAAGGACGTGCAGGATCCGGTCGGCCGCCAGACAGGCAGGCGGCCCGGATCAGGCCCGGTCGCTGCCGGACGGCTTTTTCTCGGGGATGGGTCCGATCGCGTCCCAATGCTCGACGATCAAGCCATCCGACAGTCTGAAAAGATCGAAGAAGGCCGTGGGCGTGCTTCCGAGCAGGCCCTCCGAGGCGGTGAAGACGAAATTGCCTTCGGCCACGACGATCGGTGTGCGCTCATACTTCATGGCCTTGCCCGCCGCCGCAAAGGCCGCCATCGCCGCGCCGAGACCTTCGAGGCCGTCGCCGACACCGGGATTGTGCTGCGTATAGGAGGTGGTCGAGATATAGGACGTCACCGTCTCGGGAGCCGCGCCCTGGAGCACATCCCGAACGAAGCGTTCGACCAGAGCCTTGTTTTCCTGAGTTTTGTCGCGGTCGACAATCTCCGTCGGGCCGTCCGTCATCCCGTTCCCGGACACCGTCTCGGTGACAAGGGGCTGAAGGGTGTCACAATGCTCGATCACGCGCCCGTCGGCGACCCGGAAGACATCGAACCCGACAAGGGTGTCGCTTCCGAGGGCCTGGGCGTGCTCATAGGTGACGTGCAAGGCAACCATGTCGCCTTCCTCGATCACCCGATGGATTGAGAGCTTGATTCCGCTCGTTTGCAGAGCCGGGATGATAGCGAGAATAGGAGCGGCTCCCTTGGGAACGGGGACACCTTGATGTTTGTAGTCTTCCGCCACGAGAGACCGGGCTACCTCAACGTCGAAGTCTGTGAAAATAGCGCGCATAGCGCGAATAATAATTTCTTTCGGCGTCATTGATTATCCTTTGGCTCGAATGCCGTTATATTGAGATATTGAACCAATCGCTATAATTGGTGTCAATAACGCACCGAAAAGGAACCTGGTATGCTTCCCATTACCGTCCAAGCCGAAGAGGAAAGCGGGCTCTGCCCCGTGCGGGCCATTCTCGTCACAGTGACGGGCAAATGGAGTTCGCTGATCTTGCTCGCCCTTGAGGACGGACCGCAGAGATTCTCGGCCATCAAACGGCTGATTGGCGACATTTCCCAACGTGTACTCACCGAAAACCTGCGAGCGCTGGAGCGCGATGGCTACGTCAGGCGTGAGGTCGTCCCCGGCTCCCCGATAGAGGTCCGCTACCAGCTCACACCGATGGGGGGCGATCTGTTGAGCCGGATTATCCCGCTGGTGACCTGGGCTACGAACCACCACGCGGCCGTGCAAGCCGCGAGGAACCGGTACGACGCGGATGAAAGGGTTTCCTGAACGTCTGGAGCCTGACGGCCGACTCGGGCCGTCCGGGCGTCAAGGGTGTCCGTTGGCTGCCGTCCCGGCTCTCCGCTTCGCTGCGGCCGGGATGACAAGCTTCGCTGCGGCCGGGATGACAAGGGCGGTCGTCCTGGCCTGACGCCTTAGCCGAACTGCCGCTCGAACCGCCCCATCGCCTGCGGGTCCAGCCGGACGGTCAGCCGCATCCGACCCTGATCGTCCGTGTCGCGCGCCGTCACCCGCCCGTGCTCATACAGCCAGGCCAGGGCCTCGCCCTGTGAGGGCTGCAGGACCAGTTCCGTCTCGGGGTCGTCGTCGATCAGGTCGGTGATGGCCTGGCGCAGGGTCTCGATCCCCTGCCCGGTCCAGGCGGAGACGGCGACCGCCGTGTTGCCGGAGCGGGCGGCCTGGCCCTCAAAGGCCTCACGGGTCTCGGGGTCCAGCAGGTCGGTCTTGTTCCAGACCTCGAGGATGCGGCGGGGTTTCGCCGTTCCATCAGGATTGGGGGGTTGTTCGATCTGTTTCAGGACGTCCTCGACGTCCTTCGCCTGGGCCGCCGTGTCGGCCGAGGCGATGTCGCGGACGTGCAGGATCAGGTCGGCCTCGCCCACCTCTTCCAGGGTCGCGCGGAAGCTCTCGACCAGTTCGTGCGGCAGGTCGGAGATGAAGCCCACGGTGTCGGCGATGATGGCGGGGCGGCCCTGCGGCAGGCGGATGGTGCGCTGGGTGGTGTCGAGGGTGGCGAACAGCAGGTCCTTGGCCAGCACCTCCGACCCCGTCAGCCGGTTGAACAGGGTCGACTTGCCGGCATTGGTGTAGCCGACCAGGGCGACCGCGGGGAACGGGGCCTTCTTCCTCTGTTTCCGGTGCAGGCCGCGGGTGCGGCGGACCTCTTCCAGTTCGCCCTTCAGCTTGACGATGCGGTCGGCGATCAGGCGGCGGTCGAGCTCGATCTGGGTCTCGCCGGGACCGCCGGTCGAGCCGGTGCCGCCGCGCTGGCGCTCCAGGTGGGTCCAGGTGCGGACGAGGCGGGATTTCTCATAGTCGAGCCGGGCCAGTTCGACCTGCAGCCGGCCCTCCTTCGTCCGCGCGCGACGGCCGAAGATCTCGAGGATCAGACCGGTGCGGTCGATGACCTTGCAGTCCCATTCCTTTTCCAGATTGCGCTGCTGGACGGGCGTGAGGTCGTCGTCGACGACGGCGGCCTCGGCCTCGGCGGCGCGGATCAGGGCGGCCAGTTCCTCGACCTTGCCGGTGCCGAACAGGGTCGCGGGCGTGGTCTTGCGCAGGCGCACGACCTCCTCGGCGCGGACGTCGAGGTCCAGCGCGCGGGCGAGGCCCGAGGCCTCCTCGAGCCGTTCCTGTGCCGGTCGGGACGATCGCTCGCCCATGTCGGGATGGATGACGACCGCCCGGATGAGCGGCACGGAATGGTCGATGAGTCTGGAGGTCAAGGCGTCTCGGAGTGGCGAGTGGTGAGTGGCGAGTGTCGAAGGGCGTAAATCGCTCAGAACCGCATGTAGTTACGAGCCGGCGTCAGCGCATCACTTTCGTTCGTCACTCGTCACTCGCCACTCGCCACTGAACTCAGTCCTCGTCGGCGTCCGGCTCGTACAGTTGCACGGGCGCGGACGGCATGATGGTGGAAATGGCGTGCTTGTAGACGAGCTGGGACTGCCCGTCGCGACGCAGCAGCACGCAGAAATTGTCGAACCAGGTCACGATGCCCTGCAGCTTGACGCCATTGACCAGGAAGATGGTCAGGGGGGTCTTGGTCTTGCGGACCGAGTTGAGGAAGGTGTCCTGAAGGTTCTGACGCTTGTCTTGCGACATGGCAGGTTTGTCCTGTTCTTTTGTTGTTCGCCGCGCTCGGGGGGAGGAACGCGGGGCCGGTTGAGCCCGGCCTTGTCAGCCTAGACGACGCAGTTGCCGCGTCGCAACATCTAGATGGCCTCGCGTTTCGCCTCTTCAAGGTAGCGGGCGCGCAGTTTCGTCGCGATCGGGCCGGGTTTGCCGTCGCCGATCTTCACGCCGTCGATCGAGATGGCGGGCATGACGAAGGCCCCGGCGGCGGTGAAGAAGGCTTCCCGGGCCTCCTTGGCCTCGTCGACGCTGAAGGGGCGTTCGTCCAGCTCGATGCCCTCGGCCTCGATCATGGCCATGATGGCGGTGCGGGTGATGCCCTTCAGGATGTTGGCCTGGGTGTCGCGGGTGCGCAGCTTTCCGGCCTTGTCGACGATCCAGGCATTGGTCGAGGAGCCCTCGGTGACCAGACCCATCTCGTCGACCATCCAGGCCTCATAGGCCCCCTTGTCGCGCGCGGCCTGTTTGGCCAGGACGTTGGGCAGGAGACCGACCGTCTTGATGTCGCAACGGCCCCAGCGGATGTCCGGGTGGGTGACGACGGCGACCCCCTTTGCGGCCTGGGCCTGGGAGCGGGCGAAGGGGATGGATTTCGACGTCACCACCACGCTGGGCGGGGTGCCGGGGGCCGGGAACGGGTGGTCGCGCCGCGCCGTGCCGCGCGTGACCTGCAGATAGACGATGCCGTCGCGGACGCGGTTCCGACGGATGGTCTCCTTGAGCACACGGGTCAGGGCCTCGGGCGTCATCGGAATGTCGATGCGCAGTTCGTTGAGGCTGCGGTGCAGCCGGGTCATGTGGCCCTCGAAATCGGCCATCCGGCCGCCGAAGACGGACCAGACCTCATAGACGCCGTCGGCGAACTGGAAGCCGCGATCCTCGACATGGATCGTCGCCTCCGCGTGGCGCTGATAGACCCCGTTCACATAGGCGACCCGCGACATCAGTCGATGCTCCCGTCTTCGTCTTCGCCGCCGCGCGAGGGCGAGACGCCCAGCGACTTCAGCTTCCTGTGCAGCGCCGACCGCTCCATGCCGATGAAGGCGGCGGTGCGCGAAATATTGCCCCCGAACCGCATGATCTGGGCGGCCAGGTATTCGCGCTCGAACACCTCGCGCGCCTCGCGCAGCGGCAGGGCGATGGTGCGCTCGGTGCCCATGCCGGAGCTGCCGGTCGATGCCACTTCCTGGGGCAGCATATCGGCCGAGATCGGGTCGTTCAGGTCGCCGGTGGCCAGAATCAGCAGGCGTTCGACGTTGTTGCGCAGCTGGCGGACATTGCCGGGCCAGGGATGGACCTGCAGCACGGCGATGGCGTCGTCGCCCAGGCGTCGGCGCGGCAGCCCCTGGGACGTGCTCAGCGTTTCGATGAAATATTCGACCAGTTCGGCGATGTCCTCGCGGCGTTCCGACAGCGGCGGGACGCGGATCGGGACGACGTTCAGGCGGTGGAACAGGTCCTCGCGGAAGCGGCCCTCGGTGATCTCGATCTTCAGGTCGCGCGAGGTCGAGGTGACGACGCGGACATCGACCTGCACGTCCTGTTCGCCGCCGACGCGGCGGAAACGCTGCTCGACCAGCACGCGCAGGATGCGGCTCTGGCTCTCGCGCGGCATGTCGCCGACATCGTCCAGATAGAGGGTGCCGTTGTGGGCGCGCTCGAACACCCCGATCTTGCGCGGGCGGCCGTCGTGGCCCTCCTCGCCGAACAGCTCCAGGTCCAGCCGCTCGGGCGTCATGCCGGCGGCGGAGATGGCGACGAACTCGCTCTTCGCCCGCGGACTGGCCTCGTGAATCTGGCGCGCGACCAGTTCCTTGCCCGAGCCGGGCGGACCGGAGATCAGGACGCGGCTGTTGGCGGGGGCGACCTTGGTGATGGTCGTGCGCAGGACCTGGGCCGCAGCGGAGCGACCGATCAGCCCCGTCGGCGTCATCGCGATCCCCCGCAGACGGCGGTTCTCGCGCTTCAGCGAGGCCGCCTCCAGGGCGCGCTCGATGACCACCACCAGCCGGTCGGACTTGAAGGGCTTCTCGATGAAATCATAGGCCCCGCGCTTCAGGGCGCTGACGGCCGTCTCGATATTGCCGTGCCCCGAGATCATGACGACCGGCAGGTCGGCGTCCAGAGTCTTGACCAGGTCGAGCAGCTCCAGCCCGTCCATGCCCCCGCCCTGCATCCAGATGTCCAGCACGATCAGGCTGGGCTTGCGGGCCCGGATGCCGGCCAGGGCTTCCTCCGAACTGGACGCGCAGCGCACGGAATGTCCCTCGTCTTCCAGCAGGCCGGAGACCAGGTCGCGGATGTCGGCCTCGTCGTCGACGACCAGGATGTCAGCACCGTTGGAACGCATATCGCCTCGCTATTCGGCCGCCAGCGTGCGGGAGCTTTGCGGCTCCGGCGCGCGGTCGGCTTTGCCGGTGGGGATGAGGGGAAAGATCAGACAGATTTTCGCACCGCCCAAGGTGTCGGCATCTGACAGTTTCAGGTCGCCGCCGTGGTCCTCGCAAATGCGCTTGACGATCGCGAGACCGAGGCCGGTGCCCTTCTCGCGCGTCGTGACATAGGGCTCGGTCAGGCGGTCGCGGTCGCGGACGGGCAGGCCCTTGCCGGCGTCCTCGATGATGAAGGTCGCGATGCCGTTCTCGATCTCCAGCCGCGCGCTGATGGCCACGTCGTCCTCGTTGGCGGGGGTGCCCAGGCGGCGCGCCGCGACGGCCTCTCCGGCGTTCTTCAGGATGTTGGCGAGGGCCTGACCGACCATCCGGCCGTCGGCCTTCATCTTCGCCCTGGGCAGAGGTTCGATCAGTTCGACGACCATGTCGGGCGCCGCGACGCGCTGGGCGAAGACGGCTTCGCGCAACAGCTCTGCCGGGTTCTCGTTGGTGAAGCGCGGCGCGGGCATTCGGGCGAAGGACGAGAACTCGTCCACCATCCGGCCGATGTCACCGACCTGGCGGATGATGGTGTCGGTGCAGCGGTCGAAGACTTCGACATCCTCGGTGATGGCGGGGCGGAATTTACGCTTCAGCCGCTCGGCCGATAGCTGGATCGGGGTCAGGGGGTTCTTGATCTCGTGCGCGATGCGGCGGGCGACATCGCGCCAGGCGGCATTGCGCTGGGCCGTGACCAGCCGGGTGATGTCGTCGAAGGTCAGCACCATCTCGCCGCCCACGCCGCCCTCGATCCGGACGCGCAGGCGGCGCATCTCGCCCTCGCGCGAGACGTCGATATCTTCCTCGATGTGGGCCTCGACCCGCCGCACCAGTTCGCCGAGCTCGGGCGCCACGTCGGCCAGACCCTGTCCGCGAACCTCAACCTCGGAGATCGAAAGCAGCTGCAAGGCGCTGTCGTTGATCGCGGAAATCCGGCCGCGCCTGTCCAGGCCGATGACGCCCGCGCTGACGCCCGACAGCACGGTCTCGATGAAGCGGCTTCGATCCTGGGCCTCGTCGCTGGCGGTCTTCAGGGCGGCCTGCTGGGCCTGGAGGTCGCCGGTCATGCGATTGAAGGCGCGAGACAGGGTGGCGATTTCGCCGGGTGCGCCGTCGGCCTCGACGCGGGCGGACAGGTCGCCCGCAGCCACCTGATCGGCCGCCTTCACCAGCCGTCCAATGGGGGCCGAAATCGCGCTGGCCGCCGACATGCCGAGCCAGACCGCGCCGACCAGGACCAGCAGCGCCGTTTCCAGATAGCTGAGGGCGAAGGCGGCCTGCAGCCGGGCACGGCTTTCCTCCGCGACCCGATAGGCCTGGATCGACTCCTCGCCATTGCGCATCCGGGCGACGATGCCGGGGGCCAGGGGCCGGACGACATACAGATAGGCGTCGCCATAGTCGGGCAAGGGATAGACGGCGCGGACGGTGTCGGGATGCTCCGTGACCGTGACAGGAACCTCCTGACCCTCGGCGGCGGTTTCGAACACCTCGCGCGGGGGCGCGACGTAGGCGGGTGCGCCGGGCAGTTCGCCGCGCGCCAGCACCTGACCCTCTCCGTTCAGGATATAGACCGCCGGATAGCCGAAGAACTCGGCAATCTGCGTCAGGGCGCCGGAGAACTGGATGCGGTTGCCGAACACATCCCGCACCCCGCCGAGTTCGATGGCCATGGTGTTGAGATCGCGGGTCAAGCCGCCACCGACATCGTCGACATAGGCCCGCCCGATCGTGGCTCCATTCTCCACAGCCGAGCGGACGTTCTGGCTGAACCATTGGTCCACCCCGCGATTGACCAGCAGTCCGAACACCAGGGCGATCAGTACGGCCGGGACCACCGCCACCAGTGAAAACAGCGTCACGAACCGAAGATGCAGGCGCGCGCCCGGATCGTCCGCCCGGCGCTGCGACAGGCGCAGCACACGGCTGCCGATCACGGCACCGAGGCCGCCGATCAAAACCAGGTTGGCGATGAGGATGTAGAGGACCGCGCGGCTGGCCGTGGCGCGGGCGTCATCTCCGGCGGCCGCGCCCGGCGCGACGGCGACCAGCCAGATCGCGGCACCGGCGATCAGAAAGGCCAGGGCATAGGCCGCGCCGAACGCCGCGCGCATCGGTCCGGCCTCCAGCCTTCCCCAGAGGGATGGCTCGCCTTCTGTCGCGCCGGTCTGGACCTGTGTGTCGCTCATATCACGACAGCTTCAACTACCTGTGGCGAAATTTCAACAGCGTCGTTGCGGAAATGCTTCGGAAGCCTCACGCCCCACAGGGCCGCCAGCGACCCTGCGACCGCGTTCGGGTCATCAAGGCGGCAGATCTGGCCTTTCGCGGCGCGCCGATCCTCGGGCGAGGCGGGCCAGGGAGCCTGCTCGACGTACCAGCCGAGATGCTTGCGGAACATCTTCAGGCCCAGCCCGGCGCCATAGAAGGCGATGGAAGCATGCAGATGATCGACGACGATCGCGAACCGCTCGTTGCGGTCGGGTTCGTGCAGGACGGTGCCGTCGGCAAGGGCGCGCTCCAGGTGAGCCGCCAGCCAGGGACGACCATAGACGCCCCGTCCCAGCATCAGGCCGTCGGCCCCCGACCTGTCCAGCGCCTCGCGCGCCTGCCCGGCCGTGACGATATCCCCGTTGACGATGACGGGGATGGCCACGGCGCGCTTCACCGCCGCAATGGCATCCCAGTCGGCGTGGCCGGTGTAGAACTGCTGGCGGGTCCGGCCGTGGACGGTGACCGCCTTCACGCCGAGAGCCTCCGCGCGCGCCGCCAGTTCCGGCGCATTGCGGCTGTCGTCGTCCCAGCCCAGCCGCATCTTGACCGTGACCGGCCGCGAGGTCGCGGCGACCACCGCCGCCATGATCCGCCCGGCAAGGTCCGGGGTCCGCATCAGGGCCGAGCCCGAGGCCGAGCCCGTGACCTCCTTGGCCGGACAGCCGAAGTTCAGATCGACGATATCGGCCCCCGCCGCCTCGGCCATGCGCGCGCCCTGCGCCATCGCGGCCGGATCGCGGCCGACCAGCTGGATGACCGTCAACGGCAGGCCATCGCCGACGGCCGCGCGCCGCACGACATCAGGCCGGGCGCGGGCCAGCTCGGCCGCGGCCACCATTTCGGTGGCGACATAGACGGCGCCCAGTCGACAGGCGAGCTGGCGGAACGGCAGATCGGTGACGCCGGTCATGGGAGCCATCAGCACCCGTCCGGGGATCGTCACATCGCCGATCTGCAAGCCTGTGCTCATCCGTTCGTCACCATCCCATGCGGAGCCTCTCGTCAACCGCCATCGTGGCCCCTAGAAGGCCGTCATGACCTTTGCAGCGATCGTGGTGGCGGCCGGATCCGGCTCCCGGGCCGGTGGAGACAAGCAGTGGCGGCGGTTGGGCGGCAAACCCGTCGTGCGCTGGTCCGTCGAGGCGATGCTGGACTCCGGGGCCGATCAGGTCGTGGTCGTCGTGGCTCCGGGCAGTCAGGACAGGGCCGCTGAGGCCCTGGCCGGGCTGACCCACTGGTCGGCGATCGTCGGAGGGGCCGAGCGCAGCGATTCGGTCCAGGCGGGTCTCAGGGCCCTGACCGGTGCGAAGGATCAGGTCGTCCTGATCCACGACGCCGCGCGCCCCCTGCTTTCTGTCGAAGTGATCGGGCGCCTGCGCGCGGCCCTGACGGGGGCCGATGGAGCGATCGCTGCCCTGCCCGTCTCAGACACCCTGAAGCGCGGCAGCGACCGCATCGAGGCCACGGTGGATCGCGCGGGCCTGTGGCGCGCCCAGACGCCCCAGGCCTTCCGGGCCGACAGACTGCTGGCCGCCTACGCCGCCTGGCCCGACGGCGCGCCCCCGACCGATGACGCCGCCGTGGTCGAGCGTGACGGCGGCTCGGTCCGTCTTGTGCCCGGTGATCCGCGCCTGATGAAACTGACCTATCCGGAGGATTTCGACATGGCCGAGGCCCTGATACCACGCCAGACCCGGGTCGGTTCCGGCTTCGACGCCCATCGCTGGGGCCCGGGCGACACCGTCTGGCTGTGCGGCGTGGCCATCCCGCACGATCAGACCCTGATGGGCCATTCGGATGCCGATGCGGGCCTGCACGCCCTGACCGACGCCCTGCTGGGGGCCATGGGCGACGGCGATATCGGCGATCATTTTCCGCCGACCGATCCGCAGTGGAAGGGCGCGGCGTCGGACCTGTTCCTGATCCATGCGGTCAAGCGGCTGCACGCCCGGGGCGGTCGGCTGGTCAATGTCGACGTCACCCTGATCTGCGAGCGGCCAAAGGTGAAGCCGCACCGTCAGGCGATGCGCGAGCGCCTGGCCGAAATTCTTGGCCTGCCGCTGGATGCGGTCAGCGTGAAGGCCACGACGATGGAAGGCATGGGCTTTACCGGCCGCGAGGAAGGGCTAGCCGCCTCAGCCATCGCGACGATCGACCTTCCCGCCTGATCCGTCGGCTCCCTGACTTTTGATGTGACGCCACAGCGAACCGAACAGGTTCACATAATCGTCGGTCCAGGGCCGCACTCTGGTGTCTGCGATGGTTTCCCACTGCGGCTGCTGACGCAGTTCCGCCAGACCCGCCTCGGTGGGTGACAGGATCAGGGCCTCGGTCGAGGTCTCTGCCATATCGGGCCGTTCGTTCCCTTCCACGTAGAACTGATGCAGGTTCGGCACGCCGAGGGCTTGGGCCGCAGCGGCCGCCGGCAGGACGACGTCCAGGTTCCGGTTCGACAGGTGCAGGATCACCACGCCATCCGGCTTCAGCAGCTTCAGATAGCCCCGGATCGCCTCGACCGTCAGCAGATGCGTCGGCACAGCGTCCGACGAGAAGGCGTCGATCAGCAACAGATCGTAGCTGCCGGCCGGCTCCTGCGCCATCGTCAGCCGCGCGTCGCCCAGCACGGTCCGGATCGGTCCGTCGGCGCAGTCCGAGATGAAGGTGAACCAGCGGGGATCGCGCGAGAGCTGATCGACCAGCGGGTCGATCTCGAAGAAGGTCATTGTGTCCCTGGCGCGCTTGTAGCCCGCCATTGCGCCCGACCCCTGCCCCACCACGCCGATGTTCAGGCCGGGTTTGCGCCTCTGCAGCGTCTCGGTCGTCTGACCGATCGGGGTCGAGGGCGCATAGTAGAGGGTCGGCATGCAGGCGAAGGCCGGGTTGCGCGGCTGGGCACCGTGCAGGGTCGTGCCATGCATCAGGATGTGGACCTCGCCGCCCAGTCGGGGATCCTGGGTCCGGCCCACCTTCGTCACGCCGAAAAAGCTGCGCTCGGTGAAGGCCGATTCGTAGCCGCGCGCGATGTATTGGGTCGAGATGGCGATCAGGGCGGCGATGATGACGTAGGCCGGCATACGACCCCGGAGCAGGAAACCGATAATGATCGGGACCAGCAGGATGAACTGGGTCAGGCGCGGCATGTCCGCCGTGACGGTCTTCGAGAGCCATCCGGCGAAAGCCCAGTTCGCCTGCAAGGCCGCCGACAGCAGAGGCGGCACGGCGCACACAAGCACGGCGGCTGAAAACAGATAGACCTCGTAGGTCCGGATCGGCGATCGGTCCATGGGCCGGGCCAGCCCGACCAGAACAAGTACGAGAGGATACTCCCAAACGGCATTGAAGATGACGGGTGCCAGAAGCGCGGTGAAGGCCCCGCCCACCACGCCGCCCAACGACATCAGAAGATAGAACTCTGTCAGCCGGTCCGGCGGCGGTCGCCGCGCGGCCAGCCGCTGGTGGCACATCAGGGCCAGGAAGAAGAAGGTCAGCAGGTGCAGGCCGAACATCAGCGGCCAGGCCCCCATCAGAAACGCCGTGAACGAGAGGGTCAGAAGGCCGATGGCGCCGCCGATAGTCAGCGTCAGGGGCAAGGGGATCAGCGGCCTTGCCTGAAACGCAATGACGAAGGTCAGCAGGTAGAGCGCCAGCGGAATGACCCACAGAAACGGGGCGGACGCCACGTCGGTGGACAGGTGGGTGGTCACCCCCAGCATCAGGCTGGACGGCGCGGCAGCCAGCAACACAAACACGACCTTCTCGTGCCACGGGATGGCGGGGCTGACCGGCAGGGCCTCGACCGGCGCGACGCTCACATGGGCGCGCCGCCAGGCGACTGCCGCCAGGACGATCACCATCAGCATGAACAATGCATAGCCGCCGCTCCAGCCGGCTCGCTGGCCCGACAGGGTCGCGAGCGGCTCGATCAGAACCGGATAGGCCAGAAGCGCGATGAAGCTTCCCAGGTTCGAGGCGGCATAGAGCACATAGGGGTTCTTGCCGTCGGCATGGCCCGCGCGGACCCGGGCGTACCAGGCCTGAAGCAGCGGTGCGGTCGCTGATAGCACGGCGAACGGCGCGCCGACCGAAAGGGCGAGCGTTCCCAGCAGCCAGGCGATCGGTGCATCGGGGCTGGGATCGCCCAGCAGGCCGCTCATTCGCAGCGGCAGGAACAAGGCGGCCAGACTGAGCAGCCCCAGGTGAACAGCCATCTGACCCCGCATGGAGCGCAGTCGCTGCAGCAGGTGAGCATAGGCATAACCGCCCAGCAGCGCCGCCTGGAAGAACACCATTGCGGTGTTCCACACGGCCGGCGAGCCGCCCAGCATCGGCAGGACCAGCTTGGTCACCATCGGCTGGACCACGAAGACGAGGGATGCCGAGGTGAAGATGGCCAGGGCGAACAGGACCGGCATGACCCGGTCGTCGGGGGCCCCATCCCGGGATGAGCCGATATCCTGCGTCACGGTGGCGTCGGTCATGAAATCCCCCGAATGTCGCGCACCGGTCGACAGACCCGCGCCCTGAGCCGAGCCTAAGCCGACTCGCTGCCGGTTCGAAAAGGCCCATGTTTCCAGACGGTGTCAAAGCCGTGGCACGCGGCGGTCGGTGCGGAGACAGCGTTCGTCTGGTCAATGTCGACGTCACCCTGATCTGCGAGCGACCGAAGGTGAAGCCTCACCATCAGGCGATGCGCGAGCGCCTGGCCGGGATCCTGGGCCTGCCGCTGGACGCCGTCAGCGTGAAGGCGACCACGACCGGAGCCATGGGCTTCACCGGTCGCGGCGAGGGTCTGGCCGCCCAGGCCCAGGCCACGATCGAACTGCCCGCCTGGGCGTCCTCAGCCCTCCCCCCTGAAATGTCGCCACAGCGAACCGAACAGGTTCACATAGTCGTCGGTCCAGGGCTTGACCTTCGTATCCGGCAGCACGGCCCAGCGCGGATCGGACCGGAACCGGGCCAGGCCCGCCTCGGTCGGTGACAGGATGATCGCCTCGGTAGAGGCCTCCGCCATGTCCGGTGTATCGGGCCGTTCGGCATAGAGCTGGTGCAGATAGGGCACCCCCAGCGCCACGGCCGCCGCCTGGGCCGGCCGGGTGATATCCAGATTGCGGTTGGACAGGTGCAACAGCAGCACGCCATCGGGCTTCAGCAGTTTCAGATAGCCGGCGATGGCCTCGACGGTCAGCAGGTGGGTCGGCACGGCGTCGGAAGAGAAGGCGTCGATGACAAGGTAGTCGTAGGTGCCGGCCTTCTCGTGGGCCATCGACAGGCGGGCATCGCCGAGCACCGTCCGGACCGGTCCATCGGCGCAGGTCGAGATGAAGGTGAACCACTGTGGATCGCGCGACAGCCGGTCGACCATCGGGTCGATCTCGAAAAAGGCCATGTTGTCCTCGGCACGCTTGTAGCCCGCCATGGCTCCGGACCCCTGCCCCACAACACCGACGGTGACGCCGCGGCCCTCGTTGCGAAGCTGCAGGCCCTGCATGACCTGCCCGAGCGGCGTCGACGGCGCGTAATACAGCGTGGGCATGCAGGCGAAGGCCGGGTTGCGTGGCTGGGAGCCATGAAGGGTCGTGCCGTGCATCAGGATGTTGACCTGCCCGCCCAGGCGCGGGTCCTCGGTGACGCCGATCTTCATCACGCCGAAGAAGCTGCGGTCGGTGAAGGCGGCCTCATAGCCGCGCGCGATATAGGCGGTCGACAAGGCGATGCCAGCGGCGATGATGACATAGGCCGGGGTGCGGTCGCGCAGGATGAAGCCGGCCAGGATCGGTGCCAGCATGATGAACTGGGTCAGGCCCGGCATGCTGCCCGAGACATTGTTGTTGAGCCACCAGCCGAAGCCCCAGTCGGCCTGGGCCGCCGCCGACAGCAGCGGCGGCAGGCCGGTGGCGAGCACTGCGCCGACGAACAGATAGACCTCCCAGTTCCGGATCGGCGCCTTGTTGAACGGCCGCGCCAGCCCCGCGAGGACGAGGACCAGCGGGTATTCCCACACGCCGTTGAACAGCACGGGCGCCAGAAGGGCCGTGAAGGCGCCGCCGACGACCCCGCCCAGCGACATCAGCAGATAGAATTCGGTCAACCGGTCCGGCGGAGGACGCCGCGCGGCCAGCCTCTGGTGACACATCAGGGCGAGCAGGAAGAAAGTCGCCAGATGCAGGCCGAACATCATGATCCAGTCACCGGTCCGGAAGGCGGTGAAGCTGATGCAGACCAGGGTCACGGCACCCGAGATCACCAGGGTGATCGGCAGCGGGATCCACGGCCTGTCCTGGAAGGCGATCACGAAGGTCAGCAGATAGAGGGCCAGCGGGATGACCCACAGGAAGGGCGCCGAGGCGACGTCGGTGGCCAGGTGGGCGGTGACCCCGAGCATCAGGCTGGACGGCGCGGCGGCGAGAAGCACGAGGATGAACTTCTCGCGCCAGGGGATCGGCGCGCTGGTCTCCAGGCTGGCGACCGGCGCCCCGCCGATCTGACCGCGTTGCCAGGCCACGACGGCGAGGGCCACGACCATCAGCATGAAGGCGGCATAGCCTCCGCTCCAGCTCACGCGCTGGCCCGACAGGGTCATGAGCGGTTCAAGGATGAGCGGATAGGCCAGCAGGGCCAGGAAGCTGCCGAGGTTGGACGCCGCATAGAGGACATAGGGGTTCTTGCCATCGGCATGACCGACGCGAACCCGGGCGTACCAGGCCTGCAGCAGGGGCGCCGTCGCCGACAGGACGGCGAAGGGCGCGCCGACCGACAGGGCCAGGGTCGCCAGCAGCCAGCCGATCGGGGCGCTCGGATCGGGGTCGCCCAGCACTCCGTTGATCTTGAGCGGCAGGAACAGGGCCGCCAGCAGCAGCAGGACCAGATGGGTCGCCATCTGGGCCCGCATCGAGGTCAGGCGTTGCAGCAGGTGGGCGTAGCAGTAACCGGCCAGAAGAGCGGTCTGGAAGAAGACCATGGCCGTGTTCCAGACCGATGGAGAGCCGCCGAGCATCGGCAGGACCAGTTTGGTCACCATGGGCTGGACGACGAAGACCAGGGCCGCCGAGGTGAAGATGGCCACGGCGAACAGGACCGGCGTCACGCGATCGCCGCCCTCCGTCGAAGGCGCGGCGTCGTCCGGCAGGGCTGTGTCGGTCATGGGGTCCCCGGTCTGGCGCGCGTGCTATCGACAGACGCACACCACCGGATCAGCCTAGACTGACTCGCGCACGGATCGGAAAGACCCATGTTCCCGAATGATATCCAGCGACTGGCGGCCTCGGTGATCGCCGCCGCCTCGGCGCGAGGCTGGACGGTGGCGACGGCCGAGAGCTGCACCGGCGGCCTGGTCGCGGGTGCCCTGACGGCCGTGGCCGGGTCGTCGTCGGTCGTCGACCGGGGCTTCGTGACCTACAGCAACGCGGCCAAGTCGGAGATGCTGGGCGTGCCGGCCGCCCTGATCGTCAGGCACGGCGCGGTGTCGGAGCCGGTGGCGCGGGCCATGGCGACGGGGGCCCGGGAGGCCGCGAAAACGGCCCTCGCCGTCTCGATCACCGGCGTCGCAGGCCCGGGGGGCGGCTCGGCCGAAAAGCCGGTCGGGCTGGTTCATTTCGGCTGCGCAACGCCACAGGGGCTCGTTCACGACAAGCGACTGTTCGGAGACATCGGGCGCGAAGATGTGCGGCTGGAAAGCGTGCGCGTCGCCCTGGCTCTGTTGCTCGCCGCCTGCGAGGCGGGGTGAGCGAAGGCGCGCCCATCGTCGTCGACGCGCGGGAGCACCGTTGTCCGGTGCCAAGCCTGCGTCTCCGAAAGGCGCTGGAAGACCAGCCCGGGATCGAAGCCTTCATCCTGTTGGCCACGGACCCCATGGCGCGGATCGATGTGCCGTTTCTGATGGGCGAACTGGGAGGACGGGTCGTCTCGGTCGAGGAGACCGACGGCGTCCTGACGATTACCGTCGAGAGGCGCGCCGCTCCGACAGGTTGACGACGGAACCGGAGGCTTCAGGTTCAATGTCCGGTGCGCCCCGCGCACGCCAGGCGATCTCCATCTCGGTGGCGAACGCTCCGCCATAGAAGATGGCGTTGACGTTCCACGACAGCCAGATCAGCAGCACCACCACCGCCCCGACGGAACCGTAGGTCGCGCCCAGCTGTGCGATCTGCTCCACATAGATGGCGCAGAGCCAGGACGAGACCATCGACATCAGGGTCGCCACGACGCCTCCCGTGATCGATGGCCCCCAGGCGACGGGATCGCGATGAGACATGGCGTATCGATAGAGCAGGGTCAGCCCCACCCCGAGACCCAGCGCCGGCCACAGACCATCCAGGGGCATGAAGGCGCTTTCCGCTGCGACCGGTCCCGTGTGCTCCAGCAGACGGGACGTCACGACGGCTCCGGACACGACCGTGAACAGGGCAAAGGCGAACAGTGCGACGAAGAAGGCCAGAAGGTTGAATTTGAAGAAGCCGTGCGGCTCGGTCTCGTCATGGATGAGATTCAGCCCCGCAAGCAGGGCCTTGAACCCCCGGTGCGCGGCATAGGCACCGACGATCAGGGCGAAGGCACTCTGGGTCGAGACAGTACGGGCAGAGGCGTTGGACAGACGCTCGATCTCGGCGCGGAAGATGGCGCGGGCCGCATGGGGCATGACATCGGCCAGGGCAGCCGCCTGTTCGCCGACCTGCGCGATCGACAGCACGGCCTTGTAGAAGCCGATCAGGATGGCAATCGCCGGAAAGACCGCCAGCAGGGCAAAGAACGACACCCCGCCCGTATAGAGCATGACGTCACGGCCCCAGCTGCGGGTAAAGGCCCGCACCGAAAGCCTGCCCCAGAAGCCCGGGGATGCGATGTCCGTTCGATATCCGCTCAAGCCGGTTCCCGCCGCAGCCCCTGTTTTGTGACCCTATCGTAAAACATCCCTGTGTGAAGCGTCCACAACCCGACCGTTTTCGCCTGTGGCGGGTATCAGCAACATTGCGCCGACCATGGCAGCATCGATATGATACCAATGCCCGCGAGGGCTCGTGGGCGCTCGGCCGACGCATGAGGAGACGTCGCCTTGAGTCAGGAGCCGCGGGTACTGGTCGTCGCCGCGACCGATGAACGGATCGGTGAACTTTGCCGGGGGCTGGATTCGCTGGGGTGGCGGACCATGACGGCGCGTACCGGCAACGCAGCCGTGGCCACCCTGACCGATTTCACGCTGGAGGTCGCGATTCTGGACGCCGACCACCCCGAGATCGCAACCCTGCCCAATGCCCTGCGACGCGCCGCCGGCGCGCGTCGCCTTCCCGTGGTCGGCATCGGCGAGGGACTGGTGGAAGGCGGCGACTTCGACATGGTGGCCGTCCAGGCCCCGCATCCCGCCCAGGCCGCCCTGCGCATGGAACAGCTGGTCCGTGCCGCTATCGCCGAAGAGGAATTCCGCCTGCGCCAGGCGACGTTTGCCCTGCATGGCGCGACCCTGGATCCAGGGGCACCGGATCCGGCCCCCCTCAAGATCCTGATCGCCGGAGCGCCGGACCACCGGTTTCTGGCCCTGGCCAATACCCTGACGACCGCAGGAGCAGAGGTGATCGCGGCACCGACGCCCTATACGGCGTTCGACTACCTGCACGAGACCTCGTTCGATGCGGCGGTGCTGTGGGGTGCTCCGGATCACGCCCCCGCCCTGTCCATCGCCTCGGGCATGAAGCGGAATACCCGCCTGTATCACATACCGCTGGCCCTCTATCTGCGCAGCGAAGGCGAGATCAATCTGAGCGAGTTGTTCAACCGGGGCTTCTCCGACGTCGCCGCGGCCGACACGCCGGAACCGGACACGGCCGCGCGGGTGCTGTCACTGGCCCGCACCCATCGTCTCCATCTGGCCATCCGCAAGGCCCTGGAGGGCGCGCGCGGAGCCGGGATCATGGACCCGTCCACGGGCCTGTTCACCCCGACGCTGTTCGCCAGCCATCTGGGCCGGGTGGCCGAGGCGGCGACAGCCCGCAGACGTCCCCTGTCAGTCTGCGTCCTGCGTCTGTCGGACACAGACGCCCTGACGCGCGCGCGCGGCGGGGGCTGGCTTGACCGGGCCATGCCGCAAATCGGAGCCATGGTCTCCAGACTGGTCCGGGTCGAGGACACAGCCGCGCGCCTGGCCCCGGAGGTTTTCGCCCTGGCCCTGCCGGCCACACCGGCAGCGGCCGCCCGTCTTGCGGCCGAGCGGATCGCGGCCGTCATCGGCTGCACGGCCTTCGATGCAGGCCCCGACCGATCGCCTTTCGTCGCCGAGTTCCATGTCGGCGCGGCCGAACTGATGCCGGGCGAAAGCGCGGCTGCGGTGCTGGAACGGGCCTCGGCCGACCTCTACGCCGGGCGGTCGGCCCTGGCCTGAGCGGCCCGTCCCGCGTGGAGCCTAATGGACGGGCAAGGCCTCGGCGGGCGTCACGAACTCGGCCTTCCCGCTGACCTCGCCATAGGTCATGCACAGATCCTCGAACACGCGGTTCCAGGCGAACTTTTCGACGGTATGAACCCGGGCGGCCGCACCGATCGCCTCGATGTCGCGTTCAAACAGCGCTTCGACCGCCTGCGCATAGTCGTCCGGGTCCGCGCTGGGGGCCAGCTGGCCGACCTGATCGGTCACGGTCTCCGCCACGCCGCCTGCGTTGACGCCGACGACCGGTCGGCCACAGGCCATGGCCTCCAGCACGATCAGCCCGAACGGCTCCTTGTCGTTGGCGTGTACGAAGGCGTCGCACGACGCGATGATGCGAGCGACCGCACGGGGATCGCGCTCGTAAGGGAGGGCGATGACGCGGTCCTCGGCGGGCATGCCGGCTCCGGCCCCCACGAGCACCAGATAATAGGGTGCGCCCAGCTTCTGGACGGACTCGATCAGGACATCGATATTCTTCTCGCGGGCCGGTCTCCCCGCGAAGCAAAGCAGCCGCGCATCCCTGGGCAGCCCGAGGCGCTTCAACAGCCCGTCCCGATCACGCCGGTCCGGGCGGAAGGTGTCGATCTCGACCCCCAGGGGCCGGATGACAATGTCGCGCACGCCGGCTTCTTCCAGCCTGCGGGCGATGAAGCGGCTGGGCGAAATGACCCGGTCGAACTGTCCAAAAAGGCGGGCCCACCGTTTCTCCACCGGCTTCTTGGCCCACTCGCCGAAATGCAGCGCCGCCAGTCCGGCCGGGTCGGAGTGGCAGAAGCCGACGACGGGACAGCCGGCGCGCTGGCCGGCCTCCAGTGCGCCCTGCCCCGGGGTATAGGGGTCGCCGGCCTCGATCAGCGACGGTTTCATCGAAGCCACCCAGGCCCCCCAGCGCTTGACCGAACTGGGCCAGCGATAGCCATCGCCGAACGGCAGCTTGGTGGCGTGCAGCTTGATGATGCCGTCCTTGCCCGCTTCATGGCGTGCGCCGGGCACGACGAGGGAGTGGGCGACACCGGGACGGTTCGCCTCGATCCACGCCTTCTTCGACAACAGATACCGCTTCACGCCGCCGGATCGCGGGGCATACAGCATGGTCGTATCGACCATGCGCGGGCGAGGATCGGCGGTCGACGCCTTCAGAAATCTCAGCGTCTCGGCGACCTCTTCGTCCAGTCCGGGGATAAGGCGAAGTTCGCCCTCCTGAACGTCCAGATCGGTCATGCTCATGGACGGTGTCTCCGGAGACCGGCGCGAAACGCGGGGTCGGGACTTTTGGGTGCGTGCGGACGATTTGCGCGGGGCCATTGAACGCCCCTACGCCCGGTGAACGTCAAGCTCAAGCCGGTTCGCCCCTCGATGGCTGCGTCATGGAGGCTGTCTTGCATCACGCCAGGCAAACCCGTGCTACATGGCAAGGCGGGCCGCTTTAGCCTTGCAATCGCCTCAAATTCGCGAAACTTGAGACAGGTGGAGGCCCTCCTGCTAGAAGGCCCCGCGCCTGCCGGCGTGTCCTTCTGGGGTGAATTTTGCGAATGCGTAGACTGCTTGCGACCGCGGTGGCGCTTGCCCCTCTGATGGTGGTCACCGCCGCGCGGGCCGAGGTCGTGATTTCGACAACCCGCACAACGCCGATCCAGACCTCGAACGCAACGGGAACCGGGCGCGACGATGTCCGATTCGCGTCGGGCGGTTCGATCACCGTGACCAGTGGCGTGGCCGTCACCGTCGATTCCAACAACAGCGTCGATCTGGACAGCGGCTCCAACATCACCCTGCCGGCGAGCGCCGATGGAACCACCGCGATCCTGGTTGGCCCGGGAGCCAATACGGCCAATGTGACGGTCGGCGGGACGATCTCCGTCACCGACAACATCGACCCCTATCCGGACACCGACAGCGATGGCGACCTGGATGGTCCGCTGGCCAATGGATCCAGTCGGTTCGGCGTGCGCCTGACGGGAACCACGGCGCTGACCGGCAATGTGCTGGTGGAAAGCTCCGGCAGTATCCTCGTTGAAGGGGCCAACGCGCGAAGCATCTCGGTCGAGCGCGCCCTGACTGGCAATCTGACCAACTTTGGCACCTTGCGCGCCGTCGGGACAAACGCCGCGGCGGTGGCCACGACCGCCACCGTGTCGGGTGGTGTCAACGTCTCCGGAACGGTCACGGCCCAGGGTCTGGACGCCAACGCCGTCAACCTTCAGGGCGATGTCGGCGGTCGCGTGACGCTGCAGGGGCAAATCTCGTCGACGGGGTACCGGTACTCTTCGCGTCCCACGGCCGCACAGATTGCAAAGCTCGATCCCGACGATCTGTTGCAGGGCGGATCGACCGTTGTCGTGGCAGGCAATGTGGTCGGCGGTGTCGTGGTGGACATCCGCCCGGCCGACAATGATGCCAACAACACCGACGAAGATGGCGACGGCATCGCCGACGCGACAGAGGGCAATGCCGAGATCAACGCCTTTGGCAGCGCTGCGGCACTCACGATCGGGTCGTCGACGCGTGGTGTGACCCTGGGCGTGGCCGGGACGAATAACAATGCCTACGGCCTGATCAATCGCGGTTCGATCAACGCCAACGGCGTCTATGACGGCATCAGCGCGACCGCGGTCCAGGTGGGTGTCGCTGGCGGCCAGACGGTCGCGATCAACGGCGGCATTCGAAACGAAGGGGCCGTCGCCGCCATCGGGACCGAAGCCGGGGCCACGGGCTTTCGGATCAACAGCGGCGTGACGACGCCCCGTTTTGACAACATCGGTTCCCTCACCGCCGGATCGCTTGCGACCAAAGGGGCCCAGACCATCGTCGGGCTGGATATCGCCGCCGGGGCCAATCTGCCGGCCGTGACGAACAGCGGCTCGCTGCTGGTGTCCGCGACCGGGGGACTGGCATCGACCACGGCCCTTCGCGATGCATCGGGCACCCTGACATCGATCACCAACACCCGGTCGATCCAGGCCCTTCTGGCCCCGAACGACACGACCGGACTGACCACTGGAACGACGACAGCGATCGATGTGTCCGCCAACACCACAGGCGTCACCTATCGCCAGTATGGCGTGGCCAGCACCGCCAGTACGGCCGATCCCGACACGGACGGCGACGGCGTGCCGGATTCGCGCGAACCCGTCACGACGGGCGCGATCCGCTTCGGATCGGGTGCCGACATCCTTGCCGCAGAGAACGGCACGATCGTGGGTGACGTGTCGTTCGGCGCGGGCGCCGACCAACTGACCATCACCGGCGGTGCGCGCGTCCAGGGGGCGATCACCGACAGCGACGGCCGTCTGACCGTCGACATCACCAGGGGGACGCTGGACGCCCGCCAGACCAGCGTCACCAATGTCACCCGACTGAACATCGGCACCGACGGCGATCTGATCGTCACACTGGATCCTGCAACGGCTACCAGTTCCGGATTCCGTGTCAACGGGACCGCAACACTGGCCAACGGCGCGGGGCTGGGTATCCGGTTCAACTCGCTGATCACGTCCGCCCAGCGCTATACGATCATCGACGCCAACACCCTGGTGGCCGGAACGATCGACCAGACGGCGGTCCAGTCCAACTCGCCCTATCTGTTCATCGTCACGGCGGGCACCGACGTCGCGGCCGGCGATGTCTATATCGACGCGCGACGCCGGACGGCGGCCGAAGCGGGACTGATTTCCGTAGAGGCCCAGGCGTTCGACGCCTTCTATGCCGGTCTGGCCGGCAGCGGTGCGCTGTTGAACGCCTTCACAGCCCAGGGCACGCGCGCCGGCTTCATCGAGCTTTATGAACAGGTCCTGCCCGACCACTCGGGCGGGCCGCTGCTGTCGCTCGCGTCCGGCGTCGATGCCGTGACACGCGCCCTGACCGGCCGCAACGCCACGGTCGCGCCGGGCGAAACCAGCGCCTGGGTTCAGGAAATCAACTTCTACGCCGACAAGGACAAGACCGACTCCTACGGCTTCCGCTCCGAAGGCTTCGGCGTCGCCGGCGGTATCGAACGCGGCTCGTCGCTGGGGGCCCTGGGTGTATCACTGGCCTTCACTTCCTCGGATATCCAGGACCCGGAAGCCGAGGCCGAAGAGGTCCTGACCGCCAACCTGGTCGAGCTGGGTCTGTACTGGCGGGCCCAGGGACAGGCGTGGACGACGTGGGCGCGGGCGGCGGGCGGCTACGCGACCTTCGATTCGACCCGTCAGATCGTGACGACCGCCATCAACATCCAGAACACGTCGAGCTGGAACGGCTTCACCCTGGCCCTGGCCGGAGGGGCCTCTTACGAGCGTGAATTCGGTCGTTTGAGCATCCGTCCCGAAGTCTATGCCGAGTATTTCTCGCTGAACGAGGAAGCGCACATCGAGGAAGGCTCCAACAAGAGCTTCAACCTGGATATCGAAAGCCGGGACGGGCACATGTTCTCGACCGTGGCCGCGGTCAACATCGGCTACGGCTTCGGCCAGGACGGCTGGATCCGACCGGAGGTCCGGCTGGGCTGGCGCCAGAACATCTCCGTCGATCCGGGCGAGACCATGGCGCGCTTCGTGTCGACCGGGTCTTCGTTCAAGCTGACGCCCGATTCGATCGAGGGCGGCGGCCCGATCGCGGGCTTCAGCCTCAGTGTGGGCAACGATCTGGGCAAGCTGTCGATCACGGCAGACGCAGAGAAGATCGAGGACTACATCCGCTACAGCCTGCTGCTGCGGGCCAGCTTCAAGTTCTGATCGGGCAGGATCGGAAGGTTATCCCGCCCGATCCACCGACGCAGGGAACGACAAAGGCCGCCGGATCGCTCCGACGGCCTTTTCGATGCGATTGGTAGGCGGCGACGGGTTCGAACCGCCGACCCTCTCGGTGTAAACGAGATGCTCTGACCAGCTGAGCTAGCCGCCCATCCAGGGGGTCTGTTTGCCCGTTGATTGAGGCCGCGTCCAGAACCCCTCCGTCACGGCCGTGAAGAACGGCCGTGACGCCTCCCCGTTCGCCTTGCGAACAGGGAGGAGACCGTTGGTCAGTGGCTGACGACAGCCGTGCCGTCGATCGGCGGAACGGCGGCGGGCGCGGGATTCAGCGGCTCGGCCACCTCGTCCCATTCCACGGCCGTAAGCGAGCCGGTCAGGGCCCACTTCAACGCCTCGTCGGCCGTAGAGATCGGGACGATCTCGAGCGCGCCCTTCACATTGTCGGGCACATCGGCGAGGTCCTTCTCGTTCTCCTGCGGGATCAGCACGGTCCTGACGCCGGACCGCAGCGCCGCGAGCAGCTTCTCCTTCAGGCCGCCGATGGCGGTGACCCGGCCGCGCAGGGTGATCTCGCCGGTCATGGCGATGTCCTTGCGGATCGGCACGCCGGTCAGGACCGAGACCATGGCGACGGTCATGGCGACACCGGCAGACGGGCCGTCCTTGGGCGTGGCGCCGTCCGGGACGTGGACGTGGATGTCGGTCTTTTCGAACACCGGCGGCTTGACGCCGAAGCTGAGCGAGCGCGCCCGGACGTAGGAGGCGGCGGCGGAGATGGATTCCTTCATCACCTCCTTCAGGTTGCCGGTCACGGTCATGCGACCGCGGCCCGGCATCTTGATCGCCTCGATGGTCAGGATGTCGCCGCCGAACTCGGTCCAGGCCAGGCCGGTGACAATGCCGACCTGATCCTCTTCGTCCGTCTCGCCATAGCGGTATTTCCTGACGCCCGCGTAGTCGGCCAGTTTGGCGCTGTCGACGGTGATCGAGAGCGTCTTCTCCTTCGACATCTCGCGAACGGCCTTGCGCGCCAGTCCGCCCAGGGCGCGTTCCAGCGAACGCACGCCGGCTTCGCGCGTATAGTAGCGGATCAGTTCGCGGATCGTGTCCTCGGGCACCACGAACTCGACAGCCGTCAGGCCGTTGTCCTTCGTGACCTTGGGCAGGACGTGCCGCTTGGCGATCTCGACCTTCTCGTCCTCGGTGTAGCCGCTGACCCGGATGATCTCCATCCGGTCCATCAGGGGCTGGGGCATGTTCAGGCTGTTGGCCGTGGTCACGAACATGACGTTGGACAGGTCATAGTCGACCTCGAGATAGTGATCGCCGAATGCGTTGTTCTGGGCCGGATCCAGCACCTCCAGCAGTGCGCTGGACGGGTCGCCGCGCCAGTCGGCCCCCAGCTTGTCGATCTCGTCCAGCAGGATGAAGGCGTTGGTGGTCTTAACCTTCTTCATCGACTGGATGATCTTGCCGGGCATCGAGCCGATATAGGTCCGGCGGTGACCGCGGATTTCCGCCTCGTCCCGCATCCCGCCCAGCGACATGCGGACGTATTCACGCCCCGTCGCCTTGGCGATCGACCTGGCCAGCGAGGTCTTGCCGACCCCGGGCGGGCCGACGAGGCACAGGATCGGCCCCTTCAGCGAGTTGGTGCGGGCCTGGACGGCCAGATATTCGATGATGCGTTCCTTGACCTTCTCGAGGCCGTAGTGGTCCTCCTCGAGGATGGCCTCGGCCTTGTTCAGGTCGATCGGCTTCTGCTTGGCCTTGCCCCACGGAATCGCCAGCAGCCAGTCGAGATAGTTGCGCACCACCGTCGATTCCGCTGACATCGGGCTCATGTTGCGCAGCTTCTTGACCTCGGCCTCGGCCTTGGTACGGGCTTCCTTTGACAGGCGCGTCTTCCGGATGCGCTTCTCCAGCTCCATGATCTCGTCGCGGGCGTCGTCGGTCTCGCCCAGCTCGCGCTGGATCGCCTTCATCTGCTCGTTCAGGTAATATTCGCGCTGGGTCTTCTCCATCTGGCGCTTCACGCGCGAGCGGATCTTCTTCTCGACCTGCAGGACGCTGATCTCGCCTTCCATCAGGCCATAGACCTTCTCCAGCCGCTGCGGCACGGCGATGGTCTCCAGCAGAGCCTGCTTGTCGGCGATCTTGACCGACAGATGGGCCGCGACGCTGTCGGCCAGCTTGGACGCGTCGGTGATCTGGGGGATGGAGCTGAGCGCCTCGGGCGGCACCTTCTTGTTCAGCTTCACATAGTTTTCAAACTGCTCGGCCACGGCGCGCAGCAGCGCCTCGGCCTGGGCGGGTTCACCCAGGTCATCCTCGATCTCGACGGCTTCGGCCTCGAAATATGCCTCGCGGTCGGTGAAACGGGTCAGGCGAGCCCGGCCCTTGCCTTCGACCAGAACCTTCACGGTGCCGTCGGGCAGTTTCAAAAGCTGCAGCACGGTGGCCAGCACGCCGACCGGATAGATAGCGTCGGGCGACGGATCGTCGTCGACGCTGTTCTTCTGGGTGGCCAGCAGGATCTGCTTTTCACCCTTCATGATTTCATCGAGCGCCCGCACGGATTTCTCGCGCCCTACGAAGAGCGGCACGACCATATGGGGAAACACGACGATGTCCCGCAGAGGCAGGACGGGCAGGATCTTTGACTCGGACATGATGCGCTCCTGGGCCATTGACGATCTCCGGCCCGCCTCCCCCGACGTCCCGCGATATGCAGCGACACCCTGGAGAAGCCCGTCGATTCCGACGGCGTTCGGATGAGTATGTGGCCCCTTGCCCGCGCGGTTCAAGCGTTGCGGACGATCGGTCCACGGAACCCCTCCGGATGCACCAGACGGGGTCGTTCCTTGCCCGCGCACCACTGAACGAAACAGCCCCGGAGCCTTTCGGCTCCGGGGCTGCAAGATTCAACCTCGCGCCAGTGCGGCGAGGACGGCGCGATCAGGCCGCGCCGTCGGCCTTCTTCTTCTCGGCATAGATCAGAAGAGGCTGGGCATTGCCCTCGATAACCTCGGCGTTGACGACCACCTCCTCGACACCGTCGAAGGTCGGCAATTCGAACATCGTCTCCAGCAGAATCCCTTCCAGGATCGAGCGCAGGCCCCGCGCACCGGTCTTGCGCGTGATCGCCTTCTTGGCGACAGCGTTGAGCGCATCGTCGGTGAAGGTCAAACCGACGTTCTCCATCTCGAACAGGCGCTTGTACTGCTTGACCAGGGCGTTCTTGGGCTCGGTCAGGATGGTGACCAGGGCCTTCTCGTCGAGGTCTTCCAGGGTCGCCAGGACGGGCAGACGACCGATGAACTCGGGGATCAGGCCGAACCGCATCAGATCGTCCGGCTCCACGCCCTTGAGGATGTCACCCGTGCGGCGCTCGTCGACTTCCTTGACCTTGGCACCGAAGCCGATCGAGGCCCCGGCTCCACGCGCGGAGATGACCTTTTCCAGACCGGCGAAGGCCCCGCCGACGATGAACAGGATGTTGGCTGTATCGACCTGCAGGAACTCCTGCTGCGGATGCTTGCGCCCGCCTTGCGGAGGCACGGAAGCCACGGTGCCTTCCATGATCTTCAGCAGGGCCTGCTGCACGCCCTCGCCCGAGACGTCGCGGGTGATCGAGGGATTGTCGGACTTGCGCGAGATCTTGTCGATCTCATCGATGTAGACGATGCCGCGCTGGGCCCGCTCGACATTGTAGTCGGACGCCTGGAGCAGCTTCAGGATGATGTTCTCGACGTCCTCACCCACATAACCGGCCTCGGTCAGGGTCGTGGCGTCGGCCATGGTGAATGGCACGTCGATGATACGGGCCAGCGTCTGGGCCAGCAGCGTCTTGCCCGAGCCCGTGGGCCCGATCAGCATGATGTTGGACTTGGCCAGTTCGACGTCGTTGTTCTTCGTCGCGTGGTTCAGGCGCTTGTAGTGATTGTGGACGGCAACCGAGAGAACCTTCTTGGCGTGGCTCTGGCCGATCACATAGTCGTCGAGGACTTCGCGGATTTCCTTGGGCGTAGGCACGCCATCGGCCCCGGCCTTCTTGAAGCCGATCTTATGCTCTTCGCGAATGATGTCCATGCACAGTTCGACGCATTCGTCGCAGATGAACACGGTCGGGCCGGCGATGAGCTTGCGCACCTCGTGCTGGCTCTTGCCGCAGAAGCTGCAATAGAGGGTGCTCTTGGCGTCGGTGCCGGCAGCTTTGGTCATGGACCCTTCTCACTCTCGCGCCCCGGAGAGGGAACGCGCTGTCTTCGCAATGATTCCATCACTATGGAGGCGAAGATATTCAAAAAATGACAATCCCCCATCCGAACCGCCACGACAACCCCGCCGAAGCAGAGTGCACGCGACAGGGCGTGGACGATTCACAGTGGGAGAGGATCAAGGCGAATGGGTGACATGGGAACCACACGATCGTTTCGCCAGTCGCCCAAACCGGGCCAGCCCATCGTCGCCTTCGATTTCGACGGCACGCTTACGATCCGGGACAGTTTCACAGCCTTTCTGAAGTGGAAGGTCGGCCCCGAACGCTGGCGCACCGGGCTTCTGGCCATGGCCCCACAACTGGCCGCCTATGCCCTGGACCGCGACCGTCAGAGACTGAAAGAGGCTGCCGTCCGTCGTTTTCTGCCCGGAATGGGTGCCGTGGCGCTGGGCTTGGAAGCAGAACAATTTGCGCACGAGCAGTGGGACAGACTGATGCGGCCGGATGCCCTGTGCGTCTGGAATGACTGGGGCCGACGCGGCGCATATCGCGCAATTGTGACTGCCTCCCCTGCCCTGACGGTCCAGCCGTTCGCCGATCGGCTGGGCGCGGACGCCCTTCTGGGGACCGACCTGGTCACCGACGCCAGCGGCTGGTTCACCGGGGCCTTCGCGGGTCCCAACTGTCGCGGCGAGGAAAAGGTGCGGCGTTTGCGGGCTGCGTTCGGACCGGAGGTGCGGCTGGCCGCCGCCTATGGCGACACCTCGGGCGATACCGAAATGCTGGCCATCGCCGGGATCGCGGGCTTCCGGGTCTTCAAGGGCAAGCCCTGATCGCCTCAGTTGCCGTCAGCGTCCACGTCGAAGACCACGACCTTGCCGCGTGATGTCGGGTTCCATCCGGCCGCGATGGCCGAGGCGACCGCGTTCCTGATGCTTTCGACATTGATGCGCTGGCGCTCGAAGTTCGGGATGCCGCTGGCCCGCATGACCATGGGAAACTGCACCAGGGCCTCGCGCTGGCCATCGACCAGCCTGAGCGCGATGCCGATGCCCTGCCATTCGTTGCCCGTGGTGCGCTGGGGCTGGCGCCGGACTTCCCATTCGTAGTCGTCGCCGTCGACGGTGACGACGCCCTTGAGGTCTCGTGTGTGTTGCATGGGTATTCCTCCCCCATCTGGGGGAGGGGGACCACGAAGGGGTGGACGGGGCTGACCCCACACACCGTCTTTGCGGCTGGCCCCCTCCACCGCCGCGCAGGGGCGCTGCGGTCCCCCTCCCCCTGCGCTAAGCTACGGGGAGGAATAAATCAGACGGTCTTGACGCCGTCCGCATCGGCCTGATCGCGCTTGTCGTAGACGTGGTCGACGATGCCCCATTCCTTTGCGGCCTCGGCGTCCATGAAGTGGTCGCGGTCGAGGGTTTTCTCGACCTCTTCATAGGTCCGGCCGGTGTGGTGGACGTAAATCTCGTTCAGCCGCCGCTTGGTGTAGCGGATGTCGGCAGCGTGCAGTTCGATGTCCGAGGCCTGACCCCGGAACCCGCCCGAAGGCTGGTGGACCATGATGCGCGCGTTCGGCAGGGCGATGCGCTGACCCGCCTGGCCAGCTGTCAGGATCAGCGAGCCAGCCGAGGCGGCCATGCCCATGACCACGGTCGAGACCGGCGACTTGATGTACTGCATGGTGTCGTAGATCGCGAGCGCCGAGGTCACCTGACCGCCGGGGCTGTTGATGTACATGCTGATTTCCTTCTTCGGATTCTCCGATTCCAGGAACAGCAGCTGGGCGCAGATCAGGCTGGCCATGCCGTCCTCGAACGGGCCGGTCAGGAAGATGATCCGCTCGCGCAGCAGACGCGAGAAAATGTCGAACGCCCGTTCGCCCCGGCTGGATTGCTCCACGACCATGGGGACGAGGTTGGATTGCAGATAGTCGATCGGATCGCGCATTCAGGCCTTCTCGGATGCTGTCGGCAGCGACTCGGGCGTCGCGCCGTTCTTTCAGCATATCGCGTCCGGGCACCGCCTATGCAAGCGAGCCGATCCGATCAGTCGCGGGATTCGCCCGAATCCGGCATCGTACCGGACCGCATCGCGCGTTCGGCCATCCGTTCGGCGATGTCGGTGGCCTGCTGGACGTACCGGAGCTGATCGCCTCGCGCGCGATACAGGGCCTGCAGATAGGACTGGTCCCAATCGGTGATCCGCTGTCCGGGCGACCCCGCGAACAGGTTCAGCACGCTCTGATAGCCGGTCAGGTCGGCCCCCGGCTCGACCTGGGCCAGGGTCACCACGCCGAGGTATTCGCCGAGAGCACCGAACGAGACCTGGCGGATCTGGTTGGCATCAACGATGATGATGGCCCGCTGAAGGGCTTCCCGCGTGCTGGCACCGATGCGCGAGGCGTTCGGCGCGTTCATGATGGCAGGGCCGTCTTCCATGCCCATCATCACCTCGCCGGTCAGGATGCTGACCGGTGCGCTGACATGCCACCAGCGAACCGGCGCATCGGAGTGTTGAAACTGCTCCAGCGCGGCCTCGCCCCGGTCGGTCGCGCCATAGCGTACGGGCCGGAAGGTCTCCAGGTCCTCGTCGATCAGCCGGCCGGCCGCCGCATCCGGATCGGCCGTAAAGATGATGAGAACGTCCGGCCTGCAGCCTGCCTGCCCGGGATCGAGTCCGACGGACGCGCCGACGGCCGTGACCCGATCGACGATGAACTGGGCATAGGCGGCGTCGAGGCCGGCGACGCTGACGCACAGGCTGCGCTCCCACCGGGCCAATCGACGTCCGCTGGGTGGGGCCGCGACCCGGTCGATGAAGCCGAGCGCTCTCGCCTCGTTCGGCGGCGCATTGACGATGATGTCGCTCAGGATTGTCGGCGCCGGATCCCGAGCCTGACCTGATCCCAATGCCAGGGCGGCGACCAATCCGATCAGCATGAAAATCCTCCCGATCTCATCCTCGGGAAACCTTCGTCGCGAATCGTGTTCGGGTCAGGGCAGGGTTGTTTCGGCCGCGATACCGGGCCGCAACACTGCCGCGCGCCCGTCGCGACGCGCGGTTTTGTCGTCAGCCCTCGTCTTCGTCCTTGAGCAGGTCTTCCTTCGTGATCGGCGTGTCGGTCACGTCAGCCAGGCGGTAGATCAGTTCGCAGACCTTTTCCTCGTAGATCGGCGCGCGCATCGAGGCGGCGGCGTTGGGGTTCTGGCGATAGAAGTCCAGCACCTGACGCTCCTGACCCGGATAGTTGCGGGCCTCGGCCATGATGGCGTTGTTCAGTTCCTGGTCCGTCACGCCGACGTTGTTGGCGCGGCCGATCTCGGCCAGCACCAGACCCAGGCGCACGCGGCGCTCGGCGATCTTGCGGTATTCGGCTTTCAGGTCCTTGTCGGACTTCTTCGCATCTTCCTCGGGCAGGTTGCCGGCCGCCTTGTCGGCCTCGACCTGTTGCCAGATGCCGTCGAACTCGGCATCGACCATCCTGGGCGGCAGGTCGAAGCTGTGGGCGGCATCCAGAACGTCCAGCAGGCCGCGCTTCAGCTTGAAGCGCGCCTGACCGGCATACTGCTGGTTCAGGTTGTTGCGCAGCAGTTCCTTCAGCTTGTCGAGGCTTTCCAGCCCGATACGTTTGGCGAAGTCCTCATCGACGACGGCGGGGGCCTCGGCCTTGATGGCCTTCACCTTGACGTCGAACGTCGCCAGCTTCCCGGCCAGGTTCGCCGCCTGATAGTCAGCGGGGAAGGTGACCTCGATGGTCTTCTCCTCGCCGACCTTGGCCCCCTTCAGCTGCTCTTCGAAACCGGGGATGAAGCGGTTGGATCCGATCACCAGGTCCGCGTCCTCGGCGGTGCCGCCCTCGAAGGGCTCGCCGTCCAGCTTGCCCAGGAAGTCGATGGTCAGCTGGTCACCGTCGGCGGCCTTCGCGGCCTTGCCCTTCTTGTCCACATAGTTCTTGGCCTGTCCGGCCAGTTCGGTCAGGGCCTCGTCCAGATCGGCATCGGACGCCTCATAGGTCGGGCGCTCCAGCTTCAGGGTCTTCGGGTCGACCGGGGTGAATTCCGGCATGACTTCCACCGCCATTTCGTAGGCGAGGTCGTCGGACCCGGCCAGGACCTTGTCCATGTCCGAGGTCAGCTTCATGTCGGCCGGGGCGGCGGGGCGCACCTTGATCTCGTCAAGCGCCCTCTGGCTGGTCTCGTTGATCGTGTCGTTGACGATCTCGCCCATCATTTCGCGGCCATAGGTCTTGCGCACGTGCGAGACCGGCACCTTGCCGGGACGGAAGCCCTTCAGCTTCATCTTCGGCGCGAACTCGGCCAGCCTGGCGTCCAGCTTGGCGCTCAGCTCGGTGGCGGGCACGGTCACGGTGATGACGCGGCTCAGACCTTCGGTGGACTTTTCGACGACTTGCATGGCGGAATCTGACGCTCTGGGGCGGCACATCTGAACGGTGCGCGCGCAGGGATGGGTAAAGCAGAAAGGGCCGCCCCTGTCGGAGCGGCACCTCGAAGCCCGCCCTTATGTCGAGAGGGACGCCAAAGGTCAACGCGAAGGCGGTTTCGCAAGGCGGCACGCTTCGCTATCTCTCGGCCATGACCCAGCCCCCCTCCCCCGTCGGTGTCTTCGTGACCCCGGTCACCCCCCTGCAACAGAACTGCACGACCGTCTGGTGCACGGCGACAATGAGGGCGGCCGTGATCGATCCGGGCGGCAGTGTCGATATCGTGCTGGGCGAGGTCGCGCGTCGCGGCCTGACGCTGGAGCAGATCTGGATCACCCATGGCCATCTGGATCATGCCGGGGGTGCGGCGGAGATGGCCGAAAAGTCGGGCGCGCCCATCGTGGGGCCGCACCCCGCTGACCAGTTCTGGATCGACGGCATCCCGGGACAGGGACAGATGTACGGCCTGCCGGAAGCGCGCAGCTTCGTCCCGACGCGCTGGCTGGACGACGGAGACGTCGTCACCCTGGGCGAGACGAACTGGGACGTTCGCCACTGCCCGGGACACACCCCGGGCCATGTCATCTTTTACAACGCGGCCGCCCGCTTCGCCCAGGTCGGCGATGTGCTGTTCAAGGGCTCCGTCGGACGCACCGATTTCCCGCAGAGCGACCCGGACGCCCTCGTACGGTCCATCGTGGAGAAGCTGTGGCCGCTGGGCGACGACGTCACCTTCGTCCCCGGCCACGGACCCATCTCGACGCTGGGCGAGGAGCGGCGGACCAATCCCTTCGTGTCCGACGCCGCCCTGACCGGAACGCGGCCTGTGCGGGCGGCATCCGGCCCGGCCTGACGGCTACCGACGCAAGAGCACGCCGATCAGCACACCGATGCCGAGGGCATAGAGCGTGGCTTTCAGCGGCTCTTCCTCGATCCGGCCCCGCGCCCGGGCTGCCTGCCGGCGCGCCCAGTCGCGACCGGACTCGATGTCGCTGCGGACCGCGTCACGCAGGCCCTGATCACGGGCGAACGAACGGGTCTCGCCGCCCTCGCTCCAGCGGTCGCCTGAGCCGTCCGGGCGGGCGCGCTCGCGGTCCACGTCCTCGACAATGTCGTCGATCGTCGGGTTGGACTGGATGTCGGTCATGGGTCGTCCTCAAGCAGGTTTGATCCTGCGGCAATGAACCCGAGGCGCTCGACGCGGTTCCCATGACAGGCCGCTTCCGGCCCCGGAGGACCGCGCATGACAGACCCGACCCCGCAACCCGAGATCCCGCCGATGGACCCGGTCCCGGTCCAGCCTGAAATCGATCCCGCCGGAACGCCCGACGAGGTCCCGCACCAGCCCGGCGACAATGACGGCGACTTCGACCGTCCCGGTGCCATCTGATTCGCACGGGCTTGGAATCGCGGCCCTTTGGGAACCTTGGCCGTCCGGTCGGGTTAGCTGTTCAACCGTCAGCCCAGAGACAGTAGAGGACGTTCAGAATGGCCCAGGGTCCGTCAACCCGCCCGTCCGGCGTGTCCAAACGGGGCTTCGCCTCCATGGATCCGGAGCGCCAACGCGAGATCGCCCGCAAGGGCGGTGCCAGCGTTCCCAGCGAGAAGCGCAGCTTTTCCCAGGATCGCAGTCTGGCCGCCCAGGCCGGCCGCAAGGGCGGCGAGGCCTCGCACGGTACCCGTCGTCCCGACGACGACGAGGCCCAGGCGGAATAGCCGCTTCGCAGAAGACATGGAAAAGGCGGCCGGTGGATCACCGGCCGCCTTTTTGCGACTTTCGCTCAGTTCGAAAGCAGGGCGATCGCGACCGAGGGTTCGTCGCTGACCTCGAAGGCCTGCACGGTCCATCCCGCCGCTGTCGCCATGGACGACACGCTGTCCCGGGTGAACTTGCCCGAGCTCTCGGTATGGATCGTTTCGCCCGACACGAAGTCGAAGCTGCGGTCCCCGATGCGCACGGTCTGATCGCGGGTCGCCTCCAGATGCATCTCCATGCGCGACCGTTCCGCGTTCCAGATGGCACGGTGACGAAAGCCGGTCAGGTCGAAGTCGGCCCCGAGCTCACGGTTGGCGCGCAACAACAGGTTCATGTTGAACGCCGCGGTCACGCCCTGGGCGTCGTCATAGGCCGCGATCAGCAGATCGGCGTTCTTGACCAGATCGACGCCCAGGATGAACAGGGCGCCGGGCCCCAGACGGTCGCGGGCATTGGCCAGAAAGGCGATCGCCTGCTGCGGTTCCAGATTGCCGATGGTCGAGCCGGGAAAGAACCCGATGCGTCGACCGCGTCCCAGCTCCGGCAGCGGCGGCAGGGTCAGAAAGTCGCCGACAACCGGCACGACCTCGATATCGGGATAGGACTGCGATATCCGCCCGGCCGCTGCGTTCAGCGCATCGGGGCTGATGTCGATGGGCAGGTAGGTCGACAGGTTCGGAGCGGCATCCAGCAGAATGCGCGTCTTCTCGCTGGCCCCCGAGCCGAACTCGACCAGGACGGCATTGTCGCCAAAGCCCGCTGTCAGCCGGGGTGCCATGATCTTCAGCAGGGCCGCTTCCTGGCGTGTGGGATAGTATTCCGGCAGTCGGGTGATGTCCTCGAACAGGTCCGAGCCTGCGGCGTCGTAGAACCATTTGGGAGAGACCGCCTTCTGCGGCCGGGACAAGCCCGCGATCAGTTCGGCGCGGAAGCGCGCGGTCTCGACGTCCTCGATGCGGGGTCGTCTTGCGGCGGGCGCGTCGGCCGCCAGTCTCAAGCCCATGAAGGCCCACCTCTGCTGCGGATAGAAGAAGTTGCGGTAGGTCGCCCGGGCATGTCCCGGCGGCGTGGCCAGGCTGCCGCCCCTCAGCACGCGCTGATTGGCCATGAATTTCCCGTTGTATTCCGACGCCGTGCCCTCGGTCGGGCGAAACCCCGGATAGGGGGCGTAGGCGCTGGAGGTATGTTGCCAGACCTCGTTGAACAGGTTCGAGAACACGTCCGGCGCGGTGGTGACGGCGCTTTCCCACTCGGCCTCGGTCGGCAGGCGCCGGCCCGACCAGGCCGCGAAGGCCTCGGCCTCGTAGGCGCTGATATGACGGACCGGGGCATCCGGATTGACCGGCGCGCGCCCCGTCAGTCCCAGCACGGTCCAGACACCGTCGTCCTCACGCCAATAGAGCGGCGCGGTCCAGCCCTCGGCCTTCACCGTGGCCCAGCCGTCGGCCAGCCAGTGTTCCGCGCGGCGATATCCGCCGTCGGCCATGAAGGCCATCCACTGGCCGTTGGTGACCAGGTCGTGGTCGAGCAGGAACGGCTCCAGCCACACGCGGTGTCGAGGCCCCTCATTGTCGAAGGCGAACCCCCGGCCGTCGTGACCGATATCGACCAGCCCGCCCTCGAAGCGCGTGGTCCCGCCGCGTGCCGACTGCATCGGCCCACCGGGACGCGGCTCCACCGGACAGGCTGCCGGGTCCAGCGGAGACCGTGACATCAGGTGCAGCAGATCCATCAGGAACAGCTCCTGGTGCTGCTGGTCGTGATGCAGGCCCAGCACGAACAGATAGCGATCCATATCGCCGCCCAGGCCAGCCTCCAGCCGCGCCTCCATGCGGCGGTCGATCTCGCCCCGATAGGCCATGACGTCGTCCAGCGACGGACGCGTCATCAGCCCGCGCTCGCCGCGTTCGACCCGCCGACCGAGGCTCTCGTAGTAGGAATTGAACAGCGGCTGCAGCCGGCCATCGACCGGCACATAATCCGGGTCAGCCGCCAGAATCATCGCCTCGAAGAACCAGCTGGTATGCGCCAGATGCCATTTGGACGGGCTGGCGTCCGGCATGGACTGGGCGGTCAGATCCTCCACCGACAGGCCCTCGGCCAGCGCGGGCATGGCCGCCCTTACGGCCCGGAAGCGCTGGACGTCGTCATTGTCGCGAGCCGCGATCCGGGGTGAAGACGTCATCGGACCCTGCTCCGTGGGGCGCTGGACGGCCGCGCTGGCCGTCCGAGCTTACGCTAACACGGTCGGTCCGGTTTCGTTGCCGGAACGAGAGGCCGCAGACGCCGTGGCCGACGCCTGCTGTCAACCCCCTACCGGACCGGACGACCACCGTGTCTGGCGTATTCCAGCCGGGCGATCGTGCGATTGTGCACCTCATCCGGACCGTCCGCGAGGCGAAGGGTGCGGACGGCTGCATACATCTCGGCCAGAGGAGTGTCGCCCGAGACGCCCGCGCCGCCGAACGCCTGGATGGCGTCGTCGATGATCTGCAGCGCCATCCTGGGGGCTGCGACCTTGATCTGGGCGATCTCGGACTTCGCGTTCTTGGCCCCGCCATTGTCCATCATCCAGGCGGCCTTCAGCACCATCAGGCGGCACATCTCGATATTGGTGCGGGCCTCTCCGACGCGCTGTTCCCAGACCGAATGTTCGGACAGGGTCTTTCTGAAGGCGGTGCGGTTGAGCAACCGCTGGCACATCAGCTCCAGCGCCTTTTCCGCAGCGCCGATCACCCGCATGCAGTGGTGGATGCGGCCCGGCCCCAGACGCCCTTGCGCGATCTCGAAGCCCCGGCCCTCCCCGGCAATCAGGTTCTCGACCGGGACCCGGACGTTATCCAGGACGACCTCGGCATGTCCGATCGGACGCTCGTCATAGCCGAACACGGTCAGCATCCGCTCGACCCGGAAGCCGGGTGTATTCGTGGGCACCAGGATCTGGGACTGCTGGGCGTGAGTGGCGGCTTCCGTGTCGGTCTTGCCCATCACGATGGCGATGGCGACGTTCGGATGGCCCATGTTGGTCGACCACCATTTGCGGCCGTTGATCACATACTCGTCGCCCTCGCGCACGATCGAGGTCTGGATGTTGGTCGCGTCCGAGGAGGCGACGGCCGGCTCGGTCATCAGGAAGGCCGAGCGGATCTCGCCCGCCATGAGCGGCTTCAGCCAGCGTTCCTGCTGGGCCGCATTCCCGTACATATGGAGCACCTCCATATTGCCGGTGTCGGGGGCGTTGCAGTTGAAGACCTCTGGCGTCCACAGACCGGCCCGTCCCATGGCCTCGGCCAGCGGCGCGTATTCGAGGTTGGTCAGGCCGGTGCCGTGCTCGCCCGGCAGGAACATGTTCCACAGGCCGGCATCGCGCGCCTCGGCCTTCAGCGACTCCATGGTCTTCGGCTGGACGGTGTGGTCACGATGAACCTCGGCCCAGTAGTCGGCGGCGCGCGGCAGCACCTTGTCGTCGAGGAACCGGGTGACCCGCTCCTGCCAGTGCAGGGCCTTGTCGGAATGCTTGAAGTCCATGGATAATCCTCCCCCATTGGGGGAGGGGGACCGCGAAGCGGTGCACGGGGTCGCCCCGGACACCGCGCTCGACGTGAGCCCCCTCCGTCAGCGCGAAGGCGCGCCGCGCCACCTCCCCCAGAAGGGGGAGGATTGATGTCTAACGCTTCAGCAGCGGAATCAGCTTCTGCGCGATCATCATGTCGCCGGCGATCTTCAGCTTGCCCTGCATGAAGGCCATCATGCCGTCCAGCTTGCCCTCGGACATGGCGATGAAGTCGTCCCACGAGACGGTGACGGTGGTGTCGGCGGGCTTGTCGTCGTTGGTCACGGCGTTCGGCACCGACGCCCCGTCGATGAAGATCTTGCCCGCGTCGCCCATGTCCAGCTTGACGGTCTTGCCCAGACCGGAGTTGTCGCCGACAGCGGCGCGGATGTGATCGGTAACCTGAGCCAGATCGGCCATTTTGCTCTCCCGGGAAGCGATGGAGGCAAAGCCCTATCCCTCCGCGACGACGGTCACAAGATCACGTCGGGGAAAGTCGTCCTTCGCTCTCGCGCGGTGACGCGCGGATATTCATCGGGCGGATTGCGCCTTCGCCCGCCCTCGGCTATCGAGCCGTCCTGCCGGAGACGTGGCCGAGTGGCTGAAGGCAACGGTTTGCTAAATCGTCGTACCCTGTAAGGGGTACCGAGGGTTCGAATCCCTCCGTCTCCGCCAGAACCATAAAAATATCAGGAAAACAGACCCTTACGGGCAAGCCTTGGCGATTTTGCGACAAGACGCGTGACACCGGTCGCGCCGTTGATAATCGGAACAAAGACAGCGCTTTCTATTGCCTGGCCTGATCGTCCCCCTCGATATCGATACGGGTCGAGTGGGAGTATGCCATGCGATCGGATGACATCAACGCCCACCTTCCGGACGCGCCCAATGGCATCGATCTCTCACGCGCCGATGGGCGCATCCGGCCCGGCGAGATACTCCAGCAAGCGGAGGGCAAGATGATGTCCCTCGAACCAGAAATGAAATAACGTCATTTTGCGAAGACCCGGGTCCGGCGGCTGGATCGAAGTCGTGACCCGACCAGGCCTGCCGGGAAACATTGAGCCTTTACAAGGAAGACAACGCGTGACCTTGACCTTCGCGCCGCCCCCCGCCGTTCTGGCCCCGACCACCACGGGCGAGCGCTTCCCCGTCCGTCGCCTGTTCTGCATCGGCCGCAACTACGCCGCCCATGCCCGCGAGATGGGCAAGGATCCGGATCGTGAACCGCCCTTCTTCTTCACCAGCTGGGCCGAAACCGTCGTGCCGGACGGCAGCACCATCGCCTATCCCCAGGCGACCTCGGATTACCAGCACGAGATCGAGCTGGTCATCGCCATCGGCCAGTCAGGCCGCGAGGTCACGGAGGACCGGGCCATGGACCTTATCTATGGCTATGCCATCGGCCTCGACATGACCCGCCGCGACCTTCAGTTCATGGCCCGCGACGCCGGCCGCCCATGGGACGTCAGCAAGAATGTCGAGGAATCCAAGCCGCTGGGGCCCATCCATCCGGCCGCCGGATTGGATGTATCGAAGGGCACCGTCACCCTTGCGGTCAACGGCGTGACAAAACAGACCGGCGACCTGGCGGACCTGATCTGGTCGGTGCCGGAAGTCATCGCCCATCTGTCCAGATTCTATCGCCTCGAGCCGGGCGACCTGATCTATACGGGCACACCGGCAGGGGTCGGCCCCGTGGTTCAGGGCGATGTCCTGGTCGGGGCGATCGACGGGCTGGGCACGCTCACGGTCACCATCGGCCCGCCCGCCCGCTGAGACCGCGACCATGATCCTGCACGGCTATTTCCGCTCCTCGGCCGCCTGGCGGGTCCGCATCGCGCTGCATTTCAAGGGGCTGACGGTCGAGCACCGGCATCAGCACCTGCGCAAGGGCGAACAGTTTTCGCCGGAGTATCTGGCGCTCAATCCGCAGGGCCTGCTGCCCAGCCTGATCCTGGACGACGGCGCGGTCCTGACCCAGTCGCTGGCGATCTGCGAGTATCTGGACGAGACCTATCCCGATCCGGCGCTGCTGCCCGCGGATCCCCTGGGCCGCGCGCGGGTGCGCGCCTTTGCCCAGGTCATCGCCTGCGACATCCACCCGGTGCAGAATCTGCGCGTGCTCAAGGCGCTTCAGGCGCGCGGTCAGACCCAGGACGATACCAACGGCTGGGCCCGGGATGTGATCGCCAGCGGCTTCGACGCGCTCGAGACGCTCGCCGCCGGTCAGTCCGGACCCCATGCGTTCGGGGACACGCCGACGCTCGCCGACATCTGTCTGGTGCCGCAGATGGCCAATGCGCGCCGCTTTGGAGTCGCGCTGCGCTGGCCTCGGCTCGCCGCGATCGAGGCGGCCTGCCTGGCCCTGCCCGCCTTCGCCGAAACCCACCCCGACCTGCAGCCGGACGCGGAATAGGGCACCATCATGAAGGTCGTCATCGTCGGGGCCGGTCACGCGGGCGGGTCCGCCGCATCCCTGCTCAAGGCCTCCGCCTTCGAGGGTGAGATCGTCCTGCTGGGCGAGGAGCCCGTCCCCCCGTACCAGCGCCCGCCCCTGTCCAAGGCCTGGCTGAAGGGCGCGGCGGACCTTGAGTCCCTGCTGCTGCGCCCCGAAAACTATTACGCCGAACAGGGCATCGACCTTCGGACCGGCGTCGTGGTCACCGCCCTCTCACCGGCCGAGCGGACCGTGACCCTCTCGGACGGTCGTGCGGAGGCTTACGACGCCCTGATCCTGGCCACCGGCTCGACCGGCCGCCGCCTGCCGATCCCCGGGGCGGACAGACCCGAACTGATCGAACTGCGCACCCTGGCCGATGCCGAACGCCTGAAAGGCCGGCTTGGTCCCGGCCGCAGGCTGGTCATCGTCGGCGGCGGCTATGTCGGGCTGGAAGCGGCGGCATCCGCCCGATCGTTGGGGACCGACGTCGTCCTGCTGGAACGGCTCGACCGGGTGCTGAAACGCGTCGCCTCCGGGCCCTTGTCGGCCTTCTTCACCGACCGTCACCGCGCCGAGGGCGTCGATATCCGGCTGAACGTCGAGGTCGCGGGCTTCGAGGACGGCGGCGTGCGTCTGGCGGACGGCAGTCTGGTGGAAGCAGACGTGGTGCTGGTCGGCGTCGGGGCCGTGGCCAACGACGGTCTGGCGCGTGCGGCCGGGCTCGCCTGCGATCCGGCCGGGTCCGGCGGCATCGTCGTCGACGAGACCGCCCGCACCTCCGACCCGCACATCTATGCCATCGGCGACGTCACCGTCCGGCCCATCCCCGTTCACGGCCTCACCCTGCGGCTGGAAAGCGTCCCAAACGCCCTCGAACAGGCCCGTCAGGCCGCCAACGCCATCGTCGGTCGTCCCCAGGCCGCGCCGGAGGTGCCCTGGTTCTGGTCCGATCAGTACGACGTGAAGCTGCAGATCGCAGGCCTGCCGAACGAGGCCGACAGCACCGTTGTCCGTGGCGAACCGGCGACCGGCCGCTTCGCCGTCTTCCACCTCAGCGGCGACCGGATCGTCTGCGTCGAGGCCGTCAGTGCGCCGCCGGAGTTCATGGCCGGCAAACAGCTGATCGGACGTCGAACGAGCGTCGATGTCGGCAAGCTGACGGACCCCGCCATCTCGATGAAGGCCGTCGCTTTGGAATCCGCGACCTAGAAGCCAGGGCGCGCCCCGGCAGAGGAGAGACCCGCGCCAGGTCGGCCCCCCTGAATCTGTCGTGAGTTTAATGATTCATCGGTTTGACGCCCCGTGATCCCGCGTCAAAGATGACGACTTCGCGACCAGTGCGTGGCCTTCGTCCAGCACGGTCGCCTGCCTTGGTCGTCGTCCGCGGGGGCGCATTGTCGGTGGAGAGAAGCCTTGGATAGACGTTCGTTCCTCGCCGCGTGCGGCATCGGTGCGGGTGGCCTGCTGCTGCCCGGGTTCGCGGGTCGCGCCATCGCCGCCTCGCAGCTGGTCGAGACCATCGACGTCGCTGTCAAGAAGCGGCTGGCCGATGCAGGCCTCAGCGCCGCGTCCGCCGCCGGAGCCAGCTACTGCGACGTGCGGGTCGGCCGCTATCTGCGCCAGTTCGTCATCACCCGCGAGGCCAACGTCCAGAACATCGTCAACACCGAGTCGACCGGCACGGGCGTCCGGGTCATCGCCGACGGAGCCTGGGGCTTCGCCGCCACCAATGACATGACGCCCGAGGCCGTCGCGGACGCCGCCCGTCTGGCCACCGCCATCGCCAGGGCGAATGCGAAGAACCAGACCCGGCCGGTCCAGCTGGCTCCGACACCCGGCGTCGGCGAGGTCAGCTGGAGGACGCCGATCCGCCGCAACGCCATGGAAGTGCCGATCGAGGAGAAGGTCGAGCTGCTGCTGGGCGTGAACGCCGCGGCGATGGCGGCCGGTGCCAACTTCGTCAATTCGCAGCTGTTCCTGGTCAACGAGCAGAAATATTTCGCCAGCTCGGACGGCTCCTACATCGATCAGGACGTGCACCGCATCTGGGCACCGATGGGGGTCACGGTCATCGACCAGTCGACCGGCAAGTTCCGCTCGCGTCAGGGCCTGTCGGCTCCGATGGGCCTCGGCTATGAATATCTGGACGGACGGCCGGAGGACAAGCTGGAGTCCGCCCCCGGCGTCATCAGCTACGGCATGTCCTACGACATGAAGGAAGACGCCATTGCCGCCGCGCGCCAGGCCCGGGAAAAGCTGACCGCCAAGTCGGTGGAGCCGGGCCAGTACGACCTGGTGCTGGACCCCGACCACCTGGGCCTGACCATCCACGAGTCGGTCGGCCACCCGCTCGAGCTCGACCGCGTGCTGGGCTATGAGGCCAACTACGCCGGCACCAGCTTCGCCACCCTCGACAAGCGCGAGGCCCGCTTCCAGTACGGCTCGGAGATCGTCAACCTGTTCGCCGACAAGACCCAGCCCGGCAGCCTCGGCGCGGTCGAATACGACGACGAGGGCGTCAAGACCAAACAGTGGGATCTCATCAAGGACGGCAAGCTGGTCGACTATCAGGCGACGCGGGATCAGGCGCACATCCTGGGCAAGACCGCCTCGGACGGCTGCTCCTATGCCGACAGCTGGTCGACGGTGCAGTTCCAGCGCATGGCCAACATCTCGCTGAAACCCGGCACCCGGCCCATGACCCGCAAGGACATGATCTCGAACGTCGAGAACGGCATCTACATCCTGGGTCGCGGGTCCTTCTCGATCGACCAGCAGCGCTACAACGCCCAGTTCGGCGGCACCCTGTTCTACGAGATCAAGAACGGCGAGGTCACCCGGCCGCTGGAGGACGTGGCCTATCAGATGCGCACGCCCGAATTCTGGAACGCCTGCTCGGCCATCTGCGACCAGAGCGACTACCGGATGTTCGGCTCCTTCTTCGACGGCAAGGGCCAGCCCAGCCAGGTCTCGGCCGTCAGCCACGGCTCATCGACCACCCGCTTCGACAAGATCAACGTCATCAACACCGCCCGTTCGCTCGGCTGATCGGCTTTAGGGAAAAACTCAGATGAGCATCATGACGGAAGCCGAGGCCAGGACGATCCTCGACAAGGTGATCGCGCTGTCGACCGCCGACGAATGCACCGCCCAGCTGGACGGCACAATCGACGGCAACATTCGCTTCGCCCTGAACAACGTCTCGACCAGCGGGGTCATCACCAACACCGAGCTGGGCGTCCAGGTCGCCTTCGGAAAGCGCGTCGGCACGGCCTCGATCAACGAGTTCTCCGACGACGCCCTTGCCCGGGTGGTGAAGCGGGCCGAAGATCTGGCCCGGCTGGCGCCCGAGAACCCGGAGTTCATGCCTGCGGTCGGACCCCAGACCTACACGCCGACGGACACCTTCACGGCGGCGACGGCGGCCATCACGCCCGAGAACCGCGCCGAGGTCGCCCGCGCCTCGATCGAGCCTTGCAAAAGCCAGAACCTGATCGCCGCCGGCTTCCTGAACGACAATCAGAGCTTCACCGCCTTCGCCAACTCGAACGGAGCCTTTGGTTATCAGCGCTCGACCAGCATGGATTACACCTGCACGGTGCGGACCGAGGACGGGCGCGGCTCCGGCTGGGTCGGACGCAACCTGCAGGACGCCAGCCGCTTCAACGTCGACAACGACATCCAGATCGCCATGCGCAAGGCCAGCGCCTCGGCCGAGGCCCAGGCCCTGGAGCCGGGCAAGTATACGGTGATCCTGGAACCTGCGGCGGCCGCGGGCCTGATCTCCTTCATGTTCAACTTCTTCGACGCCCGTTCGGCCGACGAGGGGCGCAGCTTCCTGTCGAAGGCCGGCGGCGGCAACAAGATCGGCGAGCAGGTCTTCGATCCGCGCGTCAACGTCTACTCCGACCCTGCCTATGCCGAGTCCCCCGCCCTGCCCTGGGACGGCGACGGCCTGCCGCGCGGACGCGTCAACATCATCGAGAACGGTATCGTCCGCAGCCTGCAGTACTCGCGTTACTGGGCCGAAAAGCAGGGCGTGCCGCAACGGGCGCAACCCGGCAACACCATCATGGAAGGCGGCACCAAGTCGACCTCCGACCTGGTGCGCGAGACAGAGCGCGGCGTGCTGGTCACCCGCACCTGGTACATCCGCATGGTGGACCCCCAGACCGTGCTGCTGACCGGTCTGACCCGCGACGGCACCTTCTACATCGAGAACGGCGAGCTGAAGTATCCGCTGAAGAACTTCCGCTTCAATGAGTCACCCGTCATCATGCTGAACAATATCGACGAACTGGGCCGCTCGGTCCGGGTCAAGGCCGATGAAGGCGGCTCCATGATGATCCCTCCGATGCGCCTGCGCGACTTCACCTTCACGTCGCTGTCCGACGCAGTCTGATCCCGGATCAAGGCGCGTGTCGGGTTCGAGCATGACACGCGCCGACTGTCTCAAGCTGCTGATCGGCGGTGGCTTTGGGGCCATGCTCACGGGACTCCCCCGGTCAGCCGGCGCCCAGGCAACCTACGATTTCTGGTTCACGCGTCTGCGCTACGATTCCGGCGACTGGGACGTGGATCAGCGAATGCCCGCCAATCTGCTGACCTCGCTGGTCGACTACACCAATCTGCGGGTCGATCCGGAAGAGCGGGTGATCGACCTGGCCGACCCCGCCATGCTGACCGCGCCCTTCTGCTACCTGGCCGGTCACAAGCTGGTGGAGTTCAACGCGGCCGAGGCCAGGAACTTCGAACGCTATGTTCGCAACGGCGGCTTCGTCTTCGTCGATGACTGCAACCACGACATCGACGGCCTGTTCGCCACCTCGTTCGAACGCCAGATGCGCTCGATCTTCGGTGAGGACGCTCTGAAGAAACTGCCCGACGACCACGGGATCTATCGCAGCTTCTTCCGCTTCGAGGACGGCCCGCCCGCGACCAGTTTCGAACTGAATGGCTGGGGCGACGACCTGGTGCACGACTATCTGAAGGGTATCGAGATCGGGGGTCGCCTCGGCCTGCTCTATTCCAACAAGGACTATGGCTGCGAGTGGGATTATGACTGGCGCAACAAGCGCTTCCTCGCCGAAGACAATACGAAATTCGCGGTCAACATCGTCATCTACGCCCTGACCGCATGACCCGCCTCTTCTCCTCCCCGGAGCCTGTATGACCACGCCGACCCTATCCGAAATCGACGCCCGTCTCGGCCAACTCGGCAAGCTGAAGGCCGCGATCGGCCAGGCCATCGTCGGCCAGACCGAGGTCGTCGAGCAGCTGCTGATCGGCCTGCTGGCAGGCGGTCACTGCCTGATCGAGGGCGTGCCGGGGCTGGGCAAGACCCTGCTGGTCCGCACCCTGGGTCAGGCCCTGGCGCTCGAGTTTCGCCGCGTCCAGTTCACCCCGGACCTGATGCCGTCCGACATCCTCGGAACCGAGGTGCTGGAAGAGGACCACGGCACCGGCCACCGGTCGTTCAGGTTTCAGCCCGGCCCGGTCTTCACCAACCTGTTCCTCGCCGACGAACTGAACCGCACGCCGCCCAAGACCCAGGCCGCCCTGCTGGAGGCCATGCAGGAACACACCGTCAGCTACGCCGGGGTGACCCACCGGCTGAACGAACCGTTCTTCGTGCTGGCGACCCAGAACCCGCTTGAACAGGCCGGGACCTATCCCCTGCCCGAAGCCCAGCTGGACCGGTTCCTGCTCAACATCCGCGTCGGTTATCCGACCGCCGACGAGGAACGCGCCATCCTGGTCCAGACGACCGGCGGCGCCGACGGTACCGTGCCCCAGGTGATGACCGGAGCCGACGTCGTCGCCCTGCAGGGCTGGGTGCGTCAGATCTATGTGGGCGAGGCCCTGCTGACATGGATCACCGCCCTGGTCCGCGCGACCCGCCCGTCCGCCGACGCGCCCAAGGCCATCCAGGACTATGTCCGCTGGGGGGCCGGTCCCCGCGCCGGTCAGGCGCTGGTGCTGGCCGCCAAGGCCCGGGCCCTGCTGAACGGCCGTCTGGCGGCGACGCGGGAGGACGTCGTGGCCCTGGCCGCTCCGGTGCTTCGCCACCGCATCCTGCTGTCCTTCGCCGCCGAGGCGGAGCGAAAGACGGCCGACGACGTCGTCGCCGCCCTGCTGGCCGCCCTGCCCCCGCCCCGTCCGGACTGACGACGGCCATGTCGCCGCTGGACCTGCCTCCCGAACTGCGGACGCGCCTTCGCGCCCTGTCCATCGTCCCGCGGCGCGCGGCGGCGCTGGCCAGCGCGGGGATGCACGACAGCCGCAACCGCGGCGGTGGCCTGGAGTTCGCCCAGTACCGGGCCTATGAGCGCGGTGACGACCTGCGCGGCATCGACTGGAAGCTCTATGCCCGGTCCGACAAATTCTTCGTCCGCGACGCCGAGCGCGAAAGCCCGATCGCCGTCTGGTTCGTCCTCGACGCCAGCGCCTCCATGGGCCAGGTCGATCTGGCCCGCCCCGACTGGTCCCGCTTCGATGCCGCGCGCCGTCTCGTCGCCAGCCTGGTCGAGATCGCTCTGTATCAGGGCGACCGCTTCGGTCTGATCGTGGAGGCAGCGGATGGCCCCCTCGTCATCGCGCCCGGCGGCGGCGGGCGTCACCGCGACCGGCTGCTGCTGACGCTGGCCCCGATTCAGCCCGAGGGCATCGCCCGGTGGGAACGGGACGTCCCGGTCTTTGGCGAGCAGATAGGTCGCAACGACCTGATCCTGCTGGTCAGCGACGGCTTCGACGAGGCCTGCATCGCCACTGCCGAACGCCTCGCCATGTCGGGCCGCGACGTCGCCCTGTTCCAGGTCCTGACCGCCGACGAGCGCGATTTTCCCTTCGCTCATGGCTATCGCTTCCACGACCCCGAGACCGGCCGGGAGATCGTGGGCGACGGCCGCGCCCTGCGTCAGGACTTCAACGCCCGCTTCGCCGACGCCCGCGCCACCCTGTCTGCCCGGCTTGAGGCGCGCGGCATCCGCCACGTCGAGCATTTCACCGACGAGAGCGCCGACGTCCCGATCCGCACCCTGTTCCGAAGCGCAGGCCGCGCATGAGCCCCGCCCTTCTGGCCCCCCTCGGCCTGCTGGCCCTGCTGGCCCTGGCGATTCCGGTCGTCATCCACATCGCCCGGAAGACCGAGACCCGGACGATCGCGTTCGCCGCCCTGCGCTGGCTCGAGGCTCGTCCGAACCCCCGGCGCAGCGTGACCGTCGACGAGCGCTGGCTGCTGGCCGTCCGTCTGCTGCTGTTGACCCTGCTGGCCGTCTGGCTGGCCCGCCCGGTGCTGTGGAACGCCGGGGACAGCCGACCGGTCGTCGCGATTGCGCCCGGCGTCGATGCCGCCACCCTCGCCTCGCTGACGGACCGTGAGGAACGACGGGTCTGGCTCGCGCCCGGATTTCCCGCCGTCGGCAGCCCCGCCCCTCGTGCCGGTCCGGACATCGCCAGCCAGATCCGGCAGCTCGACGCGGAGCTGCCGCCGCAGACCCCGCTCGCGATCGTCGTGCCCGCAACCCTGGACGACGTCGATACCGAACGGCCCAGACTGTCCCGCCGTGTCGACTGGCGCGTCGGGCCGGAGGCGACCGCAACCGCGACACCGGCACCGGTCCCGCCGCTGGCCCTGTCGGTCCGCTATTCGCCAGGGACCGAGGGGGCCGTCCGCTATTTCCGGGCCGCCGCCACGGCCTGGACGACGGCCGACGCCCGGCCGGATTTCGAGGCCGCAACGACGGATCAGCCCCTCGGACGCAACACCCGTGCCCTCGTCTGGCTGGCGCCGGGTCCGATTCCCGACCGGATCGTCACCTGGGTTCGCGACGGCGGGACCATTCTCGCGGCCGTCGACGCCGCTGTTCCGGTCGAGGGCGAAACCACGCCCGTCTGGCGCGACGCGACCGGCGCACCGCTCGCGCTCGCCGGAGCCCTGGGGCGTGGCCGCGTCGTCCGCCTGACCCGTCCCCTGGAGCCGGCCTCCATCCCGGGTCTGGTCGAGGCCTCCTTCCCCGATGCCCTTCAGGCGATGCTGCGACCCACACCGACCCCGGCTCGCGTCGCGGCCGCCGCCTGGACGCCCCTGACCGGAGCGGTGCCCTACGACCCGCCGCCGCTGGACCTGCGTCCGTGGCTGGCCCTGCTGATCGCTGCCGCCTTCGCCTCCGAGCGATGGATGGCCACCCGGCGGCAAAGGGCGGTCGCGCCATGACTGCTGTCCGTGTGCTTCTGGACCGCCAGCGCGAGGCCCAGTGGCGGAGCGTCGCCGACACCCTGGCCATCGGCCTGCCCGCCGTCGGCGTCGCGTCCGCGCTCGGCTGGCGACTGTTCGGCCTCGCGGGGCTGATCGCGGCGGGTGTTTTCGGCCTGGGCGTCCTTTCGGTCTTCGCCATCGGCCGCGCCCGGCGGCTGGACCGGGACTGGCTGATCGGCGCGCTGGACGCCCGCCTGCCAGGCTTCGAGGACAGCTCGGCCCTGCTGTTCCGCGACCGCGACGACCTGCCCGGTCTCGCAGGCCTCCAGCGCGCCCGCATTGAAGGCCGCATCGGCGACGCCCGCGCGGTCGATTTGCGCCCCGCGTGGTCGCTTCGTCCGATCGCCGCGAGCGGGGCCGCGGCGGCGGTCCTGACTACGTTCATCCTGGTCTGGCCCGCGCCCGGCTCGAGCGCCCGCACGACAACCGATGGCCCGCCCGCGCCCGGCGCTGCAGGCCCCCCCGCGATCACCGCCGTGCGCCTCAGGATCACGCCCCCCGCCTACACCGGCCTGCCGGTCCGCGAGCAGACCGCCCTGGACGCCAGCGTGCCCGAAGGCTCGCGCGTCGAATGGATCGTCGATTTCGCCCCCCAGCCGACAACGGCCCGCGTCGATGTGCCGGATGGGCGCGCAACGCCGCTGCTGCGCGACGGCTCTCGATGGACGGGCAGCCGCCCGGTCGACCGACCGACCCTGTATCGCATCGCGGCAGAGGGCCTGCCCCGCCAGCGCCTGCACCGGCTCGACGCCGTCGCCGATGTCGCCCCCGTGGTCCAGCTGATCGAGCCCGATCGCCAGCTTCTGCTCGTCACCCCCGGCCAGGCCCGCTGGACCCCGGTGTTCGAGGTCAGCGACGACTATGGCGTGCTCGACACCGCCACCCTCAGGATCACCGTGACCAGGGGCGACGGCGAGACCATCACCTTCGAACAGCGATCGACCGCGCTGACCGCCACGGGCGAGGCGCGCCGACGCCGCTTTTCCACGACCCTGGACCTGGCCCGCGAGGGGATGGCCCCCGGCAGCGACCTGATCGTCCAGCTGGTAGTCAGCGACAACCGCGCCCCCGAACGCCATATTGTCGAGGGGCCCAGCGTGATCCTGCGCTGGCCGACCGACCTGGGTCTGGCCGACGGCCTGGACAGCATGGCCGCCCCCGTCCTGCCCGTCTATTTCGCCAGCCAGCGCCAGATCATCATCGACATGGAAGCCCTGATCGCCGAACGGCCCCGGCTGGATCCGGCAAGGTTCGTCAGCCGCTCGGACGCCATCGGCAACGATCAGGCCCGTCTGCGCAACCGCTACAGCCAGTTCATGGGCGGAGAGAACGAGGTCGGCGGCTCGACCGGCGGCATCGCCCTGCCCACCAGTGACGCCCCGCCTGCGCCTGCCCTGCCGACAAACGATGCGCCTGCGGCATCAAGGTTCGAGCGCCCTGACGACCACCCCGACCACGAAGGCCACCAGGAGGGCGACACGGCCCCCTCCGGCATCGGCCACGCGGAGGACGTCCTGCACGCCTTCGGCCATGCCCATGACGAGGGCGACGCCGCCACCCTGTTCGACCCCGGTACCCGCTCGACGCTCAGCCAGATGCTGAATGCGATGTGGAGCTCCGAGCGCGCCCTGCGTCAGGGCCGACCCGAGGATGCCCTGCCTTTCGCCAACATCGCGCTGGAGCTGCTGAAACAGGCGCAGCAGGCGACGCGCATCTTCCTTCGTCGGACCGGCTCGGACCTGCCGCCGGTCGATCTGTCCCGCCGCCTGAGCGGAAGGCGCGACGACATCGTCGCCGAGGATCCGCCTCCCCCCGTCCGAACGCCGGCCGACACCGTCGTCGCAGAGGCCTGGCGCGCCCTGGA